>DATEUE010000027.1:0-5946 GCA_035283305.1 Vicinamibacteria bacterium | reverse complement strand
GGGCGCTCTATCCGAACGTCAGCGGGTTGCCGGCGGAGTCGACCGTCCCCCGGCACAGGCTCTCGTACACTTCCCAGCCGGCGCGGTAGGCGCGCTCGAGCACGACGGTCTTGTAGCGGCCGGAGGGCTTGCCGGCGTGGTTGCCCTTGCGCCGGCGGTAGACCTGCGCCGGCACCACCTCGCCGGTGAACGGCTCGACGTAGACGGTGTCGCGCGGCAGGTGGGTCGACTCCTTCGAGTCGAGGAGCTGGACGTCGTCCTCGGTCAAGCCTTCGACGAGCATGCCGACGACCACGTCGCTCGGGCTGGGCTCGAGGTTCAGCACACCGCCGTTCCACTCGGGGCGGAACACGTTCCAGATGCGCCGCCAGCCCGGCAGGCGCGCCGGCCGCAGCGTCACGACGTCCGCCCGCTCGCCGAGCGCGTCGTGC
This sequence comes from Vicinamibacteria bacterium, assembly GCA_035283305.1. Taxonomy (GTDB): domain Bacteria; phylum Acidobacteriota; class Vicinamibacteria; order Fen-336; family Fen-336; genus DATBSL01. The sequence continues at coordinate 5,515 of DATEUE010000027.1, read as the reverse complement.
AAACCCTCGACCGACATCAGAGTTCCGTAGGCGAAGAGGTTCAAGGCCTCGTCACGCCTCCCTGCTCAGCGAGCGCCGGGCGCGGCCTCCGCGGCCTTGCGCGGCGCCTTCGGAGCGCCCTTGACCTTCTCCGCCGGCGCCGCCGCGGGAGCCGCGACGGGCGGCAGGGGCTTCCGCGGCAGCATCTCGTCTCGGTTGGCGGCGGTGTAAGCGAAGGTCGCGATCACGACCGCGGCCTGCATCAGGTCCTCCCGTTGCAGCCGGTCGTACACGTCCATGTCGGTGTGGTGCGTTCCGAAGAAGCTGCCGTTCGAGTACTCGATCGGGTCCTGGATGAACTGGAAGCCTGGCAGCCCGACCGAGTCGAACGACTGGTGGTCGGTGCCCCCGGTGTTGCGCATCGACACGCGCGTCGCACCCACGTCCTCGACCGCGGCCATCCAGCCCTCGAACACGGGCTTGGTCGCGGCGTTTTCCTGCAGGTAGATGCCGCGGATCTTGCCGGTGCCGTTGTCGAGGTTGAAGTAGGCCGCGAGCTTCGCGTGGTCCGGCTTGAGCGTCATCGGCGCGGGCGGGTCGCTCCGCAGGAACGCCGGCAGCTCGTCGGGCGCGGGCTCAGGCGGCTGCGGCCGCGAGGCGAAGTGCTCCGAGACGTAGGCGCGCGAGCCGATGAGACCCTGCTCCTCGCCGCCCCACAGGCCGATCCGGATCGTGCGGCGCGGCTTCACGCCCGTCGCCTTCAGGATCCGCATCACCTCCATCATCACGGCCGAGCCCGCGCCGTTGTCGGTGGCGCCGGTGCCAGGGTGCCAGGAGTCGAGGTGCGCGCCGATCATGACGAGCTCGCCCTTGCGATCGCTGCCGGGAAGCTCGGCCACGACGTTGTAGCCGTTCGTGTCGTCCTCGTGGAACGTCGCCTTCACGTCGATCTCGACCTCGACCTCGAGCTTGCGCTCGAGGAGCCGGGCGACGCGCGACCACTGCACCGCCGAGACCACGAGCTGGGTCACCGCTTGCGGGTCGCCCTTCTTGCGCGAGCCGCCGCTGCCGAGTCGCAGCACGTTGGCGTCGCGCTCCGAGGGCTCGACGACGGCGAGCGGCTTCTCGGCGGCGTAGAGCTTCTCGAGCGCCTGGTTCACCCGCCGCCGCCGCAGGAAGGCCTCGCGGTCGAACGGCGGCCCGCCCGCGGGGCCGCGTGGGCCGCGCGGGCCCGGCAGCTGGTACTGCTCGAGGTCGTCGAGCTCCTTCTCGCTGTAGCGCTGGAAGACGCCGCGGTCCTCCGGGGACTTGAGCTCGCGCGACTCGCCGGCCCAGACCACCAGGCCCGCGAGCTTGCCCTTCCACTTCTCGACGTCCGCCTCGGACTCGACCCTGACGCGCACGGCCTTGCCGCGCACGACGCCGCTCGTTCCCGCGGTCCAGGCCTTCGGGATCGCCACCAGCGGGAAGCTGGCGGGGGCCACCACGTGGGCCGAGCTGCGCTCGAAGCTCCAGCCGCGGCCGAAGGGGAAGGCCTCGAGGTGCGAGTCCTGAAGCCCCCAGCTCTCGAGCTGCTGGCGCGCCCACTCCGCGGCCTTCTTGTACTGGGGCGATCCGCTGAGGCGCGGCCCGTGCACGTCGGTGAGCTGCGCCGCCGTCTCCATCACCTGCGAGCGGCGGAAGCCCTCGTCGCGGATGCGGCCGATCGTCGCCCAGTCGAGGTTCTCGGCGGCGAATGCCGGGGTTGCGAGGCAGGCGAGGAGGGCCAGGGCGGGGCTGCGGCTCATCATCGGGGAGCTCCGTTGTGGGCGCGGGGTTCGCGGCTCAGGTTTCGCACGGGCGGCGCCCGCATCATAACCCGCCCGGCCGCCGGCAAAGAGCACGACCGCCGCGAGCGCGGCTCCGGCGAGCGCGTCGACGGCGTAGTGGAGCTGCCCGTAGACGGTCGCGAGCGACAGCAGCAGCGCCGGCGGGACGAGCGCGAGCCCGAGCGGCGGCAGGCCGCGCCAGGCGCAGATCGCGGCCACGAGCGCCGCGGCCACGTGCGAAGACGGGAACGCCGTGCCCCACGCCGAGCCGCCCTCGAGCAGCCGGTGGGTGAAGGCCGCGACGGGGGCCGCCGTCGCGGCGTTTCGGGCGGGCGCGCACACGTATCGAGGGCCGGCCACGGGGAAGACCAGGAAGATCGTGTAGCACACGTAGAAGGCCGTCATCGTCAGCAGCAGCGTGACGCGGGCGGCAAAGCGCCTTCCCGCGAGCCACAGCTCGACGGGGGCGGCGACCAGGATCCCGTAGTACGAGAGGTAGGCGGCGTGCATCAGCGTGCTCCACGCGGGAGACGGGAACGCGCGGATCCAGGCGAGCGAGGGCTGGAAGCCGAAGAGCGCCTGCTCCCAGGCCTGGACCAGCCCGTCGTGCGACACGCCCCGCGCCGCGTTCACGAGCCCGACGTGGGAGTAGAGGCCAACCGTCAGGGCGAGCGGGTAGAACTCGGCGAGAAAGCGTCCGAGTGGGCCCGCGCGGCGCGCCCGGGGCGCGAGGACGAAGGCGACCACAGCTGCGCCCGCGAGACCCGCGAAGAGCGGCGCCGTCGCGGCGGCGTGGCGCGGGCCGTGGGCCAGGGTGAAGGCGAACGCGACGCCCAGGTAGGCGAGGGTCGCGCGGTCGATCGGCGCTAGATCCACGAGGCGTCCCGGTAGGCTCTCGCCGTGAGTGCGAAGCCACGCTCGATGGGCACCTCGGCCGAGAAGCCCGCGTCTCGCCGCAGCGCCTCGCTCGAGGCGCGCCAGGCGGGCGCCAGCAGCTCGTGCGCCTTGTCGGGCCCGGGCAAGTGCCCGAGACCCGTGGCGTGCCCCAGGGCGCGACCCGCGTGCAGCAGCGCCACGAGCAGCGGGCCGGGCAGGCGCACGAAGCGGACCGGGCGGCCGAGGGCTCGGCCCAGCGTCTCGCCGAGCTGGCGCTGCGAGACGACCTCGGCGTGGGCCGCGTGGTACGTGCCTCCGAGCGTGGCGGGGCTTCGGGCGGCCGGCCCACGAAGCCCGTCCCGCCGGTCACCGCGACCCTCACAGCGCCCGCTCGTAGATGCGGTAGGTCTTGTACGCCCGGAAGCCGACGTGGTGGAGCGCGTTGATCATCGCGTGGTTGTCCTCGAGCACCCAGCCGGCTTCGGCCCACGCGAAGTCTCGCGCGCAGCCGTTCTCCCAGATGCGCCGGCAGAGCAGCGCGTCGATGCCGCGTCCGCGCCACTCCGGCAGGACGCCGAGCAGCAGCACGCGCAACCGGGCGATCCCGCGACTGGCCCACACCACCTTCAGCAGGCCCGGGAACAGCCGTCCCGAGGGGTTGGCGCGCAGCGCCACGTTCACGTCCGGGATCGCGGCAGCGAAGCCGATGGGCTCGCCCTTGGCTTCGGCAAAGATCACGAGCTCGGGGATCACGACGGGCTTCACGATCTCGGTGGCCTTGACGAGGCGCGCGGGCAGGCTGGCGGACGTGTTCTCGAAGGCCAGCAGGTCCTTCAGCTTGCGCAGGCCAGAGCCCTCGACGAGCTGCGGGTAGTGAGCGGGGTTGTGCGGCATCATCACCACGGACGGCGTCTCGAAGCCGTCCACCAGCAATCCGGCCTCGCCGTTGCGCGTGGCGTCGAGCTGGGCCCGCACGTCTCGGCGCAGGGGCGGCGTGAAGCAGGGGTCGCGCCGGTGGAGCTGGTACGGGAGTGCTACGAAGGCCTCGAGCTCCCGCCGCCCCGTGACCGGGGCGATCTCGACTCTTCCCATGCGTGTGGGGGCCCTTATACACCCGGGCCGTCGTTGGAAACCGCCAGCCGTTCTGTTACAGTCCTCCTCTCGCGCGGTGGGCGCCCGTGGCTCTGGCCGGGGCGGCGCGGGCGTGGTCGAACAAGGAGACGGGACGATTTCGAGCAAGGTGTTCGTAGGCAATCTCAGCTTCGACGTGACCCGCGAGGAGCTCGTCGAGGCCTTCGGCGCGGTCGGACGCGTGGTGGACGCGAAGGTCCCGACCGACCGCGAAACGGGCCGGCCGCGCGGCTTCGCCTTCGTCGAGTTCGAGAACGACGAGGCCGTGCAGAAGTGCATCGAGCAGATGAACGGACGCGACCTCAAGGGCCGCGCGATGCGCGTGAACGCGGCCGAGGACCGGCCGCCGCGTCCGGCTGGCGCGCCCGGCGGCGGCTTCTCGCGGCCCGGCGGCGGCGGCGGCGGCTTCTCGCGACCCGGTGGTGGCGGCGGCTTCTCGCGGCCCGGTGGCGGCTTTCGTCCCGGCGCGGCGCCCACGTTCCCACCGCCGGAAGAAACAGGCCCCGACCGCGGCAGACGCTTCAAGCAGAAGCCCGAAGCGAAGCCCGCGCGCAAGACCAGCCCCAGGCGTCGGCGCGACGACGTCGTCGACGACGACGACGCCGATTACTAGCCAGTCGGGCGGGCCCACGCCGCGGACCACCGTCCGGCGCCTGCCGGAGCGCGGCCAGTACGATCGCGGCACGATCGACGCCATCCTCGACGAGGCCTTCGTCTGCCACGTCGGCTTCGTCGACGCGGGCCAGCCGTTCGTGATCCCCACGGCGTTCGCGCGCATCGGCGACGAAGTCGTGATCCATGGCTCGGCCGCGAGCCGCATGCTGAAGCTCTTCTGCGCGGGCGCGCCGGGGTGCCTCAGCGTCACGCTGCTCGACGGCCTGGTGCTCGCGCGCTCCGCCTTCCACCACTCGATGAACTACAGGAGCGTCGTGGTGGTGGGCACGCCGCGCGAGATCGAAGACCCGGCCGAGAAGACCCGGGCGCTCGACGCGATCGTGGAGCACATCGTGCCGGGGCGACTCGGCGGCGTGCGCGGCGCGTCGGAGCTGGAGCTGCGTGCGACACGCGTCGTCGCGTTCGCGCTCGACGAGGCGTCGGCCAAGCTGCGCACGGGTCCGCCGAAGGACGACGAGCCGGACTACGCGCTCGAGGCGTGGGCGGGCGAGCTGCCGCTGCGGCTCCAGCCGCTCGAGCCGGTCGCCGACCCACGCCTTTCCCCCGGGATCCCGCTGCCCGCGCACGTCTCTTCCTGGCGGCGCGGCGGGAGGCGTGGCTAGCGTGGTCGGGGCGCTCGCCCTGGCCCTGCTGGCAGCCGCGGCGCAGCCGGCGAGGCCGTTCGCCGACGAGCGGCTGCTGCTCGATCGCCGTCTCGAGACGCTGCGGCGCATCCTGCCGGACGGGCCGACCGCCGCGGCGGACGTGTTGCTGGTGCGCGACGTGGCCGAGGCCGTACACCTGGCGCGGGTCGAGATCGCGCCGCGCGCGCCCGTCGAGTCGGGCACGCGCGGCGAGCTCGTGCTCGACGTGACGGCGCTCGGCGGCTACGAGGAGATCGACCGCTTCTTCCAGCGGCTCTCGGTCTCGCACCGCCTGGTGGACGTCCAGAGCGTGACGCTCACCGCAACGGGCGAGGACCAGGTCCAGCTCGCGAGTGCTTTGCGCTTTCCGTTCTGGCCGGCGCGCGCGCCGCTGCCCCAGGCGCCGGAGTCGCGGGCCCGGCC
>DATEUE010000026.1:0-7444 GCA_035283305.1 Vicinamibacteria bacterium | reverse complement strand
GCGGGCGGCCGCCGGCCGCTCCCGACCGCGCCGCGAGTGCGAAACCGCCGGCCGCCCGCAAGCCGGAGCCGCGCCGTCCAGCTTTCAACAACCCCTTCGCCGTACTGGCCGGGCTCAAGAAGAACGACAAACGATGAGCGGCGGACGTCAGACCTTCAGGTAGACCCCGCGCCGGTCCATGACGGCGGCCATCAGGTAGAACAGCACGACCATCATCAGCGCCCACACGAACGAAGCCGCGTACGCAGGCAGGACGCTCGCCGGGAAGAAGGCGTAGAGGCGCTCCCCGAGGGACACCAGCGTGCCGTCCGTCGCTGGCCAGCGCAGCGCGGAGAGCGTGTCGGCCAGGAAGCCGGAGGCGACGAAGACGGCGATCGCGTTCCTGCCGTAGCTGACGAAGGGCGTTGCCCAGCCGCGCACGCCGGCCACGTCCACCACGAAGTAGCAGAGCCCGAGCAATGCCGCGGCCAGGCCTCCCGTGAGCAGCACGTAGGACGAGGTCCAGAGCGCCTTGTTGATCGGGAAGAGGAGCGACGCCGGGGCCCACTCGCCCCACGCCACGCCCAGGGCCGTGAGCACGAGTCCAGAGGCGAGCAGGCCGAGCGTCGTCCGGAACGGCGAGCGGTCCTTCCGCCCGAGCAGCCACTCGCCGAACAGCAGGCCGACGAGGGTCGTGGCGATCGCCGGGAACGTGGACAGGACGCCCTCCGGGTCCCAGGTCCTGGACTGGCTCCACACGTGCGGGACGAGCAGAATCCGGTCCACCTGGGCGGCCAGGTTCGTCTGCATCTCGAAGCCGGGCGGATGTCCCTCGGGTCCGGTCACACGCGCCATCACCAGCCAGTAGCCGGCGAGCAGGGCCACGGCGAGCAGGCCTCTGCCGCGCGGGCGCAGGTAGCGCTTCGCGGCCCAGGCCGCGAGGTAGCAGATCCCGATGCGTTGCAGGACGCCGGGCCAGCGCAGCTCGGCGATCGGGAAGTAGGGGTAGAGGTTCAGCAGCAGGCCCAGGCCGACGAGCTTGAGCGCTCGCGAGAGCGCGGGCCGGAACCCGATCCGCTTCGAGAGCGTGAGCGACACCCCGACGATGAAGAGGAAGACGGGAAAGATGAGGTCGGTCGGCGTCCAGCCGTGCCACGGCGCGTGCAGCAACGGCCAGTAGACCGTGCCCCAGTTGCCGGGGTTGTTGACGAGGATCATCGCGGCAATCGTCGCCCCGCGGAAAAGGTCGAGCGACAGGAGCCGCCCGGAAACCGCGGCCGCAGGCGTGCCGGTGTCGCTCATGCGGCGCATGCTATCAGTCACGCCCAGCATGCAGCCCCCGGCAACCAACAACGGGCTGCGAGCGCAGCGGGATTCACTCCCGCGTAGCGAGCGGGGGGTCTGGGGGGTGCACGCGCGCCGGCTCAGAACCGCGCTGCAGCACCCCCCAGACAGGAAAACGCCCGGAGCCGCGGGGCCCCGGGCGTCTCTCGGTTCAGTGGCTCGAAAGAGTCCCTTAGCCGATCTTCGTTACGTTGGCAGCGCGCGGCCCCTTCGGGCTGTCGACCACCTCGAACCGCACGCGGTCACCCTCGTTGAGTGTCCGGAACCCCTCAGCCTTGATCTCGCTGTGGTGAACGAACACATCCGGCCCACCCTCGCGCGAGAGAAAGCCGAATCCCTTGGACTCGTTGAACCACTTCACCGTACCTTCGACCATGAACGTATAGGCCTCCCTAGCCTTGCCTGGCGAAAGCTGCGTGCGCGCCCGAGCGCCGGAGCCGCCCACCGTGGGCGGCGCGGCGACGGGTGCCAGAGTGACGATCACCAGGGCGGGGCACACGCTAGCAAAAGTGCTTTTGGCCCGTCAAGGCGCTTCTCGCACCCGGCTAGCGTTCGCGCGCCGGAAGCAGGCCGCCGAGCGCCCAGCCGAGGGCGCCCGTGATGCCGTTCAGGATCGTGTTCACCACGAGACCCCCGGCGCGGAACCCCATGGCAGGCAAGAAGCCGATCGGGTCGGCCTGCCGGTTGAGCGCCATCGGCTCGCTGAAGTAGCTCGGTATGTCGAGGCCGTAGGAGGCGGCCGTCGAGAGCAGGATCACGACCTGTGAGACCAGCGCCATGAACATCGCGAACCCGGCCGCCTGCGGCAGGCGCCAGCCGAGCCAGCGTCGCGTGAACGCAGCCGAGAAGATCGAAGCGAACAGAGTGAGCGTGACGATGCTCAAGACGTGGGTGCCCTTCTCGTAGGGAACCGCGAACGCGGTACCCATCAGCCAGCGGCCCACCGTCACGATCGCCAGCATCACGAAGTAGGGCCGTGCCAGCCGTGCGTATTCCTGGATCATCGCTGCCTCCTGTTCACGACCATCCGAGCCCGGGCGGAGCGCGCTCTGAAAGCTCGCGCGCGAACGCCTCGATGTCCTCGAGCACGGCGCCTTGCGGCGCGATGCGCGGCGCGTCGAGTGCCATGCCCGTCAGGCGGCCCGTGTCGCCCTCCGCCACGAGCGCCTCGGCCGCGCTCGCCTGCGTCAGCTCGCGGGCGTAGTCTTCGAGCGCCACGACGGCGGCCGCGCCGAGCACGCGCTCTGCCCCGAAACGGATCACGACCCGCCCCGCCGCAGGCACCTCGCTCACGGGGTCTCGTCCGGGGGCAAGGGAGGCGTGCCGGCCGCGAGCAGCAGCTTCTCGAAGCCACGCACGTCGGGGAACTGCAGGTTGAGCCGGGTCACCCGGTCGGACCCCACGTACACGTTGCGCACTACCGCCTCGGCCGTAACCGCGTTCTCGAGGTCGGTCACCGAGAGCGACTCGCCCTTCTTCACGGCCAGCGTCGTGTAGACGCGCGCTCCGCCGCGGCTCACGTTCTCGGTGACGGTCTGCTCCTCCATCACGCCGGACTCGCCGGCGCGCTTCACGCGCAGGTTCACGAACAGCTGCAGCCGCTCGTGGCGACGCCTCTCACCCGGCGGGGCGGCCGAGGCCGGCGCGTTTGCCGCGCGCGGGTCGGTCGGCAGCCGGTAGCGCCCGCCCGGCTTGGCCTCGAACCCCTTGGGCGGGACGCGGCCCAGGAACATCACGCCCACCACGTGGCCGCCCTCCTCGGTGGAGCGCGAGTTGCGCACGAGCGCGTAGGTCTTGTAGGAGGTCTCGGCCAGGTCGTAGCGCCGGAAGTTGCGCGGCAGCGGGGCGGAGAGCAGCAGCACCTGGCCGACGCCGTGGGGATGGCGCAGCGGGAACGACGCGCCGCCGTAGGAGATGTCGTCGCTCGCGGTCATCTCCTCCCACGGCGTCCCATCGGGATCGTGCCCGAGCACGCGCACGGTTACGTTCATGCCCATGCGCTGATCGCGGCGGCGCTCGGAGGGAGGCACGCTCGGACCTCTATTTTACTTGTTGCGGTTCAAGTACCAGTCGGCATCGATCTTCGTGAAGTGCGCCCATTTCTCCGGCAGCTCCTCGACGGGGAAGATGGCCTGCACCGGGCAGACCGGCACGCAGGCGCCGCAGTCGATGCAGGTCTCAGGATCGATGTAGAGCTTCGTCTCCGTCGCGAAGTCGGGCGCGTCCTTCTTCGGGTGGATGCAGTCGACGGGACACACCTCGACGCAGGCTGTGTCCTTGGTATTGATACAGGGCTCAGCGATCACGTACGCCATCGGACGACCCCTCCTTCACGGACTGGTTCCCTGGGACACCCCCGGGGCAGATGCCGCATCGTAGCCCAAAACCCGCGGTGCCGGCAGCGGGTGGTATCCTCCTCGGCCGTGCGCGCCGTGGTGCAGCGGGTGAGCGAAGCGTCGGTGCGCGTGGATGGCGAGGTGAAGGGTGCCGTCGGCACGGGCCTCGTCGTGCTCCTCGGCGTCCAGGTGGCGGACGGCGAGGCGGACGCCACGGCCCTCGCCGACAAAGTGCTGAACCTGCGCGTGTTCCCGGACGAGGCCGGACAGATGAACCGCTCGGTGCTGGATGTGCGCGGAGGCGTGCTGGTGGTCTCGCAGTTCACTCTCCTCGGCGACGCGCGCCGGGGCCGGCGGCCCTCGTACGTCGAGGCGGCGCGGCCGGAGGAGGCCGATCGGCTCTACTCCCGCTTCGTCGACGCGCTGCGGCCCTCGGGTCTCGCGGTCGCGACCGGCGTCTTCCGCGCGATGATGGACATATCGCTCGTGAACCAGGGACCGGTCACGATCCTGCTCGATTCCCGGAAGCTGTTCTGACTCGGAGCGACCCCCGCGTGCGGCTCATAATGAAGCGAACCGCATGGCCCAGGACGAACGGGTCGCCCACTACCGGCTGAAGGAGCGCCTCGGCGCCGGGGCCATGGGCGAGGTCTGGCTCGCCGAAGACACGCGGCTGCATCGCTTGGTCGCCTTGAAGCGGCTCTCCGCTGCGGCGGCAGGCGACCGCGAGGCGTCCGCGCGGCTGGTGCGCGAGGCCAAGGTCGCGGCGACGCTGACGCACCCCAACATCGCCGTCGTCTACGACGTCGGCGAGGACGAGCAGGGGGGGCAGCGATCCGCCTGGGTCGCGATGGAGTACGTGAAGGGCCGAACGCTCGCCGAGCGGCTCAAGGACGCGAGGATGGAGGCCGCCACGATCCTGAAGGTGGTGGAGCAGGTGGCCGAGGCCCTCGCGGACGCGCACGAGCACGGCATCGTCCACCGCGACGTCAAGCCCGGCAACGTGATGCTCAACGAGCGCGGGCTCGTGAAGGTGCTCGACTTCGGCCTCGCGCGCTTCGCCCCGCCCGCGCACGAGGACTCGCTCACCTGGAGCGGCAACCATGGAGCGCTCGAGGGCATGATCGCGGGAACCCTCGCGTACATGTCACCCGAGCAGGCCCGCGGCCACGCCGTCGACGCGCGCAGTGACGTGTTCTCGCTGGGTGTCGTGCTCTACGAGATGCTCGCGGGCCGCAGGCCCTTCGACGGTCGGAACATGGTCGAGCTGGTCGAGGCGATCCTGAGCCGCGATCCCGCGCCCCCGAGTGCTTCGGGGCCGCTCGCGGCCGGGCTGGGGGTGCTCGCGCTGCGGATGCTCGAGAAAGAGAAGGAGCGCCGCCCCGCGGACATGCGCGAGGTGCTCCGCGAGCTCGCCGCCGTCGGCCGCGGGGAGGCCGCCACCCTGGCCGCGGGCCGCGACCACACGGTGGCGGTGATCGGCTTCGCCAACATCACCGGGCGGCCGGAGGACGCCTGGCTCGGGACCGGTCTCGCCGAGAGCCTGAGCGCCGGCCTGGCGGGCGTGCCCGGCATCGTCGTGGTCGCGCGCGAGCGGATCCTCGAGGTGCTGCGCGAGCTGGGGCTGTCCGCCGAGAAGGACGACCCGGGGGTCGCGGTGCGCGTGGGCCGCGAGCTGGGCGCGCGCGGCGTCGTGAGCGGAGGCTACCAGGGCCTCGGGGACCGCATCCGCGTGATCGCCCGCGTCAGCGAGACTGCGACCGGCCGCGTCGTGCTGCACCCGCAAGTCGACGGGGCGCGCGACGGGATCTTCGAGCTGCAGGACCGCCTGGTGGCCGAGATCACGGGCGGCCTGCGCCGGCAGCTCCCGCCCCCGGGACCCCACCCCGAGGAGACCCAGAGCCTCGCGGCCTACGAGGCCTTCTCCAAGGGCCTGCTCAACCTGCAGGCCGAGAGCCAGGAAGCGCTCGACCGCGCGATCGTCTTCTTCGAGCAGGCGATAGCACTCGACCCCGACTACGCGCGCGCCCACATGATGCTCGGCGCCACGCTCGACCTGAAGGGCGACTACCTGACGACGCCCGAGCTCAGCGAGCGCGCCCTCGTCTCGCTCGACCGCGCGCTGGCTCTCCGGCCCGACTCGGCCGAGGTGTGGCGCTACCGGGGCGGCGCCTACTCCTCGCTCGGGCGTGACGAGGAGGCGCTCGCGGCGTTCGAGTTGGCGCTCGGCCTCAACCCGATGGACGCCTCGGCCCAGTCGGGCATCGGCCGGGTGCACTTCATCCTGCGCGGCGACTTCGCGCGCGCGGTCACAGCGTACGAGCGGGCGCTCGCGCTCAACCCCCGCGCGGGCTGGAGCGCGCTCCAGCTCGCCCACTGCGCGACCTTGCTGCGCGACTTCACGAAGGCGGAGGCGGCCGCGCGGCGCGCGCTCGAGCTGCAGCAGGCCTTCCTGTCCGGGCGCGCGGGAATGATCATCGTCGGCGCGCACACGCGCCTCGGCCACATCGCCGCGCTCCAGGGGCGCGAGCGCGACGCCCTCGCCGAGTACGCCCTTGAGCTGGACTTCGTGCGTAACGTCGACCACGCGCTGCGCGGGCGGACCTTCATCGAGCTGCAGCAGCGGATCGGCGAGGCCCACCTGCGGCTCGGCGAGACCGAGCCCGGCCGGGCCGCCCTGGACCTGGCGATCGAGGCGCTCCACCGGCGCATGCGCGGAGGGGTCGACGACGCGATGAGCCCCTACTACGGCGCGTGTGCGCACGCCCTGCGCGGCGAGCACGCGCCGGCGCTCGACTGCCTGGAGCGTGCCGCCGCGAAGCGGCCGCGGCTCACCGCCGCCCGCGCCGCGATCGAGCCGGCGCTCGAGTCGCTGCGTGACGAGCCGCGCTTCCGCGCGCTTGTGGAGCGGGCCGTCCGGCCCTGAGCCGCAGCCGCGATCCTGGTTCTTTGGCGTGGAGGTCGTCGGCGCCTGAGCCGACCGCCTCAGGAAGCGGGTCCTCACCGCCCGCGAGAGTCCTTGGGGTGGGCCGCCGCGGCTTGACGGGCTGCTGTTGGTCATCTAGGATGACTATCTAGGGGAGGCGCGCGTGGCCCAGTTCAACGTGGCCGAAGCCAAGGCACGGTTCTCAGAGCTCGTGCAGAAGGCCGTTTCCGGCGAAGAGGTCGTGATCGCGAAGGACAACCGGCCACTGCTGCGGTTGGTGCCGCTCGTCGTCCCGAGGGGGAAGCGGAAGCCCGGCTCCGCCCGGGGGCGGGTCTGGATGGCCCCCGACTTCGACCGGACCCCTGAGGACTTCGAGGACTACGTCCGGTGAAGCTGTTGCTCGACACCCACGCGTTTCTGTGGTGGGTGGGGTCGGGCCAGGAGCTGTCCCGGAAGGCGCGGACAGCCATTGCGAGCGCGCGCAACGAGTGCTTCGTGAGCGTCGCCAGCGGCTGGGAGATCGCGATCAAGGTCAGCCTTGGCAAGCTTCGAATCGAGGGCGCGCTCGACCGCTTCGTGCCCGAGCAGATCGCTGTCAACGGTTTCCAGGCCCTGGCGATCGACCTCAAGCACACGGCCCGCGTGGCGACCCTGCCTTTTCACCACCGCGACCCGTTCGATCGCCTGCTCGTCGCCCAGGCCCTTGAACAAGACCTGGGCGTGGTGACCGCCGATCCCGTTTTCGCGAAGTACGGCATCAATCAGGTCTGGTGACAAGCGAACGGGCCGGAGCGCCTTCAAAGCGCCCCGGCCCGTTTCTCACGCCCTACCGGCCCGTGCAGGCCGAGCGTGAACGATC
>DATEUE010000025.1:0-11991 GCA_035283305.1 Vicinamibacteria bacterium | reverse complement strand
AAGGCGAGGTCGAGCAGCGCGTTCGCGAGCTCACCAACCGGGCGCGCGCGGCGCGGCCCGGAGCGCGCCAGCGGAGCAACCCGGAGCCAGAGCCCTAGTAACCGCAGGCAGCCCGGGAGCGCCCGGCCCTCATCGGCGTATACTGGCCGCCTATGGCCACCAGCAGGAAAAAGCCGGTCGGGAGCGCAACTCCCGAAGCGGGCGGAGCCCGGAAGCGAAAGGCGGCAAAGCCGAGCCAGTCGCGCGCGCGCAAAACGAAGGCGGCCGCCGCACCGAAGGCACGCCCCAGAGCGACCGCGAGCGGCGCGCGGGCGAGCGCGGGGAAGAAGAAGGCGGCTGCAGCGCCGCGCACGGCGGCGAAGAAGGCCACGGCGCCGCGCAGCCGCATCGTCGCCCAACCCCCGCGCGCCGTGCCGGGCCTCAGCGACGAAGACCAGATCCGCGCGGCGAAGTACCTGCCGCGCGAGCTGCCGAAGCGGCTCTTCGAGGAGGAGCGCTTCTTGTTCCCGGAGTCTTACGGCCAGAACCGGATCCGGCTGCTGGTGCGCGACCCGGAGTGGATCTTCGCGTACTGGGACGTCAAGCCGGAGAGCCTCGAGCAGCTCGCGAAGAGCCTGGGCGAGCGGGCGCTCGCGCTGTCGCGGCTCACGCTGCGCGTGGTCGACCCGGTGAGCGGCGGCGCGAGCGACATCCTGCTGCCGCCCGGCGCGCGTTGGTGGTACGTGAGGACGGACGCGGCGCGCCGCACCTATCGCGCCGAGCTCGGCATCACCCTGCCCTCGGGCCAGTTCCGTCGGCTGGCCGAGAGCAACACCGTCGTCACGCCGCGCGTCGGCCCTTCGGCCGAGCGGGCGCGTCGGCGCATGAGCTACCGGGCCGCGGGCGAGCTCGCGCCCGCCGACGCGGCGGCGGCGCTGCAGACGGAGCGCGAGGCGGACCTCGCGGCCGAGCCCTGGACGGCCGAGTCGGTGGACGGAGCCGCAGCGCCCCCGGGCACGAAGGGCCGCACCCCACGCGGGGGAGCGAGCGACGCCTTCCGGCCCGGAGGCGCGAGCGACACTTTCAGACGCTAGGGGGGGGGCATGCCCGTCGGGTATTGGTGCCCCGTCCTCCACGCCCACCTGCCATACGTCCGTCACCCGGAATACCCGGCCTTCATGGAGGAGGACTGGTTCTTCGAGGCGCTGACCGAGACCTACGTCCCGATCGTCCGGGTGCTCGACGGCCTGCTGCGCGACGGGGTCGACTACCGGCTGACGATGACGCTGTCGCCGCCGCTCGTCTCGATGATGACGGACGAGCTGCTGATCGCGCGCTACCACCGCCACCTCGACGCGCTCGTCGAGCTCGCGCGCCGGGAGATCCAGCGCACCCGTCACTGGCAGCCCCAGTTCCAGGAGCTCGCGCACTTCTACCACGACGAGTTCCGGGACGTGCGCAGCATCTTCCGCGACGTGTACGGCTCCAACCTGGTCGGGGCGTTCCGCAAGCACCGTGACGCGGGCAAGCTAGAGATCATCACCTGCGGCGCGACCCACGGCTTCCTGCCGCTGATGGACCCGGTCCCGCAGGCGGTGCGTGCCCAGGTCCACGTGGCGGCGCAGCACTACAAGCGGCACTTCGGCCGCGATGCCGAGGGCATCTGGCTCCCCGAGTGCGGCTACCTGCCGGGACACGAGGTGTACCTGAAGGAGGTCGGGCTTCGCTTTTCCTTCCTCGAGTCGCACGGCCTCACCGACGCGCACCCGCGCCCGAGCTTCGGGGTCCACGCGCCCATCGTGTCGCCCGGCGGGATCGTGTTCTTCGCACGCGACATGGAGTCGTCGCGCCAGGTCTGGAGCGCTGAGTCGGGCTACCCGGGTGACTTCGACTACCGCGAGTTCTACAAGGACATCGGCTTCGAGCTGCCGATGTCGGACCTCAAGGAGTTCTTGCCCGACGGCGAGCGCAAGAACATCGGCATCAAGTACCACCGGGTCACGGGCCGCGGCACCGACCTGGGGTCCAAGCAGCCCTACGTGCGCGCGTGGGCGATGGAGAAGGCGGCGCGGCACGCGGGCAACTTCCTCGCCAACCGGCAACGGCAGGTGCAGCACCTCGCGGGCAGCCACGGCCGCCCGCCGATCGTCGTGAGCCCGTACGACGCCGAGCTCTACGGCCACTGGTGGTTCGAGGGTCCCCAGTTCCTCGACTACCTGTTCCGCAAGATGCACCACGACCAGGACGTCGTGAAGCCCGTGACGCCCTCCGAGTACCTGCGCCTTCACCCGGACCTCGAGGTGTGCCAGCCCCCGATGTGCACCTGGGGTGCAGACGGCTACGCCGAGGTGTGGCTGAATGCCTCGAACGACTGGATCTACCCGCACCTCGACATGGCCGCCGAGCGCATGGTGGAGCTCGCCCGCCGCTACGAGCGCCCTTCGGAAACCGAGTGGCGCGCGCTCAACCAGGCGGCGCGCGAGCTGCTCCTGGCCCAGTCGTCCGACTGGGCTTTCATCATGAAGACGAACACCACGGTCGAGTACGCCAAGAAGCGCACCCGCGACCACATCGCCCGTTTCGACTATCTCTACCGCTCGCTCACCGGCCAGTGCCCGCTCGAGCCCGGGATCCTGCGCGAGTTCGAGGAGCGCGACAACGTCTTCCCCGAGGTGGACTACCGGGTGTATAGGTAGTGCATGAGCGCCGCCCTGCGGCGGGCCGCCTTCGCGGGAAGCTGGTACCCCAGGAGCGCGGCGGCGATCGTGGAGGAAGTCGACGGCTACCTCGCGGCAGCGAGCCCGGGCGCCGTGAAGGGCCGACTCATCGGCCTCGTCAGCCCGCACGCCGGCCTCCACTACTCCGGGCCCGTCGCGGCGTATGGCTACTCGCTGCTGCGCGGCCTATCGGGCGTGACGGTGGTGCTGGTGGGCCCCTCGCACCGGGCCGCCTTCGAGGGCGTGGCCGTCCACGCGAGCGGTGCCTGGGAAACGCCGCTCGGCGTGGCGCCGATAGACGAAGCGCTGGCGCAGGCGCTCCTCGCCGCCGACGCCACGCTCTTCGACGACCCGGGACGGCACCGGGACGAGCACTCGCTCGAGATGCAGATGCCGTTCCTGCAGCGGGCGGTTGCGGGGCTGCGGATCGTGCCGATGCTGATGGGGACGCAGGCGCGCGAAGAAGTGGAGGCGCTCGCCGCGGCCCTGGCCCGTGTGCTTCCCGGACGCGCGGCGCTGCTGGTGGCCTCGAGCGACCTGTCGCACTACCAGGCAGCCACGGTCGCGAGCCGGCTCGACGCCGAGGTCGTCGGGGACGTCCGGCGTATGGACCCCGACGCGTTGATGCAGCGGCTCGAGACGCGCGACAACGTCGCCTGCGGGGGCGGTCCCCTCGTCGCCGTGATGAAGGCGGCGCGCGCGCTCGGTGCCGATCGCTCCATGGTGCTGCGCTACGCCGACAGCGGGGACGTGGGCGGCGACAAGGCGCAGGTGGTGGGCTACATGTCCGCCGTGTTCGCGGCCTCCGCGTGACGGCAGCTTCGCCCCCGGCGGCGAGCGTCGAGCTCGACCCGCTCGAGCGGCGCAGCCTGCTGCGGGCCGCGCGCGAGGCGATCGCCGCGCACCTCTCGGGTCGCAAGGCGTCGCTGCCGCCCGCGACGGGGGGCTTGGGCGCCGCCTGCGGGGCGTTCGTCACGCTGCGACGCCTTGCGGACGAGGAGCTCCGCGGCTGCGTGGGCCAGATGGAGGCGAGCGAACCCCTGCTCGAGACCGTGGCCGAGATGGCCGTGGCAGCGGCCACGCGCGACGGCCGCTTCGCGCCCGTGTCCGCGAGCGAGCTCGACTCGCTGCGGATCGAGATCTCAGTGCTGTCGGCCCTCGCGCTGATCCGGCCCTCCGAGGTGGAGGTGGGACGTCACGGCCTGCTGCTGCGCTGCGGCGACAGGCGCGGGGTGCTGCTGCCGCAGGTTCCGGTCGAGTACGGCTGGGATCGCCAGGCCTTCCTGGCGCACACCTGCGAGAAGGCCGGGCTGCCGGCCGACACCTGGAGCCGGCCCGGCGTCGAGCTCCAGGGCTTTACTGCGACCGTGTTCGGCGAGGGCGACTGACGCCGGCGAGCGGCCGGACTGCCTTGAGAGCGAGGAGTCCGACCGTCGCCGGCGCGACCGGACGCGGTCTCAGGCCTTGGCGGGCTTGTAGAGCGCGGCGGCCACGATTCCCTGCACCACGCAATAGGCGAGGCCCGATAGGAACCACTTCAGGGCCAGAGAGTAGGGGATCGGGTAGATCACGTAGCTGTCGTACGAGTTGCTGATGCCGAAGAAGAGCCCGATGATCGCGCCGTAACGGGCCCCCTCGGCAAGTCCCTTCCGCTCGTAGCCGCGCGCGAAGACGTAGCAGAAGAAGAAGCTCCACACCGCGGCGGTCACGAACATGATCCACATCTTCGAGCCCATCTCGGCCTCCGGGCGCCAGACAGAGGCGAGCGAGGCATAGGTCTCCGCCAGCCAGACCTGGTGGATCAGATATCCCATGACCTGGCCCACGACGTAGACCGCTACGAACGCGATCATCAGCTTCTTCCAGTCGATCTTCATGGATCCTCCTTCCCTTTGCCGCTCGCAGGTTCGTGTCGGGAAGGGCCAGCAAGCGACAACGGAAAACCGCCATCCGCACGCAGCACGCACCGGCCCGCGCGCGGATCCGCGCGGGCTCAGGCGTCGGGTCGTGTGCGGAGGTGCCTCATTCTAGGCGCGGCTCGTGCCGTGGCAAGCGGAAAGAACGGATACCCGCTGGAGGGCAACGGAACGGAGAGGAACGGAACGGAAAGGAACGGAACAACAGGCAAGAGGTTTTCTGGACTGAGCTTTCGGGGGGCTGAGCGCCCCCCCGGGCCCCCGCTGACTAGAGCCGCGCGCCACCGGCGACTTCGACGACCTGGCCGGTGACGAAGTCGGCGGCGGGGGACGCAAAGAAGAGGACGGCCCGGACGACGTCGGCCGCGTCTCCGGCGTGGCCGACCGGCACCCGGTCGCCGAGCATGGCGTCGGCGGCGGCGGCGACCTTGTCGCCGCTCTCGTCCTTGAGCAGTCCCGGCGAGACCACGTTGACGGTGATCCCGCAGCGCGCCTCCTCGCGCGCGAGCGCGCGGGACAGCGCCACGACGCCGGCCTTGGCGGCGCCGTAGGCGGTCATCTGTGGCTCTCCCTGCGTGCCGGCGGCACCCACGGCCGCCAGGTTCACGATCCGGCCGAAGCGCCGCTCGCGCATGTGCGGCACGACCAGTCGGCACATGTGGAACACGGAGTCGAGGTTGGTGGCCATGATCCTGCGCCACTCGGGCGGCTCCATCTCGACGAGCGGGTTCCAGTGGAAGCGGCCCACGGTGTTGACGAGCACGTCGATCCGGCCCCACTTTGCGAGGGCGCGCTCGACGAGCCCGCGCGCCTCCTCGAAGTCGGCCACGTCGGCCCGCACCGCGAGGGCTTCGCCGCCCGCCTTGTGCACCTCGGCGGCGACGGCCTCGGCCGCGCGCTCGTCGCGGCGCGTGTTGACGACGACGCGGGCCTTCTCGGCGCCTGCGGCACAGGCGAGCGCCCGGCCCAGGCCGCGCCCGCTGCCGGTGACGAGGACCACCCGGCCGCGCAGGCCGTCGTCGTTCATTTGCCGGTGACCCGCATCATCTCGGTGGTGGTGGTCTGGCCGCGGAAGACCTTCTCGATCGCCGCTTCCTTGAGCGTGCGCAGGCCCTCTTCGCGGGCGGCCTTGAAGATCTCGAGCGAGCCCGCCTGCTGTGAGACGAGGCGGCGGATCTTCTCGCTCATCGGCAGGATCTCGTAGATCCCGGTGCGTCCGAGGTAGCCGGTCTCGCGGCAGTGCAGGCAGCCCTTGCCGCGCCGGAAGCGGTAGGGCTTGAGCTTCTCGAACGGGATCTTCATTGCCGCCGCCTCGCCCTCGCTCGGCTCGTATTCTTCGGAGCAGTGGTGGCAGTTCTCTCGCACCAGCCGCTGTGCCACGACGCCGATCAGCGTGGAGGTGATCAGGAAGTGGGGGACATCGAGGTCGAGCAGGCGCGTGATCGAGGACGGGGCGTCGTTGGTGTGCAGCGTCGACAGCACCAGGTGGCCGGTGAGCGCGGCCTGCACCGCGTGGTCGGCGGTCTCCTTGTCGCGGATCTCGCCGACCATGATGATGTCGGGGTCCTGGCGCAACACCGTGCGCAGGCTCGAGGAGAAGGTCACGTCGATCTGCGGCCGCACCTGCACTTGGTTGAAGTCCTCGAACACCATCTCGATCGGGTCTTCGATCGTGATGATGTTGACCTCGGGCTTCGACAGGTGCTTGAGTACGGAGTAGAGCGTCGTCGTCTTGCCGCTGCCGGTGGGCCCAGTCACCAGGATGATCCCAGTGGGCCGCGCGATGAACTCATTGAACTTGGGCGCGTCGTGCGGCGAGAGCCCCAGCTCGTCGATCGTCTTCAGCAGGATGTCGGGGTCGAAGATGCGCAGCACCGCCTTCTCGCCGAACGCGGTCGGCATGGTGCTGATCCGCAGCTCCACCTCGCGGCCGCCCTGGTCGCGCTTGATGCGGCCGTCCTGGGGCCGGCGTTTCTCGGCGAGATTGGCGCCCGAGAGCAGCTTGATGCGCGAGACCACCGCCTCGTAGACGATCTTGGGGATCACGTGCACGTCGTGCAGCACGCCGTCGATCCGGAGCCGCACCAGCGTCAGGTTGCGCTTGGGCTCGAAGTGGATGTCCGAGGCGCGCTGCTCGAAGGCGTAGCCGAGGATGTGGTCGAGCGCTTTCACCACCGGCGCCGCGGCCGGGTCCAGGTCGGTCGCGGCCTTGGAGAGGAACTCCTGGTTCCCGAGGTCCACGGTCGCGATGCGGCTCTCGCTGAGCTGCTTCTCGGCGTGCTGCAGGCTCGACTTCAGGTCGTAGAAACCCTTGTTGACCGCCTCGACGTCGCTGCGCGTCGCCACCACGCGGTCCACCTCGAGGCCGGTGACGCGGTT
Organism: Vicinamibacteria bacterium; assembly: GCA_035283305.1. Classification (GTDB taxonomy): domain Bacteria; phylum Acidobacteriota; class Vicinamibacteria; order Fen-336; family Fen-336; genus DATBSL01. The sequence continues at coordinate 5,000 of DATEUE010000025.1, read as the reverse complement.
TATGTCCTCGAGCGGGAACGGGGCGAACGGGTCGTGGACCGCGATCGTGATCCTGCCGCCGTTCTTCGCGATCGCCACCATGCCGTGCCGGCGCGCGAACGGACCCGCGATCGCCTTCGTGACCACGTCGAGGTCGAGGTCGAGCGGGTTGATCTTCACGTACGGGAGCCCGGCGTGGGCCGCGAGCGCCTGGGCGATCTGCGCGTCGCTCAGGACGGCGAGCTGCAGGATCGCCTGCTCCGCCGTGAGGCCGTTCACCTTCTGCGCGCGGCGGACCTTCTCCGCCTGCTCGGCGCTCAGGAACTTCTGAGCCACGAGAACGGCGAGGAGCTCCGGTGCCTTGGGCGCCGCCGCCGGTGCGGTCTTCCTCGCTGATGGAGTCGCCATAGGACCGCTCGTGGGGATTATCGGAGCCGCTTCCGGGGGCGTCAAATGGCGGAGCGAGCGCGCTCACAGGCTGTCCGTTGGCGAGAAGCGGGCGGGCATGCTAGCGTGACCGGATCGTCCTCGGACTCCATATGGCGAAGCCTCGCGTGACGCTCATCGGCGTGCCCCTCGACCTCGGGGCGGGACGCCGAGGTGTGGACATGGGGCCCTCGGCGCTGCGCGTGGCGGACGTGGACGCGAAGATCGCAGCGCTCGGCTACGAGGTGGACGACTGGGGCGACCTGCCCGTCAAGATCCGGGAGACGCAGGGGCCCGGCGATCCCCGGCTCAAGTACCTGAAGGAGATCCTCGAGGTGTGCGGGCGGCTGCGCGACCGCGTCGGGGAAGCCGTCGCCGGTGGCAGCATGCCGGTGGTGCTCGGCGGCGACCACTCGGTCGCCATGGGAACGATCGCGGGTCTTGCCCGGCACTTCAACGGGCGGCGCGAGAAGCTCGGGCTCATCTGGTTCGACGCGCACGCGGACGCCAACACGCCCGAGACGAGCCCCAGCGGCAACATCCACGGCATGCCGCTCGCGGCCGTGCTCGGGCACGGAGCCGAGAGCCTGGTGAACCTGGCGGGCTTCCTGCCGATGGTCGAGGCGTCGCGCGCGGCGCTCGTGGGGATCCGCGACGTGGACCCGGCCGAGCGCGCCACCGTCAAGTCCTCCGGGATCGGCGCCTTCACGATGCGCGACGTCGACGAGCGCGGGATGCGGTCGGTGATGGAAGAGGCGATCAAGCGGGCGACCACCGGCACCGCCGGCGTCCACGTCAGCTTCGACCTCGACGGGATCGACCCCGACTTCGCGCCCGGGGTCGGAACGCCGTCGCCCGGGGGGCTGTCCTACCGCGAGGCCCACCTCGCGATGGAGATGCTCGCCGACACCGGTAGGGTGGTCTGCGCGGAGCTCGTCGAGGTGAATCCGATCCTCGACCAGAGGAACGGCACGGCGGCGCTCGCGGTGGAGCTGCTCTGCTCGCTGCTGGGCAAGAAAATCCTGTAGCCGCCGCCCGGGGTCTGGGGGGCGGCCAGTCCCCGGGGTGACCCTTCGCGTTCTGCAATGGCGTTGCTCAGGGTGTAGCGCCTGCGTCCGCGAAGCGTTTCTCCAGGTTGCCGAGCACGTAGCTCCAGGCCTTGTCGAAGTACTCGAGGGCCTTGACCCATTCCTCGCCCGTGCCCCAGCCGAGCGAGACGAGGCGCACGCGCACCTCGCGGGGGCCGAGCTCCTCGAAGAGCAGCTGCACGTTCGTGCGCTGGGCCCGCACCGCGGGCATGTTGGGGGGCGCGTTCCAGTCGAACGCGAACCAGCGCATCGGCTCGACCGACAGGACCTTGCAGCCCTCCGACCCGCGGGAGCCCGCGGTTGCTTCCTTGCTGAAGTAGATTTCGAAGCGTCCGCCCGGCACGGCTTCGACGAGCGCGTCCTCGGCGAAGAAGCTCTTCACGCCTTCGGTCGTGGTCCAGGCTTTCCAGACCTCGGGCAGGGGAGCCTTGACCAGCGCCGTCTTGAAGATGAAGCGGTCCAGGGCGTCGCCGGGCGTCTCCTTCGTGGCCGTCCAGTCGGGCGACACCTTGTCGCGGCAGTAGACGACCAGCCGGTTCAGCACGAGCGGCCAGTTGCGCTCGCCGAACATCGCGAAGGCTTCGTCCCACTTCCCCCCACGCTTCCAGCCCTCCATCGCGAAGCGCAGGCGCGTGCGTCCGGCCCGCCCCGGCGCCGGCTCGAGCCGCAGCTCGACCCAGGTGTGGATCGGGGGCCCGCCCAGCTCGGGCCCGAACGGCGGCATCGGCCACTCGAACGCGATCTCGCGGTCGGGCACGAGGCGCAGGATGCGCGCCCCCTTGGTGCCGTGGCCGGCTCCCTCGGGGTCGCTGGCAGGGTCGAAGACGATCTGGTACCGGCCACCGACGACCGGATCGATGTGGGCGACCGGCGCCAGGAAGCGGCGCGTGCCCTCGGCCGTGGTCCAGAGCCTGTACACCTCGACCGGCGGAGCGTCGAGCGTCACCTCGAGAGAGATGGACCTGTCCGTCCGCACCTTGCCCGATGGGGTCTCCGGCGAGAGCGCCAGGACTGCCGCCAGCCCCAGGATCAGCATGCGTCCGCTCCTTCCGTCCACGATCCTGGAGGAGGATTCTCCCTGATCGGACTCCTCATCTGACCCGTCGGCCAGCCCTTCGTTTCACCGAAGCCCCCTCGGGGCGCCCCGAGGGGGTTGAGGTCGCCGGGGAGCGCGCACTTTCGTTGACAATCCCTGTATCCCTCTGGTACTTTCGAATTTCCGGTCGAAGGCGCGTGGCTCAGTGGTAGAGCGCTTCCTTGACACGGAAGAGGTCGGTGGTTCAATTCCACCCGCGCCTACCAGGCCCGAGGGGCCAAGCGACCGGACGGAGGAGCAAAGCGGACCCGAAATGTTGACCTTCCAGTGATGTCGTCGCCGAGCACTTTGGAACCACTCGACACGACAGGTCCTTCCGGCGAGACGAAGCCGGCCGACTCCCCAATCGAGATCTACCGCCACTCGTCCGCGCACCTGCTGGCCGCCGCGGTCACCGAGCTGTTCCCAGACGCGCAGTGCGGCATCGGTCCGCCGACGGACGAGGGCTTCTTCTACGACTTCCTCGTGAGCCGGCCGTTCACGCCCGAGGATCTCGTCGCCATCGAGAAGAAGATGGTGCACATCGTCAAGCAGAACCGGCCGATCGAGAGGAAGCTGCTGCCGAAGGCCGAGGCGCTCGCGCTCTTCGCGAAGAAGGGCCAGACGCTCAAGTGCCAGCTGATCCAGGAGAAGTCGGGCGACCCTGTCCAGTGCTACACGATGGGGGAGTTCATCGACTTCTGCCTCGGGCCGCACCTCCCGTCGACGAAGGAGATCAAGGCCTTCAAGCTGAAGCCGGAGCCGACCGCCGCCTACTGGAAGGGCAAGGAAGGCAACCCGTCGATGCAGCGCATCTACGGCTACGCCTTCTTCACGAAGGAGGAGCTCGACCAGCACCTCCAGCGCCTGGAAGAGGCGAAGCGCCGCGACCACCGGAAGCTCGGCCGCGAGCTGGATCTCTTCTCGATCACCGACGAGACGGGGGCCGGGCTCGTGCTGTGGCACCCGAAGGGCGGCTTCATCCGCAAGCAGATCGAGGACTACTGGCGCGCCGAGCACTACGCGGGGGGCTACGACATCGTCTACACGCCCCACATCGCGCGGCTCGAGCTCTGGAAGACGAGCGGCCACACCGATTTCTACAAGGCGAACATGTACTCGCCGATCGAGATCGAGAACGCCTTGTACCAGCTGAAGCCGATGAACTGCCCGTTCCACCTGACGATCTACAAGTCGCGGCTGCGCAGCTACCGCGACCTGCCGTATCGCTGGGCGGAGCTCGGGACGGTGTACCGCTTCGAGCGCTCCGGGGTGCTCCACGGGCTGATGCGTGTGCGCGGCTTCACGCAGGACGACGCGCACGTCTTCTGCCGGCCCGACCAGCTCGAGGACGAGATCCTGCGCGTGCTCGACTTCACGACGAACATCTTGCGCACCTTCGGCTTCGACCGCTACGACATCTACCTCTCGACCCGGCCCGAGAAGTCGAGCGGCACGGACGAGCAGTGGAGCGTCGCGACGGCGGCGCTCAAGAAGGCGCTCGAGACGCGCGGCCTGCCCTACCAGGTCGACCCGGGCGAGGGCGTCTTCTACGGTCCGAAGATCGACATCAAGATCAAGGACTCGCTCGACCGCGCCTGGCAGTGCTCGACGATCCAGGTGGACTTCAACCTCCCCACCCGCTTCTCGCTGGAGTACATCGCCGAGGACGGCAAGGCGCACCAGCCGGTGATGGTGCACCGCGCTCTGCTCGGCAGCCTGGAGCGCTTCTTTGGCGTGCTGGTCGAGCACTACGCGGGGGCGTTCCCGCTGTGGCTCGCGCCGGTGCAGGCGGTGGTGGTGCCGGTCGCCGAGAAGCAGCAGGCCTACGCGCGCGAGGTGGGCGAGGCGCTGCGCGCGCAGGGCGTGCGCGTCCAGGTGGACGACCGCAACGAGAAGCTGGGCTACCGGATCCGCGAGGCCCAGGTGCAGAAGGTCCCCTACATGCTCGTGGTGGGGGACAAGGAAGTCGAAGCGAAAAACGTCTCCGTGCGCCACCGCCATGCGGGCGACCTCGGCCCGCAGGAGGTGGCAGCCTTTGGCGCGCGTGTCGTGCGGCTCTCCGCCGAGCGCGCGGTCCAGGAGGAAGACAAGGCCCGAGGCGCTGGAGGTGTCACATAGACAACAAGACGGTCCGCATCAACGACCGCATCCGGGCCAAGGAGGTCCGGGTGATCGACGAGGACGGCTCCCAGCTCGGCATCATGCCGCCCGGCCAGGCGCTGATGCTGGCGGAAGAGAAGGGGCTCGACCTCGTGGAGATCGCGGCCACCGCCACTCCGCCGGTTTGCCGGATCATGAACTCCGGCAAGTTCTTCTACCAGCAGGCCAAGCGTGACGCCGAGGCGCGCAAGCACCAGCGCCACATCCAGATCAAGGAAGTGAAGTTCCGGCCCAAGATCGACGAGCACGACTTCCAGTTCAAGCGCCGG
>DATEUE010000024.1:0-16465 GCA_035283305.1 Vicinamibacteria bacterium | reverse complement strand
AGGCTCCTCCGGCTCCGTGGCTCGACAAGAGCGTCCACGGCCAGATGATCGTCATGCTGCTCGCGTGCTACAGCGGGAAACTCGAGGATGGCGAGAAGCTCGTGGCACCGCTCAAGGCGCTCGGGCGACCGGTGGGCGACCTCCTCCAGCGACGCCCGTACGTCAGTTTGCAGAACCTGCTCGATGCGACCCAGCCCAAGGGCCGGCGCTACTACTGGAAATCCGAGTACCTGCCCGGCATCGAGCCGGACCTGCTGGCGAAGCAGCGGGAGCACGCCGGACGCATCACGTCGCCGCACTCGGCGGTGATCGTGTTCCAGCTGGGCGGCGCGATCGGAGATCGGCCCGTCTCTCACTCGGCGGTCGGAAACAGGGACGCCGCCGCGGTGCTCAACATCGCCGCATCCTGGGAGAAGCCCGAAGACGACGCGGCCAACGTCGAGTGGGCGCGCTCCTCGTGGCGCGACATGAAGCGCTTCTCGACCGGCGGCACCTACGTGAACTTCCTGACCGAGGAGGAGACGGGGGATCGCGTCGCCGCCGCCTACGGCAAGAACCTCGCGCGCCTCACCGAGGTCAAGGCGCGCTGGGACGCGAACAACCTGTTCCGCATGAACAAGAACATTCCGCCGTCCGCGGGTTGAAAGGCGGCCGAGAAGCAAGAACCCGTGCGAGCCGCCGGGCGTATGTCCGTGAAACCGCGGGAGGGATCTGTGATTCAAGGGGCAGACTTCCGATACGCGCTGCGCCTCTGGAAGCGTTACCCCAGCCTGGTGCTGGTCGCCGGCCTTTCGCTGGGTCTCGGCGTCGGGGCCACCACCACGATGTTCAGCGTGGTGAACAACGTGTCGCACTACCCGCTCAACTTCAAGGACGTGGACCGGCTGGCGGTGCTGTGGGCCACGGACAAGGAACGCGGCAACGGCAACTCGCCGCCGGACTGGGAGACGGTGCAGACGGTCCTCGAGCACGGGCGGTCGTTCGAGGCGTTCGGCTTCTTCCAGGGTGGTGGAGCCCCGGTCACGCTGTCCGGCAGCGAGGTGGCGCGCGTCTCCCAGATGCCCGTGGACGTGAACGGCCTCTCGATCGTGGGCGTGCCGCCGTTCCTGGGCCGGACCTACCGCCCTGAGGACTTCGAGGACACCGTCAAGCAGAAGGAAGCCCGCTCGATCGTCGTCACCTACGAGACCTGGCAGCGGCTCCTGGGCGGCGCTCCCGACGTCATCGGCAAGTCCATCCACGTGGACGGCGAGCCCCGGGTGGTGATCGGGGTCATGCCGCGCGGCTTCCGTCTCGTCCCCTGGGTGGACAACATCGCGTTCTGGGCCGCGAACGACCTGCGCCGCATTCCCAAGGCGACGTGGATGATCGCAGTCGGGCGCCTGAAGCCGGGGGTCACGCCGGAGGCGGCCCAGGCCGAGGCCACGGTGATCGCTCGCCAGGTGCGGGAGAGCCGGGGCGAGAAGCCCGGCGGCGCCGGCGCGCGCGTGGAGCTGCTCCACGAGGCCTACTTCGGCGACGCGCGCAACGGGCTCTCGTTTCTGCTCGGGGCGGTGAGCTTCGTGCTCCTGATCGCCTGCGCGAACGTCGCCAACCTCCTGCTCGCCGCGGGAGCGGCGCGGCAGAAGGAGCTGGCGGTGCGTGCCGCGGCGGGGGCGGGTCGCCGGCGCCTGCTGCAGCAGCTCCTGACCGAGAACCTGCTGCTCTCGCTCGTCGGGTGCGCCTTCGGGCTGGCCCTGACGTTCGGGGGCATCCGGCTGTTCACGCTCATCGTCCCGGACGGCTTCCCGGACCTGCTGCGCCACAACGCGATCGACCTGCGCGTGCTCGGCTTCGCGCTCGCGATCTCCGTCTTCTCCAGCCTGCTGTTCGGCCTGCTGCCGGCGCTGCAGGCCTCGCGGCTCGACCTGAACGAGGTGCTGAAGGAAGGCGGTCGCGGGGGCAGCGGCACGCGCCGTCGCGGGCGCAGCGCCCTGCTCGTGGCCGAGGTGGCCCTCGCGATGGTGCTGCTGGTCGGAGCCGGGCTGATGATGCGCGGCTTCCTGCGGGAGCAGAGCGAGCTGCCCGGCTTTGACACCGAGCGGCTGCTGACGGGGGAGATCCTGCTCGGAGGCACGCGCTACTTCGACAAGACGCCGCAGGACATGAACCTTGTGACGCGCGAGTGCGAGAGCTTCTTCGACCAGGTGCTCGAGCGGGTGCGCGCGCTGCCGGGCGTGAGGCAGGCGGGCGTCATCAGCCGCCTGCCGACGGGCGTGTGGTCCGTGCCCTTCGCGATCGTCGGCCGGCCGGCAGCCGAGCCCGGCAAGGCGCCGCGCGCCGACCTCAACGAAGTCGACGCACAAGCGCTCGCGACGCTCGGCATCCGCCTGCTGCGCGGCCGAGGCATCGAGGAGCGCGACGTGGCAGCGGCACCCTGGGTGGCCGTGGTGAACAAGACCTTCGCCGACCGACATTTCCCGGGCCAGGACCCGATCGGCCGTGCCGTCCGCCTGTCGATGGGCGACCCTGGTCCCGTGTCGGTCGAGGAGCCGCAGCAGCGGGAGATCGTCGGCGTCGTGGCCGACGTCACCTACCCGAGCTTCTTCGACGAAGCGCCGGCCGCCGTCTACATCCCCATGCGGCAGCACGTGTGGCAGTACGCGCGGGAAGACGAGTGGATCCACACCCGAAAGATGCTGGCGATCCGGACCTCGGTCGAGCCGCTGAGCCTGGTGACGGCGGTGCAGGCAGCGGTGGCCCAGGTCGACCGCGACCAGACCGCGCACGACTTCAAGACCATGGACGACCGCGTGCGCAGCTCGCCTTCGGTGACCAACAGCCGGTTCTTCGCGTCGCTGTTCACCATCTTCGGCTCGCTGGCGATCCTGCTCGCCATGGTCGGTGTCTACGGCGTCATGTCGTGGGTGGTCGGCCAGCGGACCGGTGAGTTCGGGATTCGCATGGCGCTCGGCGCGCGCGCCCGGGACATCATCACGATGCTGCTCGGTCAGTCGCTGCGGCCGATCCTGCTGGGGCTGGCCCTGGGCGCGCTCGGCGGCTTCGGGCTCAGCCGCGGCCTGAACGCCGTCTTCTTTCGCATGACGGCCGCCGACCCCCTGGTCTTCGTCGGGATCGCGATCCTGATGACGGTGGTCGCGCTCGGGGCGGCGTGGATCCCCGCGCAGCGGGTCACCCGAATCGACCCGCAGCAGGCTCTGCGCCGCGAGTAGCCTTGGTCCACTCCACCGAGGGCCGCCAGCGCCTGGACTCGGTCGAGCGCGAGTCTGTCATCGGCGGGCGTAACTCCTCCGAGCGGACAGGCGAAGCGCGGGCCGCGTTGGTTCGGCTGGATTACCCGGTCCCCGTCTTCGTGGACGCCGCCACGGACGAGTGGAAGGTCATGCGTGCGGAGCCGACGGCGAGCTCGTCGCCGTCGGCGAGGGGCGTGGGGCTCGCGACGCGGCGACCGCGCAGGAAGGTGCCGTTCTTACTGCCCAGGTCCTCGAGCGTCGCGCCTGTTGGCGCAACGAGGATGATCGCGTGCCGGCGCGAGACCGTCGACGAATCGACCCAGACCGCGGCCTGGGGATCGCGGCCGATGACGTTCGCGCCCTCGGACAGCGGGATGGTGCGCGAGTCCCAGAGAATCCGGCAGCTGCCGCGAGGGTTGCGTGCGACCTCGGCCACCTCCGAGAGGTTGACCTCTGCAATGAAGCGGTAGCCGCGGCCGGGCAGCGTCGCGACGTAGCGCGGCTCGGCCTGGCGATCGCCGAGGGCGCGGCGGATCTTGTTCACCGCCTTGTTGAGTCCGTGCTCGAAGTCCACGAACACGTCGTCGGGCCACCCGACCGCTCGGAGCTCCTCACGCGTGACGAGCTCGCCGGGCCGCTCGAGGAGGGCGGCCAGGATGCGGAACGGCAGCTCCTGCAGCTCGATCATCTTGCCGGATCGGCGCAGCTCGGCCGTGCGGAGGTCCGCCTCGAAGGGGCCGAAGCGGGCGAGCCTGGCGCGGGCGGGCATGGCCGGAAGGATACCGCGGGTGAACGGTGCGGTCGGGGGAGACGCAGGGGAGGTGCCGTCCATTGCCGGCCGCAGCCCGGTGCCCCACATTCTCCCCAAGCAGCACCAGTCGGTGCTCTGAGACGCGAGAGGGGGAGATGTATGCGACGAATGGGTTGGGCAGGCGCGGTCACCGCGGCAGTGGTGGCGCTCGGCGGAGTGTGGGGATTCGGCGTCGGGAGCGTCGACGCATCCGGCGATCACGCGGCGGGGCGGCGAGAGTGCAGCGAAGCCACCCTGCGCGGCGCGTACGGCATCCAGATGCAGGGCACGCGGCCTTCCGCTCCGGGCGGAGAGATCGAATCGGTCGTTGGCGTGGTGTTTCGCCACTACGACGGGCGTGGCGAGTTCACCCAGGTGGACAACGTGAAGGGATCGATCAGCGGGCTCGCGCCGGACCGCCCGGGTTCCGGGACGTACACGGTGAATGCGGATTGCACGGGTGCGACCCTCTTTCAGCCGGGCCCAGGCTTCACCATCGAAGAGCGATTCGTCATCGTGAACAGGGGGCAAGAGGTGCGGAGCATGGTCGCGAGCCCGCTGCCGGTGATGATAACCACCGTCCAGAAGAAGATCGACTGGCGCTGATGCGGAACCGGCTGGCGGCGCTCCGGACACGCGACAGGATGCGACGGTTCGAAGCCCGCCAGCCGGACGGCATTGCCAGGGCCAGTGAGGAGAGCTACCGTGCGCCCAACCCGTCACGGTTCCTGGGGACTGGAGGTCGTCATATGAAGGGCCCGCTCTGGCCGGTGGCGACGCTGGGAGCGGGGTTGCTCGCGCTCGCCGGGTGCACCTCCCCCTCTGAGCCCGACCCGTTCGGCGAGCCTCCGCCGGGGACGCACCAGTCTTCGCTCTTCGCCGTCGTCGGCACCGGCACCGGAGGAACGAGCGTCACGTCCGTCGCGAGCGCCCCGGGAGGCTTCACGGGCACGATGCGGTTCCGGGTGCGCGCGAAGCCCAACACGACGTACTTCGTGCAGCGGGCGGCCGACCTGATGCGGGCGGGGGTCGACGATGGCGTGTGCCAGAGAGCCGACGGCCTGCCACCGTGGTCGCCGTCCGACCCGCCGTTCGGGCCGACCTTTGTCACGTTCCCGCGTCCCCTGGACCTCGTCGGACCGCTCGTGTCGTTCGCCACCGACGGCCGCGGCGAGGGGTCGCTCGACTACAACTTCGACACGCCGCAGATCCCGAGAGGAACCCGCTTCGATCTGCGGATGCGGCTCGTCGACGACGAGAATGCGCCCACGACCGACCTGCGCAGCGGCTGCATGACCATCGTCGTCAACTGAAAGGAACCAATGCGGGCTGCGATCGCCGTCCTGATGCTGTCCCTGCTGGTGCTCGGCCCCGCGGCATCGGAAGGCTGCGGCGACAAGTTCCAGCGCGTCGGCCGGGGGGCGCGCTTCCAGCGCGGCTACGTGGCTCTGCATCCGGCCTGCGTCCTGCTCTATGCCCGGCCGCAGTCGCCGATCGCGAAGGCGCTGCGGGACCTCGAACCCGCATTGAAGCGCGCCGGCCACCTGCCGCTGCTCGTCGAGCAGCCGGAGGGCCTCGGGCCGGCCCTCAAGACCGGCCACTACAACGTGGTGATGACCGACCTCGCCGAGGTGGCGACGATCGAGGCGCAGGCACGCGCGGCCGCGGTCCCGGCGCCGTCGGTCCTCCCGGTGCTGCACCGGCCGACGCCCGAGGTGAAGGCCAGTGTCGAAGCGCAGTACAGCTGCTTCGTGGCGTCGCCGGGCAAGCAGGTGGATGTCCTTGCTGAAATCGACGGGCTGATGGAGCGCAAGGTCAAGGACGGCTCGGCTCCGCCGCCGCCGAAGAAGAAGTAACGGCTCGCGCATGCGCCTGCGGACACGGCGTGAAGCGTGGGCCGGACTCGCGCTCGCGTGCTTCCTTTGTCCCGCGGTCGTCCGGGGTCAGGCCTGGCTCCCCCCGAAGGGAGGAGGTGCGGTCTCCCTGACGCTCGGCCACTACGCCTTCGACGGGCACCTGGCCGCCGACGGACGCAAGGACCCCTTCGGCGGCACGCGCGCCGAGAGCGTGTGGGTGGAGGGCATCTACGCGCTCACGGACCGGCTCGCGCTGTCGGCGGGCCTGCCCTTCGTGACGACGAAGCTCACCGGCAGCTTCCCCGAGGGGGTGGCTCTCGGCCCGCTCGACGACGGGGACTACCACGGCGACTTCCAGGACGTCCGGTTCGAGCTCGCGTTCAACCTGCTCCCGGGCGACCTCGGGATCACGCCTTTCGTGGGCCTGGGCGTCCCCTCGCACGAGTACGAGTACGTCGGTGAGGCCGTGCCGGGGAAGGGCCTGCGCGAGGTGCTCGTGGGCCTGGCCGCCGGGCGCTCGCTGAGCCCGCTGCTGCCGCGCGCCTACGTTCACGCGCGCTATGCGTACGCCTTCGTCGAAACAGTCGACGAGGACGTCCCCAATCTCGACCGCAGCAACCTCGACGCCGAGCTCGGGTACCAGGCGTCGTCGCGGCTGCTCACGCGCGTGCTCGCGCGGTGGCAGGTGACGCACGGCGGCTTGGACCTCGAGGACATGCGCCACCACCCCGATTTCTTCCGGGCCCACGACCGCGCCGCGCGCACGAACTACTTCAACCTCGGCCTGGGCGCGGCGTTCGCACTGGGTCCGTCGTGGGACGTCTACGCCATCTTCATCCAGACGCTCTCGGGCGAGAACGCGCACCAGTCCCGCTCACTCTCGGTCGGCGCGACCTACTACTTCGGCGGCGGCTTCGGCGGGGGACCCGACGGGCGCTAGAAGCCCTCGAGCAGCCAGAGGTCGCCGCGCAGCTTGTAGATCGAGGTGAGCAGGCTCCTTGCGTCCGGGGACAGGCTGAGGCCGCGCAGTGGCACGCTCGTCGGCGGCGCGGGGCCGAGATCCTTCACGATCGTCCGCGACGTCCCCGTCGCCACGTCGACCGCGGCCACCTCGAGCCGGAGGTCCGCCGTCAGCCTCACCGCGAAGAGCGACGAGCCGTCGCGCGACCAGGCGTGGGCCAGCCACGTCTCTTCGGCGAGGACCTTGGTGCGCTGGCCGTCGGGCGAGACGACCGCGAAGCCCTCGGGCAGCTCGCAGGCGATCCAGTCGCCGCGCGGCGACCAGCGGGGATTGCCGGGGTAGATGATGCCTTCCTTGATCGTTGCGGGCGGCTCGCTGCCGCCGGTCCCCACGCGGGCCAGGGTCCAGCGCCCCTGACGGAGCGACGTGAAGGCGACGAAGGCCCCGTCCGGCGACCAGGTCGGCGAGTCCTGGTACCCCTCGTCCTGTGACAGACGCACGGCTTGTCCGCCCGCAACCGTCGAGATCCAGATTCGGAAGCCCTCGGGCCCCCGGCGCTGGTAGGCGAGGCGCTGGCCGTCGGGGGAGAAGGCGAGGCCCGAGAGCAGCAGCGTCTGCGGCTCGCGGAAGCTCGCCTGGGTCACCACTGGCCGCTCGAAGTCGCCCGCGGCGCTCCGGAGCCAGATCTCCTGGCGGCCGGACCGATCGGTGACGTAGGCGTACTGGCCTCCGGCGGGCGACCAGACAGGGTCGGCCTCGGTGCGCGAGGTGGCGAGCACGCGCCGCAGCGGCGAGCCGTCGATCGGGATCTCGACGAGGTCGTAGTGCTCCTCGCTGTCGGTGAAGGCGATCTGGCGGCCGTCGGGCGAGAGCGCCGGGTACTCCTCGCTGCCGCTCGATGCAGTGAGCGGCGTGATCCGTCCAGCCTCCGTGTCGGCGATCCAGAGGTGCTTGCCGGGCGTCTGCCCGAGGAACTCGGCGCCGAAGACGATCCGCCGCCCGTCGGGCATCCAGCTGAAGGGAGCCGGGTCGGGCATCACCGTGAGCGACGGGAGCACCTGGCGGGCGACGCCCGAAGGCTGCGGGAGGATCCACAGCTCGGGGCTCGAGTAGCCCTCCTCGCCGCTCGCGTCGCCCGAGGTCGAAGCCACGAACAGCCCGAGCTTCTTCCCGTCCCGTGAGAAGCGCAGGAAGCCCTTGCCGAAGCGCCGCTTCGCGAGCGCCTCGTCCGGGTAGGGAGTCGGCTCCGACCCTGGGGGCGACGAGATCCAAAGCGAGAGCGAGAAGTTGCCCTGGTGGGCGTCCTCGCGCAGCAGCGCCAGCGTCTGCGCGTCCGGAGACAGCGCGGCTGCCGCCGCGTTGCGCAGGAGCACTTGCGGCGTGCCGCCCGTTGCGCCGACGGACCACAGCCCGAGCGAGCTGCCGGCGAGGGACGTATAGAAGATGCGGGTGCCGTCCGGGGACCAGAGCGGATCCTGGCAGTCGCTGAGCGAGCGGGTGATCTGGGCGGCCATTGACGAGTCGAGGCTGCGTGTGTGGACCTGGAGCACGCCAGACGTGTCGGCGACGTAGGCCACGGTGCGGCCGTCGGCGGACCAGCTTGCCTGGCCCTCGTAGCCCTCGGCGGTGGCGAGCGGCGAGAAGCGATAGGCGTCGAGCCCCGACGCCGCGCGCGGAGCGAGCCTCTCGCGTGCGAGGAAGCCGAGCACCGCCGCCAGCAACCCGGCGAGCGCGATCCACGGCCAGGGTCCTCGGCCGGCTCTCGCCGCTCGCGCGACCTCGCGTTCGCTCTCGAGTCGCTGTCGCTCGGCGGCGTTCTTCTCGAGGCAGCGGCTGACGATCCGCTCGACGCCCGGCGGGACACTCGGGGCGACCTCGAAGAGGTCCTTCGGCTCCTCCTTGAGGATGGCGTTCATCGTCTCGACAGCGGACGGCCCCTGGAACGCCCGCCTTCCGCTGAGCATCTCGTAGAGGATGGCGCCGAGCGAGAACAGGTCCGAACGCTGGTCGGCGGGGCGGCCGAGGACCTGTTCGGGCGACATGTAGCCCACGGTGCCGAGCACGGCGCCGGGCTCGGTCAGGCGAGTCTCCGTCTCCGTCGTGCCACTGGCGTCGGTGCTGCCTGCGGGCGCCACCTGCCGTGCGAGCCCGAAGTCGAGGATCTTGACGCGGCCGTCCTGCGTAACGAAGAGGTTGTCGGGCTTGAGGTCGCGGTGCACGATCCCCTTGTCGTGCGCCGCTGCCAGTCCCTGCGCGATCTGCGCCGCGAGCTCGATGCCCTTTCTCGCGGGGAGCGGCCCGGCGGCGATCCGGTCGCGCAGCGTCTGGCCCTCGAGCAGCTCCGACACCAGGTAGACGACCTCGTCCTGCGAGCCGACGTCGTAGACGGCCAGCACGTTCGGGTGGTTGAGCGAGCCCGCTGCCCGCGCCTCCTGCTCGAAGCGGCGCAGGCGGTCCGCGTTGCCCGCAAAGGACTCCGGCAGGACCTTGAGCGCCACGTCCCGGCCGAGGCGCGTGTCGCGAGCGCGGAACACCTCGCCCATGCCGCCCGCGCCGAGCAGCCCGATCACCTGGTAGGGGCCGACGCGAGAGCCGGCGGTCATGGGCATCGTGGGCGCAGCGGGGAGTCGAGGCGGGATTATAGTCTCGGCGCCGTCCGACTGGTGGTTGAGCTACCTCTGAACTAGGATCACGCGCGGATGAAGGCGCTCGTCTACGTCGCTCCGGAGCGGATGGAGATCCAGGAGATCCCCGAGCCTCCGCCCGCCGCGGGCGAGGTGCTGCTGAAGGTCGGCGCGGCCGGCGTGTGTGGGTCGGACCTGCACGGGTTCCTCGGCCACAGCGAGAGGCGCAAGCCCGGCCTCGTGATGGGGCACGAGGCGGTTGCCACGATCCTGGAGCTTCACCCCAGCGTCAGGGGCTGGCGCCGCGGACAGCGCGTGTGCTTCAACCCGCTGCTGACCTGTGGCAGCTGCCGCGCGTGCCTCGAGGGCCGGCAGAACCTGTGCCCCACGTGGACGCTCTTCGGCATGGACCGCCTGCACGGCACCTACGCCGAGCGCATCGCGGTCCCGGTGCGCCAGCTGCAGCCGCTCTCGGAGGGCCTCAGCGAGCAGGAGGCGGTCCTGGCCGAGCCGATGGCCGTCGTGATCCACGCATTCCGCCTGGGACTCGCCGGGACGCCGCGCGTGATGGCGATCATCGGTGCCGGAGCGATCGGGAGCCTGTCGCTCGTCCTCGCCAAGCTGCGCGGCGTCCCGAAGGTGTGCGTCGTGGACGTGAACGACGCCCGGCTCGAGGTCGCGAAGCGCCTGGGCGCCGATCTCACGCTCGACGCCGCGCGGGCGGACCTGGCCGCCGTCGTGCGCGACTGGTCGAGCGGGGGAGCCGATGTCGTCGTCGAGGCCGTCGGCACCGCCGCGACGCGGCGGACGGCGGTCGCGTTGGCGGCGAAGGGGGCACGGCTCGTTCTGCTGGGCCTCGCCGAGAACGAGTCGGCGCTGCCGTGGATCGACGTCACCAGGAACGAGCAGGCGTTCTTCACGTCCTTCGCGTACGCGCCGCGCGACTTCCACGACTCCGTGGACTTGCTGGAATCGCGTCGCGTCGACATCCGCGCCTTCACCGAGACGCGCCCGCTCGAGGAGGGCCAGGCCGGCTTCCTCAAGATGACGCGCGCCCCGGGCGCGACGCTGAAGCTGGTACTCAAGCCCTGAGAGGGGAGTCGCGAGTTTCTCGGCGACGCGCTGTTGAGGCTCGACCCGTGACTGAAACGGACGCGTTCGTGGCAGGACTCGAGCAGACGCCCGACGAGCTCGACAGAGTGATCCAGCTGTTTCCAGAGGCGCGGCTCGCCTGGAGGCCCTTGTCCTGGGGTGGCTTCGCCGAGTACGGGGCCTTGACGCTACGTGGCCTGCTTCACTACCTGCGCAGCCACGACCAGCAGCACCTCGCCTGCCTGCACTGGCTCGCCGGAAAGGCGGCGTCGGCGCAGCTGGCTTGATCCTCTCGAGCGCTTGCGGCTGACTTCAAAGCGGCAGCCACGTACCGAGACCGGCCTGCGTGGCCCGCCTCAGCACCTCGGGCGCCACGGCCATGTCGTCGAGGGCGAGGCCGAGGTTCATGGCCATGGTGCGCTCGGTGGGGGACTCGCGGCCCGGCTTGCGGCCGGTGACGAGCTCGCCCAGGTCCGCGTAGGGCTCAGGGGTCGTCCTGAAGTAGCCGAGCTCGCAGTAGTAGCGGAACTGCGCGTGGTCGTCGGTCGCGATGCGGTCCGTCTGCGCGAGCGCTTCGCTCGTCCAGTACGAGTCGAAGTCGACGGCCGAGGCGAACGCACCCGGCCGCAGCCAGTCCTTCCCGATCGTCGGCTTCGGCTGCTTGAGGATCGGGCCCGAGGTGACGACGAGATCGGCCGCCTCGACCGCCTGCCTCGGCTCGTCGACGCCGATCACGTCGAGCCCGAGCTTGTGCGACATCTCGCGCACGTAGCGCTCCTGCGTCTCGCGGCGCGTGTCGTAGGCGTAGGCGCGTCGCAATGAGAACTCCGAGGCGAGCGCCTCGAGGTGGGTGCGGCCCTGGACGCCGCAGGCGAGGATGGCGGCCGTCGCGCTGTCGGGGCGCGCGAGGTAGCGGGCGGAGAGCGCCGTGGCCGCGCCCGTGCGGTAGCCCGTGATCCAGGTGCAGTCCATCACGGCCAGCGGAAAGCCGGTGTCGACGTCGTTCAGGATCAGCAGGCCGCTCACGTAGGGCAGCCCGCGACCCGGGTTCTCCGGATAGCCGCCGACCCACTTGAGACCCGCCGCCCTCATCCGGGGAATCGACGCCGCCATCGCGTGGAGGAACGCGTCGGGCCGCGTGTGGATGCCCGGCTTGGGCGGCATCTCGACGCGCCCCGCGCCCTTCTCGCGGAAGGCCTGTTCGAGCAGGCCGATGATGGTGCGGACGTCGAGATGTACGGCCTCGACGTCGGCCCGGGAGAGGTATAGGAAACGCTCTGCGGACACGCGGTTTGCCCCGGGCGTTAGCGGATCCGCCCGTACTTGCGGAGTGCGGCGAGCAGCCGGTCATGGGGCAGCGCGGTGACGCGCACGCCGTCGGCGCCGGTCATCGTCTCGGCCGCGAGCAGCGCGTTGAGGATCGCTTCCTCGGTCGCCTGGATCGTGGCGGCGAACAGCGAGTTGATGTTGTCGTTGGGGATCATCTCGACGCGGGTGTTCGCCTGGCCGGCGGCCGCGCCCGGGTTGGCCGTCGAGAAGGCCACGAAGATGTCGCCGGAGCTGTTGTTGCCGCGTCCGCCCATGCGCCCGATCCCGAGCGACGGGCGCGTCGCGACGCGCTTGAGCTGGTGGGGCAAGAGCGGCGCGTCCGTGGCCACGACCACGATGATCGAGCCCTGGCCTTCGCTTCGTGGGGGCTGCGCCGCCGCGTCCGCGCAGGCAGCGAGGCCAAAACGAGGCTCGACGCCGGCGAGCGAGAGGCAAGGCGTCTGGTCCTGGATCTCCTCGCCCACCGGGACGCCGCCGACCATGAACTCGCGGCGCCTGCCGTAGTTGCACTGGACGAGCACGCCGACCGTGTAGCCGCCGTCCTCGGCCGCGAGCACTCGGGAAGCCGTCCCGATGCCTCCCTTGAAGCTGTGGCAGATCATGCCGGTGCCACCACCCACGTTGCCTTCGGCAACGCGCCCGCCGCTCGCGCCGTCGAGCGCCGCGAAGGCGTGCTCGGTCTTCACATGAAAGCCGTTGAGGTCGTTGAGCAGGCCGTCCCACGTCTCGGCCACGATCGGCAGGCCCAACGGTTGCAGGCCGGGCCGCGACGCCTGCCACCGCAGGATCGCGTCGTGCACGACGCCGACGCTGTGCGTGTTCGTGATCGCGATCGGGCCCTCGAGGAAGCCGCTCTCCTGGAGCCACGTCGTCCCGGTCATCTCGCCGTTGCCGTTGAGCGTGAACCAGGCGCCGAACACGGGATCGCCGCTCGCCTTGCCGCGCGGGTGGACCACGGTGACGCCCGTTCGCACCGGGCCCTTGCCGGGGACGAGGCGCCCCTCGCCCGAGACGAGCGTCGCGTGGCCGACTTCGACGCCCGGGACGTCGGTGATCGCGTCGAGCCTGCCGGCGGTCCCGCCGATGAGTTGCACGAGACCGAGCTCGCGGGCCCGCGGCTTGTCGGCGGCGTCCGTGGTCGCCGGACCGGCCGTGACGACGAAGAGCAGCACGGCGAGTGAGAGCTTCAAGGGCTTCCTCCGATGGACTAGAGATCGAAGCGCGAGCGCAGGTGGGCCGGAATCACCGGGCACGCGGTGTCTTTGCGTCCGAAGAGACGATAGCGGGTGCGGGCGACGAGATCGTAGATCGCGTCGAGCAGGAACGGCGGGACCACTCGCGCGAGCGCGGCCAGGGCCGGCCAGGGAGGGGGCAGGCGGCGCATCACGTGAATCACGGCGGCGCTCTTCGTCAGGAAGTGGCCGTCGCCGGTCTCGACGACCAGGCTGTCGGGAAACGCCCGCCCCGCGGCGGCCGCCGCCTTCCGGAAGGCCTCGCTCGCGAGGGGCGCGAAGCGAAACGCGTCCCCCCGGGCGTCACGCGAGACGACGAATCGCACCGCCCAGTGACACAAGGAGCACGAGCCGTCGTAGAAAAGCCGTTCAGGCACCTGTTGCGCGCGGGACTACACCACCGGGCCTCGCCGGTGTCAAGACAAGGACGCAGCCCATCTGGTAGCGTCAGCCCGTGGTGAGCTTCGAGGACGTCAAGGACGCCGCGCGGCGGCTCAAGGGGATCGCGCACCGGACGCCCGTCGCGACGTCGCGCACGCTCGACGATCGGCTCTCCGCCCGTCTCTTCCTGAAGTGCGAGAACCTGCAGCGGGCGGGTGCCTTCAAGTTCCGGGGCGCCTACAACGCCGTCTCGAAGCTGACGCCCGAGGAGCGCGCGCGGGGCGTGCTCACGTACTCGTCGGGCAATCACGCGCAGGCGACGGCGCTCGCCTGCCGCCTGCTCGGGGCGCGGGCCACGATCGTGATGCCCGAGAACGCGCCCGCCGCGAAGCGACGGGCCACCGAGGGCTACGGCGCGCGCATCGTCGCCTACGACCCGGCCCGGGAGAAGCGCGAGGAGGTCGCCGAACGCCTGCGGCGCGACGGCGACCCGGTGCTGATCCCGCCCTACGACCACGCCGACGTGATCGCGGGGCAGGGCACGGCGGCGCTCGAGCTCTTCGAGGAGACGGGACCGCTCGACCTGCTGCTCGTCTGCTGCGGCGGCGGCGGGCTGCTGTCGGGCTCGGCGCTCGCCGCTCGAGCGCAAGCACCGGGTTGCCGCGTGGTGGGCGTCGAGCCCGAACTCGCCGACGACGCCACGCGCTCGTTCCGCACCGGAGTGCTGCAGACCGTGAGCAACCCCCAGACGATCGCCGACGGCGCGCGCACCCCCTCGCTCGGGACGCTGACCTTCCCGCTGGTGCGGCAGTACGTCGACGACATGGCCACGGTCTCGGACGACGACCTCGTGCGCGCGATGCGCTTCGTCTGGGAGCGCATGAAGCTCGTGGTCGAGCCGACCGGGGTGCTCGGGCTGGCCGCCGCTCTCAGCGGCCGGGTGGACGTCCAGGGCAAGAACGTCGGCGTGATCCTGTCGGGCGGCAACGTCGACCTCGCGTACGCGGTTTCGCTGTTCGCGAAGCTCGCGGCGGAATAGCCGGCCGCGGGGAGCGCGCGGTGGCTACTGCGGCATCTGGAAGATCCAGCGGTTGATGCTCGTCGTGTAGACGTAGTCGAAGCGCTTGTCGAACTCGTCCGTCACGACTTTCCCGTCCGTGTCCTGGGTCTCGCTCCTGATCTTGAAGCGGATCGTGCCGGCCCACGGGCGGTCGGGGTCGTTCGGCCGCTCGCTGATGTCGAGGCCCTCGATGTTCCAGGTGGCCTTCACCCGCAGCACGGGATCGAGCTTCTCGCCGTCCGCCTTCAGCGTGTTCGCCTCCTGCTGCAGCGAGGCGGTCACCACCTCGCGCGCCGGCCCCTTGGATCCCTTGTCGCCACAGCCCCAGGCTGCCAAGGACAGGGCCAGGACCGCCGCACCAACCGTCGAGCTCGTTCGCATCGAGAGGCCTCCGCGACCATGGTACGGCACCCGGGCCCTCAGCGCTTTCGGGCCGTGAACGCCCCTGCCGCCACGCCCGCGTCGAGCAGCGCCAGCACGTCGCCCGGCGTGACGCGGCCGTAGTACCACTCGCCGGCCGAGAGCGCCTCGGCCGCAACCGCCTCGTACACCTCGAAGGCGCTGCGGCGGCCGTCCGCGAAGTTCAGCGCCTCGAAGCGCATCATCGGATGCAGCGCGCCCCCACCCCGCATCTTCCCGAGCGCGGCCTCGAAGGCCGAGGGGTCGGGCAGCGGCACGTAGACTTTCTCCGCCATGGCGCGCTCGTCCGGCCCGAGCTCGATGTTCGGCAGGTTCTGGCCGGTGAGCGCGCCGTAGGCCCGCTCGAGCGCGTCGAGCTCGGTCGCGAGTGCCCCCTCGAGCCGCCGCGACGCCGCCTGCAGCTGCTCCAGCGCGCGGCCCCGCCCGGCCAGCCGCCGAAGCGACGCGAGCGCCGCCTGCTCCTTCGCCACCGACTGGCGCAGCAGGTTCCACGACGCGCGGTCGGCCGCCGGCCGCTCTGCCGGCGCCGAGCGGGCGAGGTGCGCCGCCGCGGTGGCGCCGTCCGCCGCGATGCGCGCGCGCCCGCGGGCCGAGGCGTAGCCAGCGAGCGCCGGCAGCTCCTCGTCACCGAGCGCCGCGAAGTAGAGGGCCACTGCCGCCGTCACCACGGCGTTGCGCTCGAGCTGGGTGGCGTCGATGTTCTCGAGATCGTCGCCCGTCGAGTGGATGTACTCGTCGGGCCAGTTGGTGAGGCTCGTGGCCGGCACGCCGACGTGGCGCGGGGTGAACGAGTGGTGATCGGTCGAGTCGAAGTACGGGACCATGCGCGCGTGAAACGGCTCGCGCGAGCCTTTCACGGCCGTGATCTCGCCGAGGTACGGCTGCGGCTGGCCGGTGCCTCGGTTCGAGAGGTACGAGGTGTTCAGGTCGCGCACCGCCTCGAGCACACTCTCCATCACGTCCTCGAGCGGGTGCGGCAGGCTCCACGGCAGCCGCGAGGCGTACTGCACGCGCCCGCCCCAGCTCTGGCGCGCGCCGACCATGTCCTGGTTGAGCGCGACCAGCATCTTCCTCGGCTCGCCCGGGTTGTCGCGGAAATACTGCGGCTGGCTGGAAAGCTCGTTCACCCACCAGAAACGGATGTCGCGGCGCGGCCGTGGCAGCGTGCCGTCCTTGACGAGCCGGCCGAGCGCCCGGCCGATCTCCAGCACGTTGGCGCAGCCGCTGCCGTCGTCGTTTGCCGAGGTCATCTCTTCCTGGATGTGGGCGGTCAGCACGACCTGCTGGTCGTGGATCTCGCTGCCGCGGATCCAGGCCTCGACCATGGCCTGCTCCGGTTTCTCGGGGTAGTCGGAATCGATGTCGACCTTGACCCGCAGCGGCGCGGCGGCGGCGGCGAGCTGCTTCTGGAGCAGCAGCCCCCGGCGCGGCGAGATCATCACCCCGAAGCTGCCCGGGGTGCCGTCCTTCACGCCCTCTACGCCCTT
>DATEUE010000023.1:0-19913 GCA_035283305.1 Vicinamibacteria bacterium | reverse complement strand
CGGCGCACGAGCGGGGCCAGGCACTCGCCGAGCGCCTCGGCCGCCCCGGGCAGCGCCTGCAGCGACGTGCCGAGCGCCACCAGGTCGCGCGGACCCGCCGTGCCGAGCGTGATCCGGCCGAGCAGGCGGTCGATGTCCTGGACGCGGGCGAGCGCCTCGCGCAGCCGGCCCCGGTCGAGGGCGCGGAAGGCCAGCTCCTCGACGGCGTCGAGCCGGTCCTGGATGCGCTCCATCTCGACCAACGGGCGCAGGATCCAGTCGCGCAGCGCCCGCCCGCCCATCGCCGTCTTGGTGTGGTCGAGCACGTCCACGAGCGTGCCGCGGCGGCCGCCGTCGGCGAGGCTCTCGACGAGCTCCAGGTTGCGGCGCGTCAGCGAGTCGATCGCCAGCACGTCCTGGGACGTGCGCGTGACCAGCGTGGTGACGTGGGTGATGTCGCGCTTCTGCGTCTCGCGCAGGTAGCGCAGCGCCGCCCCGGCGGCGGCGGTGGCGCGCGGCAGCGCTTCGCAGCCGAAGGCCTCGAGCGTCGCGACGCCGAAGTGGGCGACGAGCTCGCGCCGGGCGCGCTCGAGCTCGAAGGCACGCTCCTCGATCGGGGCGCGCGGGATCTGCGCCTCGGGCTGCGCCGGGTCCGTGAGCCACTCGGGAAGATCGACGCTGCCGCGGAGCAGGATCTCGCGCGGCCGGGTGGCGCCGATCTCGTCGCGCAGCCGCTCGAAGCGGCCCGGCCCGTCCCACTCCGCGGCGAGGAACTCGCCGGTCGTGGCCTCGAGCCAGGCGACCCCCAGGCTCGTGGGGCCGGGCTCGATCGCCATCACGAAGGACGTCTCGCCGGCACCGAGCGCGTCGGCCTCGAGCTGGGTCGCGGGGGTGATGACGCGGACCACCTCGCGCTTGACGACTCCCTTGGCCGTGCGCGGGTCTTCCATCTGCTCGCACAGCGCAACCCGAAAGCCCTGCCGCACCAGGCGCGCGATGTAGCCGGAGGCCGCGTGGTACGGCACCCCGCACATCGGGACGGGCTGGCCGTCCTTGTCCTTCGAGCGCGAGGTGAGCGCGATCTCGAGCGCGCGCGAGGCGACCACGGCGTCCTCGAAGAACATCTCGTAAAAGTCGCCCATGCGGAAGAACACGAGCGCGTCCGGATGCTCGGCCTTCATCCGGTGGTACTGCTGCATCGCCGGGGTCTTCTCGAGTGCGGGCGACGACATGGGGGAAGCTGGAGTATAAGCTAGCCCGTGCGCGTCCTGGCCGTCGACACGACGTCGTCGCGCGGCAGCCTGGCCGTGGTGGACGACTCGGCAGTCCTGGCCGAGACGCACGTAGTGACCGACGCGGGGCACTCCCGCTGGCTGCTGCCGGCGGTCGACGCGGTGCTGCGCGGGCTCGGGATCGGGGCGGCCGAGCTCGACCTGTTCGCCGTCACCAGCGGCCCGGGCTCGTTCACCGGCCTGCGCGTCGGCCTCGGCACGGTGCAGGGCCTGTCGCTCGCGAGCCGGCGTCCCTGCCTGGGCGTGTCGACGCTCGACGTGGTGGCCCACGGCGTCGCCTCCGCTTCAGGACCGATCGTGGCGCTGCTGGACGCGTTTCGGGGCGAAGTCTTCTGGGCGGTCTACGACGCAGCGGGGCGACTGCAAGGCGAGCGGAGCGTGGGCCCGCTCGAGGCGGCGCTCGCGAGCGCCGCCGCCGGCAGCGCCTTCGTGGGCAACGCCGCGCTCGCCAATCGGGAGGCGATTCGGGCCGCGGTGGCCGGCGCGTGTTTTCCCGATGCGAGCGACTTCCTGGCGGCCACGCTTGGCCGGCTGGCCCTCGCACGCGCGCAGGAGGCGGGCCCGCCCGCGGCGCTCCAGCCGATCTACCTGCGCGGCGCCGCGATCCGGCCCTCCCGGGCGTGAGCCGCGGCGTCTTCCTGCGGCGGGCAGAGCCCAATGACGCCGCCGCCGTGACCGCGCTCGAGCGCGTGTCCTCGCTCCACCCCTGGAGTGAGCCGCAGCTGCGGGCCGAGATCGAAAGGCCCGCGCCGGACGCGGTGCTGGTGCTCGAGGGGCGCGGCCGGATCGTGGCCTACGCCGCCTTGCGGGTGGTCCTCGACGAGATGCACGTGATGAACCTGGCCGTGCACCCCGACGTCCGGCGACGCGGCCTCGGGCGGTTCCTGCTCGGGATCGCGCTCGCCCGCGCGGTGCGGGCCGGAGCGAGGCGGGTGCTGCTCGAAGTGCGGGCCGGCAACGCGGCCGCACGGGCGCTCTACACGGAATGCGGCTTCGTCCCGCTCGGGCAGCGGAAGCAGTACTACGTCGACCCCACGGACGACGCGCTCGTGCTCGTGCACGAGGGGTAGGATGGCTCGACGGCCTGACGGATCGATCTTGAACTGATCCGCTCAAGGTGCTAGCTTTCCATTCGGGGGATGGGCACCCCCACCCCCCGACGATGCACTACTGAAAACCCAACACGAGGGTTTCCCTCAACCCGGCAGGAGGCGCCGATGCTGCAGGATACGGTTTCGCCCACCCGCACGATGACCGACGAGGAATACCGCCAGCTCGAAGCACAGCATCACGAGTACGAGAGCCGGCTGGGCGAACTGGCCGAAAAGGCCGTCCTGAGCGACGAGGAGCAGGTCGAGGAGTCGACGCTGAAGAAGAAGAAGCTGCAGCTCAAAGACCGCATGCAGGAGATCGCACGGCGGGGCAGGGAGACCGCGGCGCACCCCTGAGCGACCGCTTCCCGCGCTATCCGCCCCGGGCGGACAGGCCCGGGGCGGAAAAGAGGAATTTGGAACGCGCGCGACGCTTTCGGCGGGGAGCCTCGATCCTGCCGAGCCTGTTCACCACCGGGAACCTGTTCCTGGGCTTCCTGGCCATCGTGCGAACGCTAGACGGGCGCTTCGCCGAAGCCGCGCCGCTCATTGGCGGCGCCGTGATCCTCGACATGCTGGACGGTCGGATCGCGCGCCTGACCAACACGCAGAGCGAGTTCGGCGCCCAGTACGACAGCCTGGCGGACGCGGTGTCCTTCGGCGTCGCTCCGGCGCTGCTCGCTTACAGCTGGGCGCTCCAGCTCGTGCCGCGCGCGGGCTGGCCGGCCGCGTTCCTGTTCCTGGCTTGCGGCGTACTGCGGCTCGCCCGCTTCAACGTACAGCGCCACGTCGTCGACGGCCGCTTCTTCGTGGGCCTGCCGATCCCGGCGGGAGCGGCGCAGCTCGCGGCCCTGGTGTTCGTGCTGCCCGAGCCGCGCAGCGAGCGCTGGGAGGCGGTCGCCATGCTCGCGCTCGTCGTGGTGCTCGGCTTCCTGATGGTGAGCACCTTCCGCTATCGCTCGTTCAAGGGCATCGACCTGCGGCGGCGACGCAGCTACATCAGCGTGCTGGGCATCGCACTCCTGTTCCTGATCGTGGCGACACAGCCGGAGGCGTCGCTGCTCGCGGCGACGGGCCTCTACACCCTGTCGGGACCCGCCGCCTGGGCCTTCTCGGCCCTGCGCCGGCGGCCGGACCCACGACCGCCGCTGGCGACGGGCGAGCCGCAGCCCGCTCCGTGAGCTCCACCGCCCCTGTCGTGGGCGTCGGGGGCGTCGTCGTGCACGAGGGACGGGTGCTGCTGATCCGACGCGGCAAGCAGCCGCTCTACGGGCGCTGGGTGGTCCCCGGCGGGACCGTCGAGCTCGGCGAGCCGCTCGCCGCCGCGCTGGTGCGCGAGATGCACGAGGAGACCGGGCTCGAGGTCGAGCCGTTCGAGCTGCTCACGGTCTTCGATCGGATCGAGCGCGACGGCGAGCGCGTGGCCTACCACTACGTGATCGTCGACTATCTCTGCCGCTGGCGCTCGGGGGAGGCTCGGGCGGGCTCGGATGCGCTCGAGGTGGCCTGGGCACTCCCGCAGGAGCTCGAGCGGTACGACCTCCCGGCGAAGGCGCTCGAGGTGGTCGAGGATGCGCTTCGCCGGACGGGGCATCTCTAACCCACGCTCTGCGCAGGGGTTCCCTTTGCCCTCGGGGCCGGAGGAGCGTATCCTGTGGGCTGGACGCTCCCCACCGGGGGGCTCGAGGAGGCTCTGATGAAGCGGCTCGCCATGGCAACCGTCGTGCTGACTGGGCTGGCGGTCGGCGCGCAGGCCGGGGGGCTCCCCAAGCCGGTCCGGCTGGTGGAGCGCATGAAGGCGTACGACCTGACGCACTACATTCGCGGCGCCGAGGCGGGCAAGCGGGCAGGCGGCAGCTACGAGAGCAGCCCCGCCGAGGCGCGCCAGGAAGCCCCGGCGCCGAAGCCCACCGAAAAGCAGAAGCCCGAGCCGAAGCCCGCCAAAGCCGACTGATTCCCACCGGGGGGTAAAGGGGGGCTGTCAAGGCCCCCCTTGAGCCAGTCCAGACGGTCTGGCCTTGCTGTTTCCGTTTGTTTCCGTCTGTTTTCCGTCGCCGGCTCGTCCTGCTTCAAAAGCGGCCCTCGCAGGCGGAGAGACGATCAGTCGCTTCTCGAAGTGGGGCCTCCGTCCCCCGGGCTCCCCCGTGGCTGAAGGCCTACGGCCTCCAGTTCATCCGGTACAGCATCCAGTAGACGACGACGCCAGTCACCGACACGTAGAGCCACAGCGGGAGCGTCCAGCGCGCGATGCCCTTGTGTGCCTCGAATCGGCCTGCCCGCGCGCGGGCCACGGTGACGAGGACCAGGGGCACGATCGCCGCGGCCAGGATGGTGTGGCTGATCAGCACCGCGAAGTAGACGCTACGCACCAGGCCCTGGCCGGTGAAGCGAACCGAGCCGACCTCGAAGTGGTAGGTGAGGTACGACACCAGGAACAGCGCCGAGGTGGCGAGGGCCGCGAGCATCGTGCGCCGGTGCGCCTCGCGCCGGCCGTGGCGGATCAGCCAATAGCCCAGCAGCAGCAGACAGGCGCTCGCGGCGTTGAGCGCCGCGTTGAGGGTCGGAAGGTCGCGCACGGTCAGAGGTTGGCCAGCAGCAGCAGCGACGTGAGCGCCGGGAGGTAGACGACCGACGCCAGGAACAGGTAGCGGGCTGCGGCGAGGCTACGCGCACGCGCGAGCTGCAGCGCGGCGAGCGTGAGCGCGACCCCCAGGCCGACGGCGCCCGCGAGGTAGAGCGCACTGCCGAGGCCCGCGGCGACCGGGGCCAGGCTGACGACCAGCAGCGCCACGCTGTGGAGGACCGCCTGGCGGCCGGTGAGCCTCCCCTCACGATCGATGACCGGCAGCACCTTCAGGCCCCCGCGCTCGTAGTCGTCCCGGTACAACCAGGCGATCGCCAGGAAGTGCGGGATCTGCCACAGGAAGACGATGGCGAACAGGATGAAGGCCCCGGGCTCGAGCTGGCCGCTCGCGGCGGCCCAGCCGATCACCGGCGGCAGCGCTCCCGGGACCGCGCCCACGAGCGTCGCGAGGTGGCTGCGCCGCTTGAGCGGCGTGTAGAGGAACAGGTAGCTCGCCCAGGTGGAGAAGGCCACGAGGGCGGCCAGCGGTCCGCAGAGCGCCCCGAGCAGCACGAGCCCCGCGAGCGTGAGCAGGGCGCCGAACAGGCTGGCCTCGACGGGACGGATGCGCCCGGCCGGGATCGGGCGCGTGCGCGTGCGGTGCATGAGGGCGTCGGTGTCGCGCTCCATGACCTGGTTGAGGGCGCTCGCGCCGCCGGCCACGAGGCCGGTCCCGGCGAGCGCCGCGAGCAGCAGGGCGGTCCAGGGCGACGCGGCCGTGGCGGTCACGAACCCCACGAGGGCGGTGAAGACCACCATCATCGTGATGCGCGGCTTGGTGAGCTCGAGCCAGTCGGCGGCCGAGGCCCGGGCGAGCGGAAGCACGCAGGCAACCATGGGGTCCCGACAGTCTAGTGGCCGGCTGGTGGTGCTTCAACCGGCGCGGCTGTGGGCGGGGTGCCTTCGGGTGGCACGCCTTCGAGCGGCGTGCGGCCGGCCAGGCCGTACGCGATCACGGAACGGTCGCGCATCCCGAGCACCAGCAGGTCGCCGACGCTCACGGGCGCCGCGCGGATCTCCACCGGGGTGTTGAAGCTGCCGGCCGGGAGGCCGGTCAGGGCGTCGAAGGCGACGATCACGTTCTCGAGACAGGCCACGAGCAGGTGGCCGTCGACCGCCAGCGGCGGCGACAGCGGGCGCGACGGCAGAGGGCGGCGCCACGCGAGGTTGCCGCCCGTGGCGAGCGCGTAGAGCACGGCGTCGTGGGGCGCGAACAGCACGCGCTTCCCCTGCAGCAGGCCCGCGTGGGCCACGTCGGCGCCGACGCGCCAGCTCCAGCCCGGCCGGCCCCGGTCGAGCGACACCTCCAGGATCTGGCGGTCGGTGGTGCCGAGATAGAGGCGGCCGCGCGCCTCGTCGACGACCGGCGGCGCCAGGAGCGCCTCGCGCGTGCGCAGCGTCCAGAGCGAAGTCCCGTTCGCGCGGTCGCGGCAGCGCAGCGTGCCGTCCTTCTCGCCGGTGACGAGCCGCGAGCCCGCGACCGTGGGCGGTGCCGTCGTCTCCTCGCCCGCGCCGTCGACCCAGACCGGAGCGCCCGTCTCGACGAGCAGGGAAGCCATGCCTTTCCCCGCGACGTGCACGCGGTCGCCGTCGACGAGCGCGGGCAGGCTGCCCGCGACGCCGGTGTCGGTGCGCCAGCGAACGGCACCCGTGCGCGGGTGAAGGCTGGTGAGCGTCCCGCTTTCGTCGCGCACGATGAGGACGCCTTCCGTCGCGCTCAGCCGGCCCGGGAAGCCGTCGACCTTCCAGAGCACGCTGCCGGTGGGCCGATCGAGGCAGCGCACGGCGCCGTCGCGCGTCGCGACGAAGATGCGTGGACCGCCCGCGGCGAGCGGTTCCACGATCACGTCGTCGAGCAGCGTCTTCCAGGCCGCGAGCGGCGGAAAGATCGGCGGCCGGGGTGCGGGACGAGCTCCCGAGCAGGCCAGCAGGCCCGTCGCGAGCAGCAGCAGCAGCCGGGGCGACGCACGTCGTGACAAGACCGGCGCACTATACACCGAGGCCCCGCGCGAACCCCGCCGATCCCGTGAAGGTATAATCCTGATTCCGCTCGGTCCATGCACAGAGACACCGTCCTCATCCTCGACTTCGGCTCGCAGTACACCCAGCTGATCGCGCGTCGGCTGCGCGAGCTGTCGGTCTACTCGGAGATCCTGCCGCCCGGGACGCGGGCCGAGTCGCTCTCGGCCCGCCACCCGCGCGGCATCGTGCTGTCGGGCGGGCCCGACAGCGTCCACCAGCGCAAAGCGCCGCGCTGCGACCCGAAGCTGTTCGAGCTGGGGGTGCCGGTCGTGGGCATCTGCTACGGCATGCAGCTGATGAGCCACGTGCTGGGCGGAGAGGTGAAGCGCTCCGGGCACCGCGAGTACGGCCAGGCCGTGTTCCAGCCGCAGGCGAGCGGCGCGCTCTTCCGCGGGCTGCCGCCCCGCAGCCGCGTCTGGGCCAGCCACGGCGACGACATCCGCCGCGCGCCCCGGGGCTTTCGCGTCACGGGCTCGACCGAGACCAACCCGATCGCGGCGATCGAGAACAGCGAGCGCCAGCTCTACGGGATGCTGTTCCATCCCGAGGTGGTCCACTCCGAGGAGGGCGCCAAGGTCCTCACCAACTTCCTCGACCTGACGGGCTGCCGGCGCGACTGGAACGCGCGCTCGTTCGTCGAGGAGGCGACCGAGCGCGTGCGCGAGCAGGTGGGCCCGAAGGGCAAGGTCATCTGCGCGCTCTCGGGCGGCGTCGACTCGGCGGTCGCGGCGATGATCGTCAAGCGCGCGATCGGCGCGCGGCTCACGTGCGTGTTCGTCGACAACGGCCTGCTGCGCAAGGACGAGGCGGCGCAGGTGCGCAAGCGCTTCGCGGAGCGCCTGCGGCTCAAGGTGGTCTTCGTCGACGCCTCGAGCCGCTTCCTGCGCAAGCTCGCGGGTGTCTCGGACCCGGAGCGCAAGCGCAAGATCATCGGGCGCGAGTTCATCGAGGTGTTCAAGGCCTCGATGCGGAAGACGGGCAAGGCCGACTTCCTGGCGCAGGGCACGCTCTACCCGGACGTGATCGAGTCGGTCTCGGTGCGCGGCCCGTCGGCCGTGATCAAGAGCCACCACAACGTGGGCGGGCTGCCGAAGTCGATGAAGTTCAAGCTGGTCGAGCCGCTGCGCTTCATGTTCAAGGACGAGGTCAGGAAGGCCGGCCTCGAGCTCGGCCTCGACGAGGAGTTCGTCTACCGCCAGCCGTTCCCGGGCCCCGGCCTCGCCGTGCGCTGCCTCGGACCGGTGGCGAAGGACAGGCTCGACGTGCTGCGCGAGGCGGACGCGATCTTCGTGGAGGAGATCAAGGCGGCCTCGCTCTACCGCAAGCTGTGGCAGTCGTTCGCGGTGCTGCTGCCGGTGCGCTCCGTGGGTGTGATGGGCGACGACAGGACATACCAGTACACGATCGCTCTGCGGGCCGTGGAGTCGCTCGACGGGATGACGGCCGACTGGGTGCGGCTGCCGTACGAGCTCGTGGCCCGGGTCTCGAGCCGGATCGTGAACGAGGTGCGTGGCATCAACCGCGTCGTGTACGACGTCAGCAGCAAGCCGCCGTCGACGATCGAGTGGGAATGAGCACGAAGCCGGACTTCGTTCACCTGCACCTGCACACCGAGTTCAGCCTGCTCGACGGCGCCTGCCGCCTCGACGAGCTGGTGGCCGAGGGCGCGCGCCTCGGCATGAAGGCGATGGCGATCACCGACCACGGCAACATGTTCGGGGCCGTGGCGTTCCACGACGCCTGCCGCGAGCAGGGCCTGAAGCCGATCCTGGGCTGCGAGATCTACGTGGCGACCGGCAGCCGCTTCGAGCGCCAGGCCGCGAGCGCCTCCGAGGCCTACAACCACTTCACGCTGCTGGCCTCGAACGACGCGGGCTATCACAACCTGGTGAAGCTGGTCTCGGCCGGCTACCTGGAGGGCTTCTACCACCGCCCGCGGATCGACAAGGAGCTGCTCGCGAAGCACAGCGAGGGCTTGATCGGCCTCTCCGGCTGCCTCTCCGGGGAGATCGCGCAGCACATCCTCGCGGGTGCGGAGAGCCAGGCGCTCGCGAGCGTGGGCGAGTTCAGTCAGATCTTCGGCAAGGACCGCTTCTACCTGGAGGTGATGGAGCACGGCATCCCCGACCAGCGCCGGGTCAACCAGGGGCTGCTGCGCCTGCGCGAGAAGACGGGCCTGAAGCTTGCCGCGACGAACGACGCCCACTACCTGCACAAGGACGACCACCAGGCGCACGACGTGCTGCTCTGCATCGGCTCGGGCAAGAAGGTGACCGACACCGAGCGGCTGCGCTTCGACACCCAGCACTTCTACTTGAAGACCGCCGAGGAGATGGCGGCGCTGTTCCCGGACCACCCCGAGGCGCTCACGTCGACGCTCGAGGTCGCCGAGATGTGCGACTTCAAGCTCGAGGGCGTCTCGACGCTGCCCGCCTTCGACGTGCCGCCCGGCTTCAGCACCTTTAGCTACTTCGAGAAGGTGACGCGCGACGGCTTCCTCGACCGGCGGCGCTTCCTGGAGCCGCTCGCCGAGGCGGGACGGCTGCGTCACCCGCTCGCCGAGTACGCGGCGCGGCTCGACAAGGAGATCGCGGTCATCCACCGCGTGGGCTTCGCGGGCTACTTCCTGATCGTGTGGGACTTCATCCGCTACGCGCGCGAGCGCAAGATCCCGGTCGGCCCCGGCCGCGGCTCCGCCGCCGGAAGCCTGGTGGCGTACTGCCTGCGCATCACCGACATCGACCCGATCGAGAACCAGCTGATCTTCGAGCGCTTCCTGAACGAGGAGCGCATCAGCCCCCCCGACATCGACATCGATTTCTGCGAGGCGCGCCGCGGCGAGGTGATCGAGTACGTCACCCGCAAGTACGGGCGCGACAACGTGGCCCAGATCATCACCTTCGGGACGATGAAGGCCAAGGCGGTGGTGCGCGACGTCGGCCGCGTGATGGACATGACCTACGCCGAGGTCGACAAGATCGCGAAGATGATCCCGTTCGACCTGAAGATGACGCTCGACAAGGCGCTCGCCGAGTCCCCGGCGCTAGCCGACGCCTACCAGAAGGACCCGCGCGTCAAGGAGCTTCTCGACATCTCGCGCCGCCTCGAGGGCACCACGCGTCACGCCTCGACCCACGCCGCCGGCGTCGTGATCTCGCCCGTGCCGCTCACGGACCTGGTGCCGCTGTTCAAGGGCAACACCGCCGACATCACGACGCAGTTCGACATGAAGGGCATCGAGCGCATCGGCCTGCTGAAGATGGACTTCCTGGGCCTGCGCACGCTCACGCTCATCGACAACTGCGTGAAGATGATCGAGGCCGAGACCGGCACCGTGATCGACCCGGCGGCGATCCCGCTCGACGACCCGAAGACTTACGCGCTCTTCACCGCCGGCAAGACGAGCGGTCTCTTCCAGTTCGAGTCGGACGGGATGCGCGACATCCTGAAGCGCTTCAAGCCCGACCGGCTCGAGCACCTGACGGCACTCAACGCGCTGTATCGGCCCGGCCCGATGCAGATGATCGACGACTTCATCAAGCGCCGGCACGGGCAGACGCGCTCGAGCTACGAGCACCCGGCGCTCGAGCCGATCCTGAAGGAGACCTACGGCGTCATGGTCTACCAGGAGCAGGTGATGCAGATCGCCTCGGCGCTCGCCGGCTTCTCGCTCGGCGAAGCCGACCTGCTGCGCAAGGCGATGGGCAAGAAGAAGGTCGACGTGATGGCGGCCCAGATGGACCAGTTCCTGAAGGGCTGCGCCTCGCGCGGTGTCGCCGAGAAGAAGGCCCGCAAGATCTGGGACCTGATGGAGCAGTTCGCCGGCTACGGTTTCAACAAGTCGCACTCGGCGGCCTACGCCTGGCTCGCGTACCAGACCGCCTACCTGAAGGCGAACTTCCCGGCCTTCTTCCTGGCGGCGCTGCTCACCTCGGAGCGCGCCAACACCGACAAGATGGTGCAGTACATCGGCGAGTGCCGCGAGATGGGCATCCGCGTGCTCCCCCCGGACGTCAACGAGTCGGAGATGTTTTTCACAGTGGGGGGTCAGGGGGGGGCACTGAGGCCCCCCCCTGAAGGAAGCCCGCCCGACATCCTCTTCGGCCTGTCCGCCCTCAAGAACGTCGGCGAGGGCGCCGTCGAGGCCGCGCTGCAGTCCCGGCGCGACGGCGGCCCGTTCCGGTCGCTCTTCGACTTCTGCGACCGGGTGGACCTGCGCGCCGTGAACCGCCGCGTGATCGAGAGCTTCGTCAAGAGCGGCACGTTCGACTCGACCGACGCGCGGCGCTCGGCGCTCTTCGCCGCGATCGACCGCGCCATGGAGGGCGGGCAGAAGCGCCAGCGCGACCGCGAGTCCGGCCAGGCGAGCCTGTTCGGTGCCGCGGGCCCCGCGGTGGCGGAGCCAGCACAGGAGCGCGTGGCCGACGCGCCGCCCTGGTCCGAGGCGGAGCGGCTGGCCTTCGAGAAGGAGTCGCTGGGCTTCTTCATCTCCGGCCACCCGCTCGAGCGCTTCCGGGCGGAGCTCGCGCAGTGGGCGAGCGCCACCACCGGCTCGCTCGCGCAGCAGGCCGCGAACGGCGAGGTGACGGTCGGCGGCCTGGTGACGGCGCTGCGGCTGATCAAGACCAAGAAGGGCGACCGGATGGCGAGCTTCGTGCTCGAGGACCTCGAGGGCAGCGTCGAGACGCTGGTGTTCCCGGAGGCCTACAAGAAGGCGGGCGCCCGCCTCGCCGACGACCAGGTGGTGCTGGTGAAGGCGCGCGCCGAGGTCCAGGACGACGGGAAGGCGCGCCTGCTCGCCTCGGACGTGCTGCCGCTCGAGCAGGCCAAGCTGGCCGAGGCCCGCCACGTGACGATCCGCGTGCCGCTCGGAGCCTGGGATCGCGGCAAGGGCGAGCGGCTCCGCGATATACTCGGTGCGCACCGTGGTGACTGCCCGGTGACGCTCGAGATCGTGCGCCCCGGCTCCTGGTCGGCGGCGCTCGCGCCGAGCGCCTACTATCGGGTGAGGCCCGACGCCGTGCTGCGCGACGAGGTCGAGGCGCTGCTGGGGCCGGGGGCCCTGGTGCTGGCGCGCACCCAGGCCCCGCGCGCCTGAGGCCCGAGCCGTCTGAGCGGAGGAGGACGAGTTGGCCGAGGCGGACTTCGAAGCCCCGCTGGTGGAGCTGCAGAAGCAGATCGAGGAGCTCGCCAAGTGGCCGGGCGACCCGGCCAAGGACCGCGAGGCGCGCCGCCTGCGCGAGGCGCTCGACGCGCAGCGGCGCGAGGTGTACGCGAAGCTCTCGCCCTGGCAGAAGACGCTGGTGGCGCGCCACCCGAACCGCCCGTACACGCTCGACTACGTGCAGGCGCTCTTCACGGAGTGGATGGAGGTCCACGGGGATCGCCGCTACGGCGACGACCCGGCGCTCGTGTGCGGCTTCGCGCTCTACCACGACGTGCCCGTCTGCATCGTCGGACACCAGAAGGGCCGCGACACCAAGCAGAAGATCCACCGCAACTTCGGGATGCCGAAGCCCGAGGGCTACCGCAAGGCGATGCGCGTGATGGACCTCG
This sequence comes from Vicinamibacteria bacterium, assembly GCA_035283305.1. Classification (GTDB taxonomy): domain Bacteria; phylum Acidobacteriota; class Vicinamibacteria; order Fen-336; family Fen-336; genus DATBSL01. The sequence goes on along the minus strand of DATEUE010000023.1, from coordinate 7,350 downwards.
CGGCACGCTACGGCCGCCCGATCCTGAGCTTCGTCGACACGCCGGGCGCCTACCCGGGGCTCGACGCCGAGGAGCGCGGCCAGGCCGAGGCGATCGCGTGGAACCTGCGGGAGATGGCCCGGCTCGCGACGCCGATCATCGTGACCGTGACCGGCGAAGGCGGCAGCGGTGGCGCGCTCGCGATCGCGATCGGCGACCGGGTGAACATGCTCGAGCACTCGGTCTACTCCGTGATCTCGCCCGAGGGCTGCGCGTCGATCCTGTTCCGCGACGCCTCGCGCGCCGAGCAGGCGGCCGCGGCGATGAAGATCACCGCCCGCGACCTGCTGGGGATGGGGCTCGTCGACGAGGTAATCGCGGAGCCGGCCGGCGGGGCGCACGTGAACCACGAGGCGCTCTTCAAGAGCGTCGACAAGGTGGTGCGACGCCAGCTCCAGGAGCTCGGCAAGATTCCGCGCGAGCGGCTGGTCCAGGAGCGCTACCTCAAGTTCCGGAACATGGGTCGCGAGGGCCACGAGTTCAAGCAGGCTGCGCCCGAGAAGCCGGCCTGAAGGCGGCACGCCCGCCGCTCGTGCGGGCCGTGCACGACCCCGGCTGTAGAATGATCGCGTGGGCCAGCTGCACGACCGCCTCACGCACGATCCTGCGAAAACGGCACGCCGGGGGCTGCTCGGCCTCGTGCTGCTGGTGAGTGCTCTGGTCGCCTGGAACCTGCTGCGGCCCGCGCCCAGGGCCGCGGACGCGGTCGCGGCGCCGGCCGTCGTGGGCACCGGGACCACGGTCGGCGACATGGCGTTCCTGCGATTCCGCGACGACAGCCGGAAGATCGAGGTGAAGGCGCGCGAGATGGTGCGCGGGCAGGGCGACGTCATGAGCATGCGCGGGGTCGAGGCGACCCTGCCGTTCGTGAGCCAGGGCCGCCCCGCCAGCGTGACGATCCGGGCCGACGAGTGCCAGTACCAGCCGGGGCGCGAGCGCGCGGCGTTCAAGGGCAACGTCGAGCTGCGCACCGACGACGGCTTCGAGCTCGACTCGGACACGCTCAAGTACTGGGGCGACAAGGAGCGCGCGTTCACGCCCGACCCGGTGCGTTTCAAGCGCGGAGCACTGTCCGGGAGCGCCATGGCGCTCGAGTACCGCACCGGCTCGGGCGTCCTGATCAAGGGCGACGTGCGCGTCCGGATCGAGAACGCGTCGGGACCCCCGACCGACGTCACGTCGGCCTCCGCGACCGCCTCGCGCGAGGAGCGCTTCGTGACCTTCACGGACGCCGTCGTGGTGCGCCAGGGCACACGCGAGCTGAAGAGCGCGAGCCTGCGGCTCGACACCAGCGCGGACATGGACGCGGTGGAGCGCGCGACGGCGATCGGCGACGTGGACCTGCTGTCGGGCGCGGGCGACCCGGTGCCGGGCTCGGCCGCCCCCGCCTCCGGGACGAAGCGCCTGCGCAGCCAGCGGCTCGAGGTGGTCTTCCGCTCGAAGGGGATCCTGCAGGACGCGGTCGCGACCGGCGCGGCTTCGCTGGAGATCGAGCCGGGGCCGAGCGAGCCGGCGGAGCGGCGGCGCGTCAGCGGGCCGCGGCTGCGCTTCGACTTCGACGCGGAGGGCCGGCTGCTCTCGCTGCACGGGCCGCGCGGGACCAGCCCGCGCTCGGGCGCGCGCGACCGCTCGCTGCTCGTCAGCGAGCCGCTCACGCCGGGGGCGCTCGCTGCGCGGCGGGTCGAGAGCGACGCGTTCGTGGCCTCGCTCGACCCCGTGACCGGCGCGGTGCGGGACGCCGTCTTCGAGGGCTCGGTCGTCTTCAACGAGCCGGGACGCAAGGCCTGGGCCGGCCACTCGGGGTTCGACGCCGCGACGGGCACGCTGCTGCTGACGCGCGACCCTCGCATCGTGGACGAGGCCGAGGGCTCGGAGCTGCGGGGCCGGGAGATCCGGATCGGCACGCGCACGCGTGCGGTGACCGCGAGCGGCAACGTGCGCCACACCGTCGCGGGCAAGGGTCGCGGCGGCGCGGGCCTGTTCGGGGGGCAGGAGCCGACGCTGCTCACCTGCCGCGACTTCGAGTACGACCCGGGCACGCGCACCGCGCGCTACCGCGAGAACGCGTTCGTCCGCTCGGGAAGCGACGAGGTGCGGGCGCCGCTCATCACGCTCGACGAGCCGGGGCCGGGCCGAAGGCGCATGCTCGCGACCGGCGGGACCACCTCGGTGCTGCATCCGCGGGCCGCCAAGGGAGCGTCCAAGGAGCCGGCCGCGGTCGAGGCGCGAAGCCGCGAGATGCAGTACGAGGAAGAGAAGCACCGGATCGTGTACACGGGCGACGTGGAGATCCGCCAGGGCGACATCCTGACGCGCAGCCCCGAGGCGATCGTGCTGCTCACGAAGGACGGCGAGACGGTCGACCGGCTGCTGGCGGGCGAGCCCGTCGAGGTGCACCAGGGCGTGCGCCGGGCCACCGGTGAGCGCGGCACCTACACCCCCGCGAGCGAGACGTTCGTGCTCACCGGCGAGAAGGTCGTGCTGTATGACGTCGACCGCCGCCTGGAAGGGCGCATCCTGACCTTCGAGGTCGGCAGCGACCGGATCCGCGTGGACGGGCGCGAGGAAGCGCGCAGCGAGGCCGTGTTCAGGCGCAAGGAGATCCAGAGGCCTTGAGCACGCCACCCGGACCTCCAGCGCCGGCGCGCGAGCCGCGCGTGCTGCGCGCGTCGGCGCTCACGAAGTCCTACGGGCGCAGGGTCGTCGTGCGCGACGTGGAGCTCGAGATCCGCCAGGGCGAGGTGGTGGGCCTGCTGGGCCCGAACGGCGCCGGCAAGACCACGACCTTCTACATGGTGGTGGGGCTCGCGCGACCCGACGCGGGCTCGGTGACGCTCGGAGGGGAGGACATCACCGGGATGCCGATGTACCAGCGCGCGCGCGCCGGGATCGGCTACCTGCCCCAGGAGGCGAGCGTCTTCCGCAAGCTGACCACCGAGGAGAACGTGCTCGCGATCCTCGAGACGCGCGGCCTTCCCGCGGCGGAGCAGCGTGCCCAGGCCCGCGAGCTGCTCGACGAGCTCGGGATCCACGCGATGGCGCGCCAGCCCGCGTACACGCTGTCGGGCGGCGAGCGCAGGCGGCTCGAGATCTGCCGCGCGCTCGCGGCGCAGCCCTCGTTCATCCTGCTCGACGAGCCCTTCGCCGGGATCGATCCGATCGCGGTGATCGACATCCAGAAGATCATCGCGCACCTGCGCGATCGCGGCATCGGCGTCCTGATCACGGACCACAACGTGCGCGAGACCTTGAAAATAACGGATCGGGCCTATATTCTGAGGGACGGCAATGTGTTCCGCTCCGGTACACCGCAGCAGCTCGCCTCGGATCCCGAGGTGCGGCGCGTCTACCTCGGAGAGGGATTCCGTCTCGATGGCCGTGAGGCCTGAGGCCACCCCCGAGAGCGGAGCCTGAGCATTGGCGCTGCACCAGAAGCTAGGGCTCAGCACGCGCCTGTCGCAACGGCTGATCCTCACGCCGTCGCTGCAGCAGGCGATCAAGCTGCTGCCGCTCACGACGCTGGAGCTGGCCGAGGTCCTCGAGCAGGAGGTGATGGAAAACCCGCTGCTCGAGGAGGTGCCGATCGAGGAGACCAAGACCAGCGAGGAGATCGCGCAGGAGGCGCAGGCGGAGCCCCAGGCCGAGCGCGAGCGCCCCGACGACCCGCTCAAGGACATCGAGGTCGAGCGCTTCTTCGAGGATTACTTCGACGACGGCGGCGGCGAGCGCCGGATGCGGCCGGCCGAGGTGCCCGAGGTGCCGCCGATCGAAAACACGCTCACCGAGTCGCTCGACCTGTACGACTACCTGCTGTGGCAGCTGCACATGACGGCGACCGACGAGCTGACGCTGCTGATTTCCGAGGCGATCGTGCAGAACCTCGACGAGGACGGCCTGCTGCGCGTGACGCTCGAGGACGTGGCGGCGATGGGGCCGTGGCCGATGGAAGCGGTCGACAAGGCGCTCGGCCACGTGCAGGCGCTCGACCCGCCTGGCATCGCCGCGCGGACCCTGACGGAGTGCCTGCGCATCCAGCTGCGGGTGCTGGGGCTCGAGAACTCGCCGGCTGACCTGATGGTCCGTGACCACATCAAGCAGCTCCAGAGCCACCAGTACCCCGAGATCTCGCGCCAGATGGGGCTGTCGCCCGACGAGGTGTCGCACCACCTCGAAATCATCCGCGGGCTCTCGCCGCGCCCCGGCAACCGCTACAGCTCGAAGCGCTCGGACTACATCCTGCCGGACGTGTTCGTGGTGAAGGAAGGCGACGAGTACAAGATCCTGCTGAACGACGACGGGCTGCCCAAGCTGCGCATCAGCCCGACCTACAAGCGCATGCTCGACAACAAGGAGCCCGGCTCGGAGGCGACGCGCGCCTACGTCAAGGACAAGCTCAGGAGCGCCCTGTGGCTGCTGAAGAGCGTCGACCAGCGCCAGCGCACGATTTACAAAGTGGCGGAGTCGATCGTGCGCCACCAGCGCGCGTTCCTCGACCACGGCGTCACCCAGCTGCGGCCGCTGGTGCTGCGCGACGTGGCGAGCGACATCGGCATGCACGAGTCGACCGTGTCGCGCGTGGTGGCCAACAAGTACATGCACACCCCGCGCGGCGTCTACGAGATGCGCTTCTTCTTCCACAGCGGGATCACCTCCACGATGGGCGAGGCGGTGAGCTCCGTCTCGATCAAGAACCGGATCCGCAAGATGATCGAGGAGGAGGACGCGTCGCGGCCGCTCAGCGACTCGCGCATCGCCGAGGTGCTCGGGGCCGAGGGCCTGCCGCTCGCGCGGCGCACGGTGGCGAAGTACCGCGAGGAGCTGCGCCTGCCGCCCTCCAACCTGCGCAAGACCGTACACTGACCCGACTCGGCCTCCCCCGCGGAGGCGTGCGCCTATGACAAGCTGGCTCGGACCCGAGGCCTGATGGGGAAGCGCCCGACGCGGCGGCGGCCGAAGCTGCCGGTGGCCCCGGCTCCCAAGGACGGCGCCGGTGTCGCGGTGAGCGAGCTTCTCGAGAGCGGGGCCGAAGCCCTGAAGCTCGACCTCGCCGCGGGGCGGGCCGGGACCCTGAACCGCGTCCACCTGCCGCGCGTCCAGCGCCCCGGGCTGGCGCTCACCGGCTACACCGACTACATCCGCTACGGCCGCGTCCAGATCCTCGGCAGCAGCGAGGCCGGCTACCTGCGCAAGCTCCCCGCGCGGCAGCGCCGCTCGGTGCTGCGCAAGCTGTGCAGCTGCCGCATCAGCTGCTTCGTCGTGACCAAGGGCATCGCACCCGCGCCGGAGCTCCTGTCCGCGGCCGAGGCGCGGGGCATCCCGGTGCTCGTGACGCCGCTCGAGTCGACGCCCTTCATCAAGCTGCTCTCGGCGTTCCTCGAGGAACGCCTGGCGACGCGCCTGCACCTGCACTCGGTGCTGCTCGACGTGTTCGGGCTGGGCGTCCTGATCCTGGGCGAGAGCGGGATCGGCAAGTCGGAGTGCGCGCTCGAGCTGATCGACCGCGGCCACCGGCTGGTGGCCGACGACGTGGTCGAGGTGAAGCGCATGGGCGACCTGCTGGTGGGGGTGTCGCCCGACCTGACGCGCTACCACATGGAGCTGCGGGGCCTAGGTGTGCTCAACATCAAGGACCTCTACGGCGTCTCCTCGATGCGGCTCAGCAAGCGCATCGAGCTCGTGGTCCAGCTCGAGCGCTGGGACGCGGCCAAGGAGTACGACCGGCTCGGGCTGCGCGGCGAGAAGTTCCTGGTGCTGGGGGTCGAGGTGCCGCTCGCGCGCATGCCGGTGGCGCCGGGGCGCAACATCGCGCTGCTGGTCGAGGTCGCGGCGCGCAACCAGCTGCTGCGCGAGGGCGGCTACGACGCGGCGCGGCGCTTCGTCGAGCGTGTGGACGAGCTCGTGGCGCCTTCGCGCGGAAGCGGGCGGCGGGCACGCCCGGCGCGGGGGAGCCCGTGACCCGGGCCGAGCGTCGGCGGCCCAAGCTGCTGGTGATCACGGGGCTCTCGGGATCGGGCAAGACCCACGTCTCGCGGGCACTCGAGGACGCCGGCTGGTTCTGTGTCGACAACCTGCCGCTGGCGCTGGTGCCGCCCTTCGCCGAGCTGGTGCGCCGCTCGCCGGAGCTGCGGCACACGGCGCTCGTGGTCGACCTGCGCGAGCGCGGCTTCCCGGCCACGTTCCCGGACCTGTACCGGAGGCTGCGGCGCGACGCCGGGCTCGCGGCGTCTTTGGTCTTCCTCGAGGCCGACGACCGCACCCTGCTGCGGCGCTTCAGCGAGACGCGCCGGCCGCACCCGTTCTCGGGCCGCGAGCCCGCGGCGATCGGGATCCGCGCCGAGCGCGAGGCGCTCGTCGGCGTGCGACGCCTGGCGGACGCGATCCTGGACACATCGCGCTTCACGGTCCACGAGCTAAGGGACTACGTCCGCGAGCGTTACGACACGCGCGCCGAGGCGCGCCGCATGCTGGTGTCGGTGCTGTCGTTCGGCTACAAGTTCGGCCTGCCGTCCGAGGCCGACCTGGTGTTCGACGCGCGCTTCCTGGCGAACCCCAACTTCGTGCCGAAGCTGCGCCGGCTCACCGGGGCGGACGCGCCCGTCATCAGCTTCCTGCGCCGCAAGCCCGACACGCAGCGCTTCCTGAAGCGGGTGCTGGAGCTCGTGGGCTTCGTGCTGCCGCGCCACGAGCGCGAGGGACGCAGCTACCTGACGCTGGCGATCGGCTGCACCGGGGGCCGGCACCGCTCCGTGATGCTCGCCAACGCGATCGGCGCGGCGGTCAAGAAGAAGGGCTTCCCCGTGCGCGTCGTGCACCGGGACCTGGGTCAGGAGTGAGGCCATGATCGGGATCGTGGTGGTGACGCACGGCCGGGTGGCCGAGGAGCTCGTGAGCGCGGCGCGCACGATCCACGGCGAGCTGCCGGGGATCGTCGCGGTGTCGATCGGCTGGGCCGACGACGCGGCCGCCGCCAGCGCCGCGATCGAGCGCGGCATCGCGGAGGTCGGCGGTGAGGCGGCGCTCGTGCTCACCGACATGTTCGGCGGCACGCCCACCAACCTGAGCCTGCCGTTTCTCTCGGAGAAGGTCGAGATCGTCACCGGCGTGAGCCTGCCGATGATCATCAAGGCCGCGGGGCTGCGCGAGGGGGCACTCGTCGAGGTGGCGCGCGCGGTACGCGAGCAGGGCAAGGGAGCGATCTTCGTGGCGAGCGAGATCCTGGCGGCCAGGAAGTCGTGATCACGCGCTCGCTGCGCATTCGCAATCGGCTCGGGCTGCACGCGCGAGCGGCGGCGCGCTTCGTGCACACGGCGA
>DATEUE010000022.1:0-4069 GCA_035283305.1 Vicinamibacteria bacterium | reverse complement strand
CGTCGGACAGATCGTCCCGGCGCGGACGCCGAGCAGCCCGGCGAGGTGGAACAGCAGGCTCGACTCCATCTCCATGTTGAAGACGGGCACCCCGAGCGCCTCGATCCGGCCGAGCCGCGCCTTCACGTCGCTCACCGTGTTCGTGAGGCCGTCCACGTGGCGGCCTGAGGGTCCGAAGAAACCCGGTGCCGTCACGGTCGCTCCGGTCACGAAGCGCGCCCCCGCGGTCGTGGCCTCGCGTTCGAGCGCAGCCACGAGCGCCGGTGTCGCCCGGGACGCGTAGGGGGTGAACGCGGAGGCGAAGCGGGAGCCCGGACGGACTCCTTCCTCGATCGCGCGCCGGGCGGCCCGCTCGAGCGCCGTCACGGTCTCGTCCGCGGGCGGCCCCTCGTAATAGAGGCCCGTGCTGTCCAGCCCGATGGCGTAGGACGAGACGACGAGCGTGCCCACCGCGACGTCCTCGCGCGTGCCGCCCGAGGTCCCGATACGCAGGACGGTCAGGGGTCGCGCCGCCTCCGGACCGGACTCGGGACGCCGCAGTCCGGTGGCGAGGTCGAGCGTGACGAGCGCCCAGGCCTCGACGAGAGCGATCTCGACGTTGTCGGGGCCGATGCCCGTCCCCATCACCGAGACGGGCAGGCCCCGGTGCCTGCCCGTCAACGTCACGAACTCGCGGTGCTTCACCTCGTGGTCCACGCGGTCGAAGCGGGCAGCCACGGTATAGGCCCGCGCCGGGTCGCCGACAATGAAGAGATTCGCGGCGAGCTCGGACGCCAGGAGCCCCAGGTGGTAGACGCGGCCGTCCACGACGACGATCTCGGAGGGCCGTCCGGGGCCGGGAGCGGTCATGGCTCAGGCTACCATCTGGTCGAGGAGAGCCCGATGACCGATGGCCGCGAGGACCGACCCGCCCTCGATCGCTGGTTCGAGCGGGTTTTCGACGACGCCGAGTCGAGCCGCCTGGGGTCCGGCTGGCTGAGCGGCACGGCCAGCGTGTTCCTCGGGGGGCTGGGCCTGCTCTGCGTGCTGGTGCTCTGGTTTCCGGAGTGGCTCACCACGGCGCGCTTCCGTGCGCTGTATCCGCTGCCCTTCGTGCGCGGCCTGATCCAGGGCGTGATCGCAGCCGGCTTCGTGAGCGGGTGCATCAGCATGCTGCTGCGCCGGCGCAAGGTGCTGGGTCTCACCGGGGGCGCCTTGTCGGTGCTGGCGGCGCTGCTCGGCGGAGGGGGAGTCGCGCTGCCGGACAGCCTGGAGCCGCGTCCCACGCTCGGGCTCGACTGGTTCGTGCTCAACCTGTTCCTGCTCGCGCTGCTGTTCGTGCCGCTCGAACGGTTCTTCCCGCGGCTGCCCGCGCAGAGCACGTTCCGGCTCGGCTGGACCACGGACACGCTGCACTTCTTCGTGAGCCACGGGCTGGTCCAGGTCTTCTCGTTCCTGATCCTGTTGCCCGCGGTCGCGGTCGGGCACTTCCTCGAGCCCGCGGGGCTCGCGGCGGTCGTCCGCGCGCTGCCGCTCGGCGTGCAGTTCCTCGCCGCGATCCTGGTCGCCGATCTCGCGCAGTACGCCGTGCACCGCGCCTTCCACCAGGTGCCGCTGCTCTGGCGCTTCCACGCCGTCCACCACTCGAGCCGCGACATGGACTGGCTGGCCGGGTCGCGCCTGCACGTGGTGGACGCCGTCGTGACGCGCGGCCTCGTGCTCGTCCCGCTGCAGCTCGCGGGCTTCGCGGAGCCCGCGCTCTACGCCTACCTGGTCTTCGTCTCGTTCCACGCGGTCTTCATCCACGCCAACGTGCGCTTCTCGTTCGGCGCGCTCGAGAGCCTGCTGGTGACGCCCCGCTTCCACCACTGGCACCACGCCAGGGCCGCGGAAGCGCGCGACCGCAACCTCGCGGTGCACCTGCCCTGGCTCGACCGCCTCTTCGGCACCACGCACCTGCCGCGGGGCGAGTGGCCCGACGGCTACGGCATCGCGGGCGACCCCGTGCCCGAGGGCTATCTCGACCAGCTCGTCCACTCGTTCCGTCTCGACCTCACGGCACCGTGACCTCGAGCGAGCCGGGACGACCTCGGGCCGGCGATAATCCGGTAGTGCGCTGGCGAGCGGCGGTGCGCGCGGTCCTCCGGATCCTCGTCCTGCTCGTCATCGCGGGAGGTCTGCTGCTGCTCTTCGAGAAGCACCTCATCTACTTCCCGACGCGGGCGCACGAGGTCACCCCGGCCGGCCTGGGCCTCGCGTCCGAGGAGGTCGAGCTGCGGGCCGAGGACGGAGTCCGGCTCCACGGCTGGTTCCTCCCCGTGAAGGGGTCGCGGCTCACCGTGCTCGTCTGTCACGGCAACGGGGGCAACGTGTCGCACCGCCTCGACCGCGTTCTGCTGATGCAGTCGCGCCTGAACGTGGACACCCTGCTCTTCGACTACCGCGGCTACGGCAAGAGCGAGGGGAGCCCGGACGAGCAGGGAACCTATCGCGACGCGCGGGCCGCCTACCGTTGGCTCGTCGCGCACGGCCACGGCCCCGAGCGCGTGGTGCTCTTCGGGGAGTCGCTCGGGTCGGCGGTGGCGCTGCAGCTCGCGCTCGAGGTCGAGGCGCGAGCGCTGATGCTCGAGTCGCCATTCGCGTCGGTCCCCGAGATGGCCCGGGCCGTCTACCCCTTCCTTCCGCTCTGGCCGTTCGTGCGGACCCGTTACGACAACGTCGCCAAGGTGGCCCGCCTGCGCATGCCCCTGCTGGTGCTGCACGGCGAGCGGGACGAGGTGGTGCCGTTCGCCCAGGGCCGCCGCGTGTTCGACGCGGCACCCGAGCCGAAGCGTTTCTTCGCCATCCCCGGGGCGAGCCACAACGACACGTACCTGGTCGGGGGCGAGGCCTACTGGCGCGCGCTTCGGGAGTTCCTGGAGGGGTTGCCGCATGCCTGAAGCAGCGGCCGCGCTCCGCTGCCGCGGCCTCGTGAAGCGCTACGGCTCCGTCGTGGCCGTGGACGGCCTGGATCTCGAGGTCCGTCGCGGCGAGTGCTTCGGCCTGCTCGGCCCGAACGGGGCCGGCAAGACGACGACCGTCGAGATCTGCGAGGGCCTCAACCACCCGGACGCCGGCGAGGTCGAGGTCCTGGGCGAGCGCTGGCACGGCGAGGGCCTGGCGCTGCGCGCTCGCCTGGGCGTTCAACTGCAGGAGACCAAGTTTCCGGACAAGCTGAAGGTCAGCGAGGTGATCGCTCTCTTTCGCAGCTTCTACCCGCGTGGCCGCAGCCTCGCCGAGACGCTGGGCCTGGTGGAGTTGCAGGAGAAGGCGGGCGCCTACGTGAAGGGTCTCTCGGGCGGCCAGAAGCAGCGGCTGTCGTTGGCGTGCGCGCTCGTGGGGGATCCGGAGCTGCTGTTCCTCGACGAGCCCACGACGGGCCTCGACCCGCAGTCGCGCCTGCAGACCTGGGGCATCGTGGAGGCGCTGAAGGCGCGGGGTCGCACGGTGCTGCTGACGACGCACTACATGGAGGAGGCCGCGCGGCTCTGCGACCGCGTGGCGATCGTAGACCACGGCAAGCTGATCGCGCTCGGCACGCCCCGGGAGCTGGTCGCGTCGCTGGGCGCCGAGCACGTGATCGAGTTCGCGGTGGGGGATGAGGCACCTGCGCTTTCGGCGGAAGCGCTGCGCGCCCTGCCGAGCGTCGAAGGCATCGCACACGAGGACGGGCGCTGGCGCCTCACCGTGCGCGAGGTGCACCGCACGGTTCCTGCGCTGCTCGCGGCGCTCGCCGAAAAGGGCGCGTCGCCTTCCCATCTCACGACCCACCACGCCACCCTGGAGGACGTGTTCGTGGCCCTCACCGGCCACACGCTGCGCGATGCCTGAAGTCCCCGAGGCACGGGTGCGGTCGCCGCTCGTCGAGCTGACGCTCGCCCGCGTGCGGGAGCTCGTGCGCGAGCCCGAGGCCGTGTTCTGGGTGTTCGTGTTCCCGATCCTGCTCGCGGGCATCCTGGGGCTCGCGTTCCGCAGCCGGCCGCCCGACGCGCTGCCGGTGGCGGTCGTGGAAGGGCCGGCGGCCGCGTCGCGCCTCGCCGCCCTGCTCGCC
>DATEUE010000021.1:0-23243 GCA_035283305.1 Vicinamibacteria bacterium | reverse complement strand
AGACCCTCGCGAAGACCTGGCGCGGCGGCGAAACCGTGACCACGGCCGAGGTCGAGTACCGCACCGCGCAGTTCCTCTACCGCCAGGGCGACGACTTTGTATTCATGGACCTCGCGAGCTACGAGCAGACGACGCTCGACGCCACGCGCGTGGGCGACGCGGCCGGCTACCTGCTGGACAACGTCGAGGTGACGACGGTCCTGTTCCAGGAGCGCGTGATCGCGCTCAACCTTCCGATGACGGTCGACCTGCTGGTCCAGGACACGGCGCCTGCGATCAAGGGCGCGACGGCCCAGGCCCAGGTCAAGCCGGCCACCGTCGAGACCGGGATCCAGGTGCTGGTGCCGTCCTACATCGAGTCGGGCGAGAAGATCCGCGTCGACACCCGCGACGGCCGCTTCGTGGAGCGCGCGAAGTAGCTACATCGCGGCGATGACAGCGTCGCCGAACTGGCTGCACTTCACTTCCTTCGCTCCCTCCATCTGGCGGGCGAAGTCGTAGGTCACCGTGCGTGCCGAGATGGCGCCGTCCATGCCCTTGATCACCCGGTCGGCGGCTTCGGTCCAGCCCATGTAGCGCAGCATCATCTCGCCGGAGAGCACGACCGAGCCCGGGTTCACCTTGTCGAGGTTCGCGTACTTGGGCGCGGTGCCGTGGGTGGCCTCGAAGATGGCGTGGCCGGTGACGTAGTTGATGTTGCCGCCGGGTGCGATGCCGATGCCGCCCACCTGCGCCGCGAGCGCGTCGGAGAGGTAATCGCCGTTCAGGTTGAGCGTCGCGATCACGTCGAACTCGTCCGGGCGCGTCAGCACCTGCTGCAGCGTGATGTCGGCGATCGCGTCCTTCACCAGCAGCTTGCCGCCGGCGAGCGCCGCCTTCTGCTCGGCGTTGGCCGCGTCCTCGCCCTTGGCCTTCTTGGTCCGCTCCCACTGCTCCCAGGTGTAGACGCGATCTGCGAACTCGCGCTCGGCGAGCGCATAGCCCCAGTTGCGGAAGGCGCCCTCGGTGAACTTCATGATGTTGCCCTTGTGCACGAGCGTCAGACTCCTGCGCTTGTGGGCGAGCGCGTACTCGATCGCGGCCCGCACCAGCCGTTCGCTGCCCTCGGCTGAGACCGGCTTGAAACCGACCGCGGTCGTGGCGGGGAAGCGGACCTTGGCGTACGACTTGGGAAAGTTCTCCTTCAGGAACGCGAGCACCTTCTTCGCGTCCTCGCTGCCGCTCTCGAACTCGATCCCCGCGTAGATGTCCTCGGTGTTCTCCCGGTAGATCACCATGTCGACCTTCTCGGGGTGCTTGACGGGGGAGGGGACGCCCTTGAACCAGCGCACCGGCCGCAGGCACACGTAGAGGTCGAGCATCTGCCGCAGCGCCACGTTGAGCGAGCGGATGCCGCCGCCGATCGGGGTCGTGAGCGGGCCCTTGATGCCGACCAGGAACTCGCGGAACGCCTCCACCGTCTCGTCGGGCAGCCAGTTGTTCTCCTGCTTGAACGCCTTCTCGCCGGCGTAGACCTCCATCCAGGCGATCTTCCGCTTGCCGCTGTAGGCTTTCGCCACCGCGGCGTCGAGCACGCGGTGGCTGGCGCGCCAGATGTCGGGACCGGTGCCGTCGCCCTCGATGAAGGGAACGATGGGCCGATCGGGCACCTGGAGCTTTCCGTCCTTGATGGTGATCCTGGCGCCTTCGGTCGGCACCTTGACGTGGGTGTAGGGCATGAATGAAGCCTCCTTCGCGATGCGCCCATTCTAGCTGTTTGTCCGCTAGAATCGCCCGGTTCGTCGTGATCCCGGTGGAGAACTCATGAACAGGAAAGTGACGGTCGTGGGGGCGGGCAACGTCGGGGCGACGCTCGCGCAGCGGATCGCCGACCGCGAGCTCGCGGACGTGGTGCTGATCGACATCGTCGAGGGCATGCCGCAGGGCAAGGGCCTCGACATGATGCAGGCGACACCGGTCGAGGGCTCCGACGCGCGCGTGGTCGGCACCAACGACTACAAGGACACCGCCGGCTCCGACGTCGTCGTGATCACCGCCGGCATCGCGCGCAAGCCCGGCATGAGCCGCGACGATCTCCTCAACACGAACTACAAGATCGTGAAGGAGTGCACCGAGAACGCCGCCAAGCACTCGCCGAACGCGATCCTGATGATCGTCTCGAACCCGCTCGACGCCATGTGCCAGGTGGCCTACAAGGTCTCGGGCTTCCCCAAGCACCGTGTCTTCGGCATGGCGGGCGTGCTCGACTCGGCGCGGATGCGGGCCTTCATCGCGATGGAGCTCGGGGTCTCGGTCGAGAACACCAGCGCCTTCGTGCTCGGCGGCCACGGCGACACGATGGTGCCGCTGCCGCGCTACTCGACGGTCTGCGGGATCCCGATCACCGAGCTGCTGCCGCCCGACCGCGTGGAGGCGATCGTCAAGCGCACCGCCGGCGGCGGCGCCGAGATCGTCTCGCTGCTGAAGACGGGCTCGGCCTACTACGCGCCGTCGTCCTCGACCGCCGAGATGGTGGACGCCGTGCTCAAGGACAAGCACAAGATCCTGCCCTGCTGCTGCTACCTCGAGGGCGAGTTCGGCGTCCAGGGCCTCTACGTCGGCGTTCCCGCCCAGCTCGGGGCGAAGGGCATCGAGAAGATCTGGGAGATCAAGCTCACCGACTCCGAGCGCGCCGCGCTCCACAAGTCGGCCGACGCCGTCCGCGAGCTGGTGACGATCCTGAAGGTCTAGCCGGAGCCAAAAGGGTCAGGCCTTGAACTGGCGCCCGGCCCTCGGCACCGGACCTGACCCCGGCGGTTATCGGCCCAGCAGCCGCGCTTCCAGCCAGGCGTTGACGCGCTTCACCTGCTCTGGAGTCGTGAAGTGGCCGGTCTCCAGGGCGAGGAGGAGCGACTTCTCGCCCGGGATGACTCCGTAGGCCGCGTACATCGAGGTGGGCGGACAGGTTTCGTCGTTGTAGCCCCAGGAGTAGAGGCCGGGCACGCTCACGCGCCGCGCGAAGTTCACGACGTCGTAGTAGCCGACGTTGGCGATTCGCGCCGGGAGGCGTCGGGGCGCCTCGCGGAACATGTGCGGCCATCCACCCGCGCGTCCCTTCAGGTAGCCGGTCATGTCCGAGAGCGCCGGGTAGTAGGCGGCGAGCAGCTTGACGCGCGGGTCGAGCCCCGCGGTCACGATGGAGAGGGCTCCCCCCTGGCTTCCGCCCGTGACTCCCAGCGTCTTACCGTCGAAGCGCGGCCGGGCCATCAGGAAGTCGTTGGCCCGCACGCAGCCCAGGTAGACGCGCCGGTAGTAGTAGCGGTCGCGCTCGTCGAGGTTGAAGGTCGGGTAGCCCGAGAGCGCGCCCGCTCCCATGGCCTCGTACACCGTCGGGTCGAGGTTGACGGGTACGCCGTGGATGCCGACCTGGAACGTGATGATCCCTTTCTCCGCCATCGCCACGTTTCCGCGGTAGGCCCGCACACCGGCCCCCGGAACCTGCAGCAGCGCCGGGAAGGGGCCGTCGCCCTTCGGCTCGCAGAGCACACCAAAGAAGCGGCTGGTGCCGCTCGTGGTCGGGCCCACGTTCTGCAGGCTCACGTGCCAGCAGTCGACCTTGCCGTTGCTCACCTCGGGCATCGGGACGAGCTTCGCGTCCACGGGCAACTTGGCCAGGGCTTCCTTGCCCGCGGCCCAGAAGGCGTCGAAGTCGGCAGGCTGGTCTACCGTCGGTGCGATCTTCTCCGGAGCGAAGCCGGCCGTGCCCACCGCGCGATAGTCCTGGCCCTCGAACGTAGCCGTGGCCACGAGCCGAACGAACCCGGGCTCCTTGAGCCCGGCGGCCTTGACGGTCACGCCCTCGGCGGGCAGCGGCACCGCCTTCTCCTCGGTCGGGTCCAGCATCTCGGGCCCCAGCTTCCAGGTCACGCTGGGAAGCGGGAAGGGATGTCCGTCGCGGGTCGCGGAGACCCGGAACACGACCGGGGCCCCAGGCGCGTATGTCCAATCGGCGCGGTCCGGCACGACCTGGAGGCGGACTGCACCCGTGCGGTCCTGCGACCTGACGGAAGGGGCCGAGGCCGCGACGAAGACGGCGGCCGCGATCACGCGCACGACAAGAGAGGATCGAGTCAGGCTCACCATGCTTCCTCCAAGGAGGGCTGTAAACTAAGTGCCCGCGACCCTTGGGTCAAACGAGGCAAGGCTTTTTCCCATGAGCCAGAGTGACGTCCCAGGCGGCAGCGCCGCGCGCCTCCGCCGGGCGGCTGCGGTCGTCGCCGTCTTCGTCGCCTTGACCGCGATCCTGACTCTTCCGCTGAGCCTGGATCCGGGCACGCGCGCACTGCCGCTCTCGGCCGACACCCGGCTCTTCCTGTGGACGCTGTCGTGGGACGTCCACGCTTTGCTGCACCAGCCGCTGCGGCTCTTCGACGCGAACATCTTCCACCCGGAGCCGCGCACGCTCGCGTATTCCGAGCACCTCGTCGGGAGCGCCGTGCTCGGCGCCCCGTTCCTGCTGGCCACAGACAATCCGGTACTCGCGCTCAACGTCGTCGTCTTCCTGTCCTGCGTCCTGTCGGGAGCCGGCAGCTTCCTGCTCGCGCGCCAGCTCGGCATCGGAACCGCGGGTGCCTTCGCGGCCGGTGTGATCTTCGCCTTCGCGCCGCCCCGCTTCACGCGCCTGGCGCAGCTGCACCTCGCCACCGTCCAGTGGATCCCCTTCTGTCTCGCATTCGTCCACGCCTACTTGCAGCGCGGACGAAGGCAGGACCTGGTCGCAGCCATCGCCTTCTTCACCCTTCAGTCGGTCACGAGCGGCCACGGCGGCCTTTTCCTGTTCCTCTCGCTGGTGGCCCTCGCTATGTACCTCGTCGTCCGCCGTCGCCTCCCGCCGCTGCGCAAGCTGGTGCGGGACGTCGGCGTGGCGGGCCTGCTGCTCCTGGCGCTCAACCTGCCGTTCCTGGTGCCCTACTTCCGCGTGCAGCGCGAGCTGGGCCTACGCCGCACGATCGGCGCCGTCTACGACTGGGTCCCGAACGCCGCGAGCTTCCTGGCCTCGCCGACGCACGTGGACCAGGCTCTGCTGTCGCTCGCGCCGCCCCTCGAAAGGGCCGTCGCGGACGCGAAGGCCTACATGTTCCCGGGCTGGCTGCCACTGCTGCTCGTCGGAGCACTTTTGTTCTGCGTTCGCCGCAGGAGCGAGGATGCGTCCCGACCCGCCCCGGGAGCGGGCCTCGGGTAC
The DNA here is from genome assembly GCA_035283305.1 of Vicinamibacteria bacterium. Taxonomy (GTDB): domain Bacteria; phylum Acidobacteriota; class Vicinamibacteria; order Fen-336; family Fen-336; genus DATBSL01. Next base: position 18,022 of record DATEUE010000021.1, on the reverse strand, counting down.
TACGGCCTGCTCGCCGGGCTGTCGCTCTGGGCCAGCCTCGGGCCTCCCTTCGGCCTCTACACGGCGCTCTACAAGCTGCTGCCGGGCTTCGATCTCATCCGTGTGCCGTCACGCCTGGCGATCCTCACACTGCTGGCCGTCGCGATCCTCGCGGGGGCCGGAGTGGGCCGGCTCGTGGAACGTGTCCGGCCCGCAGCTCGTGTCTCAGTGGGGGCAGCGCTCGTCTTGCTCCTGGCGGGAGAGTTCGCGCAGTTCCCTCTGAAGGCCCCGGCCTACGCCATCGAAGTGGGGGAGGTGGACCGCTGGCTGGCATCACGGCCGAAGCCCTTCGTCGCGGCGGAGCTGCCGGTCGCGCCGCCGAGTGACGCCATAGGCTCGGCCCGCTACCACTCGCACTACATGCTGCACTCGATGCTGCACTGGCAGCCGGTCGTGAACGGCTACAGCGGCTTCGTGCCGCCGCGCCACGAGATGCTTTTCGACCAGCTCACCCGCTTCCCCGACGAAGGCAGCGTGCGCGCGCTCGAGAAGCTGGGCGTCAACTACGTGGTCCTGCACCGCGGCGACTACGGCGAGGAGCGCTTCGCCAAGGCCGTCGCCGCCGCGCAGGCGCTGTTCCCGACGCGCCTCGTGCTCGAGCACGAGACGAGCGACGGACGTGTCTACTCGGTGCGCTTCGCGCAGCCGAAGGGCCGGTGGTGACCGACGGGACTCGTTCCAAACGAGTTTCCACCCGGCTCAGAAGACGCGGCGCTTGAGTCTCTCGACCGCGAAACGGGCCGTGTCGGCAACCGCCATCACGGCCATCACGCCGGCCTGGACGGGGTCGGTCACCACCAGGTCGGCCGCGTCGGGGACGCTGCCGGCCATGTTGAGGCTGATCACCAGCAGGCCGCGGGCGCGCACCTCGCGAACCGCCGTCTCGATCTCCCCGCCCATGAGCGAGCCGGCGAGCACCAGCGCCTTGGCGCGCGGCAGGCGGACGACGGCCCGGACCGCCTCGGCCAGCGGCTTCTCGCCGACGAGCGGGATCGTGTCGACCGAGATGTGCTCGCCGCGGATGTTGTGGCGGTCGGCCTCGGAGATGGCGCCGATTGCCACCTGGCCGACCTGCGCGCCGCCGCCCACGATGATGATGCGCTTGCCGAAGACGCGGTAGAAGGTCTCGACGACCTCGACCTCGAGCGCCGCGTCCTGGGCTCGCAGCTCGGCCAGCAGGGCGTCGGGCGCGCCGGGCAGCTCGATCTCGAAGTAGACGCGGCTTCCCGCTTGCGAGCGCTCGACGATGTCGACCGACGTGATGTCGCCCTGGTGCCGGGCGATCACACCCGTGAGCTGGTGCAGGATGCCCGGCCCGCTGCGGGCGCGGACGTGCAGGCCGAGGGTCCGGTCACTCACGTGTGGAAGCGAGGCGAGCGGCTAGCCCGCGCCGCCTCCGCCCTCGCGCGCCTCGGCGCCGAGCAGGGTCGCCTTCAGGAAGTCGCGGTTCATGCGGGCAATCACGTCGAGCTGGATGCCCTTGGGGCAGACCGACTCGCACTCGCCGTGGTTGGTGCAGCCGCCGAAGCCGAGGGCGTCCATCGTGGCGACCATCCGGCGCACGCGGATCATGCGCTCCGGCTGGCCCTGGGGCAGAAGCGCGAGCTGCGACACCTTGGCGCCCGTGAACAGCATCGCCGAGGCGTTCGGGCAGACCGCGACGCAGGCGCCGCAGCCGATGCAGGCGGCGGCGTCCATCGCGGCCTCGGCGTCGTCCTTCGGGACCGGGATCGCGTTGCCGTCGGGAGCCGAGCCGGTGGACACCGAGACGTACCCGCCCGCCGCGATGATCACGTCGAAGGCGCTCCTGTCGACGACCAGGTCCTTGATCACCGGGAAGGCCGCCGCGCGCCAGGGCTCGATCACCAGCGTGTCGCCATCCTTGAAGCTGCGCATATGCAGCTGGCAGGCGGTCGTGCGCGTGCGCGGTCCGTGCGGCCGGCCGTTGACCACGACGCTGCAGGTGCCGCAGATGCCCTCGCGGCAGTCGTGGTCGAACGCGATCGGGTCCTCGCCCTTGCGGGTGAGCTCCTCGTTGACGACGTCGAGCATCTCGAGGAAGGACATGTCGGGGCTGACGCTCTTCGCCTCGTAGGTCGCGAACCGGCCTGGAGCGCTCGCGTTCTTCTGCCGCCAGACGTGCAATACGAGATTCATGAGAGTTGACTCTCTACAGAAGGCCGGGTGACAGGCAACAGGCTGCGAGCGCAGCCGAATTCACTTCGGCGGAGCGAGCGGGGGGTCCAAGGGGGGTGCGGCGCAGCACCCCCCTTCACTTGTAGCTCCTGGTCTGGAGGTGGACGTTCTCGAACACCAGCGGCTCGACGTGGCGCACGGGCTTCTGGCCCTCGCCCTTCCACTCCCAGGCCGCCACGTGGCAGAAGCGCTCGTCGTCGCGCAGCGCCTCGCCGTCGGGGGTCTGGTACTCCTCCCGGAAGTGCCCGCCGCACGACTCCTCGCGCTCGAGCGCGTCGAGGCACATCAGCTCGCCGAGCTCCAGGAAGTCCGCCACGCGGCCGGCCATCTCGAGCGACTGGTTGAGCTCCATGGCGCTACCCGGCACGTTGACGTCCTTCCAGAACTCCTCGCGCAGCGCCGGGATCCTCTGGAGCGCGGTCTCGAGGCCCTGCTTGTTGCGGGCCATGCCGCAGTGCTCCCACATGATCTGGCCGAGGTCGCGGTAGAACTCGGTCACGGTGCGGCGACCCTTGAGCGCGAGCAGCCTGCTGTTGCGCTCCTCGACAGAGGCGAGTGCTTTGCGCGCCTCAGGATGGCTCGCGTCGAGCTTGTCGAGCTTGGTGGAGGCGAGGTAGTGGCCGATCGTGTAGGGGAGCACGAAGTAGCCGTCGGCCAGCCCCTGCATCAGGGCCGACGCGCCGAGCCGGTTGGCGCCGTGGTCGGAGAAGTTGGCCTCGCCCGCGACGTACAGCCCCGCGATCGTGCTCATCAGGTTGTAGTCGACCCACAGCCCGCCCATCGTGTAGTGCGAGGCCGGGAAGATGCGCATCGGCACCTTGTAGGGGTCCTCGTCGGTGATGCGCTCGTACATCTCGATCAGGTTGCCGTACTTCTCCGCGATCTTGGCCGCCCCGAGACGCGCGATCGAGTCCTTGAAGTCCAGGTAGACGCCCAGGTTTCCGGGCCCGACGCCGCGGCCCTCGTCGCACACCTGCTTGGCTGCGCGCGAGGAGATGTCGCGCGGGGCCAGGTTGCCGTAGGTCGGGTACTTGCGCTCGAGGTAGTAGTCGCGCTCGTCCTCGGGGATCTGGTCGGGCGGGCGCGTGTCGCCCTGCCGCTTCGGCACCCAGATCCGGCCGTCGTTCCTGAGCGACTCGCTCATCAGCGTGAGCTTGCTCTGGTACTCACCGTGCACCGGGATACAGGTCGGGTGGATCTGCGTGTAGCAGGGGTTGGCGAAAGCCGCGCCCTTGCGGTAGGCGCGCCAGATGGCGGTGGCGTTGCAGCCCTTGGCGTTGGTGGAGAGGTAGAAGACGTTGCCGTAGCCGCCGGTCGCCAGCACCACCGTGTCCGCGAAGTGCGTCTCGAGCGCCCCGCTCACCATGTCGCGCGTCACGATCCCGCGCGCGCGGCCGTCGACCACGACGAGCTCGAGCATCTCGTGGCGCGGGTGGAGCTTGATCGTGCCGAGCCCCACCTGCCGCATCAGCGCCTGGTAGGCGCCGAGCAGCAGCTGCTGGCCGGTCTGGCCGCGCGCGTAGAACGTGCGCGAGACGAGGGCACCCCCGAAGGAGCGGTTCGCGAGCGTGCCCCCGTACTCGCGCGCGAACGGCACGCCCTGGGCCACGCACTGGTCGATGATCTCGACCGACACCTCGGCGAGCCGGTAGACGTTCGCCTCGCGCGCGCGGAAGTCGCCGCCCTTGACGGTGTCGTAGAACAGCCGGAATATCGAGTCGCCGTCGTTCTGGTAGTTCTTGGCCGCGTTGATGCCGCCCTGGGCGGAAATCGAGTGCGCCCGCCGCGGGCTGTCCTGGTAGCAGAAGACGTCGACGTTGTAGCCGAGCTCCGCGAGGGAGGCGGCGCCGGCCCCGCCGGCGAGGCCGCTCCCGACCACGATCACCTTGTACTTGCGCTTGTTGGCCGGGTTCACCAGCTTCATGTCGAAGCGGTGCTTCGACCACTTCTCGGTGAGCGGCCCGGACGGCGCGTTGGCCTTGAGTTCCATGCTGGCTGCCTACAGGTGGATGCGGCCGGTGAGGACGGCGAGCGGGATCGAGATGTTGCCGGCGACCACGGCGCCCGCGAGCAGCAGCGACAGCCCGCGGCGCACCCGGTTCCAGCGCGGGTGGCTGAGGCCGAGCGTCTGCAGCATGCTCCAGAAGCCGTGGTACATGTGCAGGCCCAGCGCCAGCATGGCGAGGACGTAGAAGGCCGAGGCGAACGGGTTCTGGAACCCCACAACCACGTTGCGGAACACGTCGCCGCGCACGAAGTCGGGATGCGCGTTGCCCAGGGTGAAGTGGGCGAGGTGGTAGACGATGAACGCGAAGAGCAGCGGGCCGCTCCAGACCATGGTGCGCGAGGCGTAGCTGGACTTCTGCGCCTGCCACTCGCGGTACCCGAGCGGTCGTGCGGACCAGTTCGAGAGCGTCAGCGAGATGGCCGCCCAGACGTGAAGCGCCACCGCCAGGAGCAGCGCGAAGCGCGCGATCCAGATGCCCTGGCCGTGCAGGAAGTGCTGCAGGAACTCGCCGTAGGCGTTGATCGCCTCGGGACCGAGGTAGATCTGCAGGTTCCCGAGCATGTGCCCCACGACGAAGCCGTAGAGCAGGAGTCCGCTCGCCGCCATCACGGCCTTGCGGCCGATCGTCGAAGACAGGAGCGTGGGGGCCTTGGGAGTCGCGACAGCTGAGGTGCTCACGAGGCCCGACTATATTCCCGCAGCGCGCGGCTTGGCAACGCGCGCGAGCAGAGTCTTCTCGATGATGCGCGCCGCGCGCGCTGCGGCCGACTCGAGCGTTTCGAGCGGTCCGAGCGGGCGCCCCAACGGCGCGTTGTCGGCGTAGAGCACGTAGCGCACCTCGCCGAGGACGATGAGCGGCACGCCGACCGCCTCGCGGACCTTCTCGCCCCCCAGCCGCTCGACGAGCTGCAGGTTGACGCGGGTGGGCTCGAGCGGCCCCTCGTAGCTGCGGCGGCGCTCGACCGCGATCTTCAGGATCGAGGGCTCGCGCAGCGGCAGCACGGTCTCGCGGATGGCCTCGGCGGCGCCCTTGGCCTTGAGCCCGAACTCGCCGACGCCGCGCGCCTCGTCTCCGTCGACCGCGAACACGACGGCCCGTGCCAGGACCTGCGAGGCGAAGCGCAGCAGCGACAAGACGGCCTCGCCGGTGAAGTCGGCCGCGTAGGAGCCCGTGGGCGATACGGTCGCCGCCGCGAGCGGGGAGGCGCCCGGCAGCGGCGGCTGCGTGTCGGGCGGGGGCGGCAGCCGGGCGAGGTCGCCGTGATCGAGTGCCGTGACCGCGCGCATCAGCAGCTCCTGCGGCGGCAGCCCCGCGGGCAGCACGAAGTCGCCGAGGTCGACCTCGACGTCGCTCTGGCTGCCGTCCTTCGCCGGCTCGAAGCGGAAGAAGCCGCTGCGCCAGGCCAGAAGCTCGCCCACCAGCTCCTGCATGCGCTGGCGCACGACCATCTGCAGCGTGCCCTCGGCGAGCAGCCCCATCTCGACCAGCACCTCGCCGAGCCGGCGGTAGCCGGTCCCGTCGTGCTGCCGCTCGAGCGCCGCCACCAGCTGCTTCTCCTCGACGAGGCCCTGTCGCAGCAGCCGGCCGCCGAGCGTCTCGACGGCCGCGCCGCCGGTCACGTACACGACGCGCCCGCCGCGCAACACCAGCACCGCGTGGCGGTCGAGCCGCGTGAGCGTGAGCCGCCCGCTCGCGACCCCCACGGACAGCGTCTGCAGCAGCGCCGAGAGGTCGAGCGTCTCGAGCCGGCCGCCGAAGCTCATCGGCGCGACTCCGTGAGGCGCTTTCCGCGCGGTGAGAGCTGGTCGGCGAGCGTCCCCGGGGGCACCGGGGGCCCCAGGTGAAAGCCCTGGAACTCGGAGCAGCCGAGCTGCTCCAGCAGCTGGAGCTGCGCCGCGTTCTCGACGCCCTGGGCGCACACGCGCAGCTTCAGGCCGCGCGCCACCGCGGTCACCGCCGTGAGCAGCGAGACGTCCTCGGGGTTCGACGACGGCCCGCGCAGGAAGGCCAGGTCGAGCTTGACGCCGTCGAGCGGCAGCTCGGCGAGCCGGCCGAGCGACGAGTAGCGCACGGCGAAGCGGTCGAGCACCAGCGACACGCCGAGCGCCTTCAGCCGGTGCAGCATGTCGAGCGAGCGCGGCAGGTCGGAGACGACGTGTCCCTCGGGCACTTCGAGCTGCAGCAGCTGCTTCGGGAAGCCGGTCTCCTCGAGCGCCGCCTTCACCTCGTCGGGCAGCGTGCGCTTCATCAGCTCGGGCGGCGAGAGGTTCACGGCGAGCCGCAGGCCGCGGTGGTCGCGCTGCCACTCGCGCACCTCGCACGCCGCCGTGCGCAGGATCCACGGCCCGATCGCCAGGATCAGGCCGGTGAAGTCGGCCTTCGACAGGAAGTGCTGCGGGAACACGAGTCCGAGCTGGGGGTGCTGCCAGCGCAGCAGCGCCTCGACGCCGAGGATCTTGCCCCCAACGGCGAAGATCGGCTGGTAGTGCAGCGCGCCCGCGGCCGGGGGCGTGCCGTTGAGCGACATGCTGCCCCCGCCGAGCGCGGCGCGCAGCCCCGCCTCGAGCTCGACGGCGTCCCAGCTCTCGTCGGGCGGCGGGGGAGCGCTCGACTCGATGCGGTCCCCGCCCGCGGCGTGAGCGCGCGCCGCGGAGCGCTCGCCCGATGCCAAGAGCGCCGGCGCGTCCTCGCCGTCCTCGGGGAAGACGGCGATCCCAACGCTCGCGGTCAGGCTGGTGGCGCCCTCGCTCAGCGGGAAGGGCTTGCGCAGCGCGCGCAGCACCTTCTCGGCGATGCGCGTCGCGTCCTCGGCGTGGTGCAGGCCCGGCAGCACGAGCGCGAAGGCGTCCTGCTCGAGCCGCGCGGCCGTGTCGCCCTGGCGCACGCAGTGGAGCAGGCGGCGCGCGACCGCGCGCAGCAGCCGGTCGGCGAGCGGCCGTCCGAGCTTCGCGTCTGTCGCCCCGAAGTCGTCGAGGTCGACGTGCACCAGGCCCACCCGCGCGCGATGGCGGTACGCCTGCGCGATCGCGACCGAGAGCCGGTCGGGTGCGATGAGTGCGCTCGTGAGCCCCGTGAGCGAGTCGCGGTAGACGTCGCCCTGCGCGGCCGGCCGCTCGTCGCGCACCTCGCGCATCAGGAACTGCACCGCGGGCCGGCCGCGATAGGTGACGACGGTCGCGGCGCCCTCCACCTCCGCCGTCGAGCCGTCGGCCCGCCGCAGCCGCGTCACGAGCCGTACTCCCGCGGGGCCGGCCGAGGCGGCGCCCGCGGCGGCGCGCGCCACCTCCGGCCGCTCGTCGGGGTGGACGAAGTCGCCGAGCGCCCGGCCGGCGACGGGCGCCGAGGGCTGCAGGCCCAGCAGACGCCGCAGCGACGGGTTGGCGAGCACGACGCGGCCTGAGGCCTCGATCACGATCGCGTCCGCGGCGGAAGCCGCCAGCCGCTCGTAGCGCTCCTCGCTTTCGCGCAGCGCGTCGGCCGCGCGCCGCCTCTCGGCGATGTCTCGCAGCGCCAGCTGCAGCCGGCCGTCGGCCAGGCGCCGGGCGCTGATCTCCACCTCCAGTGGCGGGCCCTTCAGGCGGCGCAGCCGGTAGGAGCGCGTCAGCCGCTGCCTCTCGCGGAGCGAGAGCAGCGCGCTCACGTTGTCGACCGCCTTGTCCGCCTCGACCAGGTCCGCGAGCGGCAGCTTGACCAGCTGGCCGCGCGGGCGCGCGAGCAGCACCGAAGCGCCGGGACTCGCGTCGGCGATGCGGCCGTCGGCGCCGACCAGCAGGACACCGTCGGCCGCCTGCTCGGCGAGCAGGCGATACTGCTGGTCGCGACGCCGCAGCGTCTCGATCACCCCCCGCAGCTCCTGCCCGACCCCCGCGTCGTCGCCCAAGTGTCTCCCCTCAGGCGGACCGCGCGAGCAGCGACGGCGCGGGCCGCAGCAGCAGGCGCAGCAGCAGACTCTGGAATGCGGGGTCGGCGTACAGGCCGTGATGGTCGGCGCTGCCGAAGAAGGCGCCCGACAGCTCGGGGATGCCGTGCGCCTCCGGGTCGCCGCCTTCGTCGGCGAGCTGCGTGGCGAGGAAGCTCGTGCGCGTCACGCGACCGTCGCCCGCCTCGAACAGCAGGTCCTGCTCGCGCCGCGTTTGCGCGACGAGCCGGGGCGGGCTGCCGGCCGGGCCCTCGCCGGCGACGGCCCGCGCCAGCGTCAGCAGGGTGTCGCCGCCGAGCCCGTGCACGGGAACCGGCGCCTTGAAGTCTGGCCGGCGCGCGAGCCCGGCGTGGAACGCGCGCGCCCGCTCGAGCGCCGCCACCAGGAATGCGCGCTCGGCCGCATCCCGCTTCGAGCCCGGGCCGAACGGTCCCCAGCCGAAGCGCTCCCAGGTCGCGGGGTCGTGCAGGTCGCAGTCGAGCTCACGCCCGCGCGGATCGACGAGCGACCGCGTGCCGGCGGGCGGCAGCAGCTGGTAGATCGACGGCATGCGGCTCACGACCGAGGCCGCGAGCGTCGTGTGCGACAGGCCGACCCGCTCGCCGCCCGTGATCGCCCCGAGCGCGGGGATGCTGCCGGCGCTCGGCGTGGCCGTGAGCACGACGCTCGCGGCGCGCCGCGCCCCGGCCCACGTGACCGGCGCGTGCTCGTCGGGCTCGGCGCCGGCGTAGCGCAGGTACCAGCGCACCACCAGGCCGCCCATGCTGTGCCCCACCAGGTGGAAGCGCGCGCCCGGGTCGCCGATCTCGCGTGCCAGCCCCTCGAGCCGGAGCGCCAGGCCGCGCGCGGCCTCGACCAGGTCGCGCCGCCAGTCGTAGGTGTAGACCGCGTAGCGCAGGCCGGGCCCGGTCCCGGGCTCGTAGCCGGCCGCGTCGAGCAGATCGAGCATGTCGGCGTACTCGGTGAACCCGAAGGCGCGCGGCAGCGCCGAGTCGGTGCCGATCAGGAAGCCGGGGACGAGCTCGTCGCGCGAGGCCGCGAACGGCAGCTTGCGCGGCAGCGACAGGTCGTGGTGTCCGAGCGTGTTGCCGAGGCTCAGCCAGGCGACGCTGCCGTCGGGCCGCAGCAGCTGGCTGCCGAGCAGCCCCGGCACGAACACGACCATGGGCGCCTGGCGTGCGCGTGGCAGAGCCCGCACGATGCGCGGGTCGAGCTTGCGCCTGCGACCCAGGCTCGCCCACGCCGCGGCCGCCGCTCCGCCGAGCGCCAGCCCCGCGAGGAACGACGCGCCCGCGGACCTCACCGCCCGTGCCAAGAGTGCCCTCCTCCGCGCCCCGATTGTACTCCGCTCGCGGTTTGCCTCGCCGAGCGCGCACGGATAGCATCGGTCGTTCGGCGCTTTGAACCCGTGTGGTTGAGAGGCGGGCGTGCCGGGCGGAAAGGCCAGACACACGATGAACCGCAACAGCGTTTACGCCCTGCTGCTCGCGGCGGCGGCCCTCAGCGCGGCGTGCCAGAAGCCCGCGGCGCCCGCCGCCTCGCCGTCCCCGAGCGGGGCGGCCATGACCGAGGACGAGAAGACGATCTACGCCCTGGGCGCGATGATCGGGCAGCGCTTCGCCGGGCCGATGCGCCTCTCCGAGAAGGAGCTCGAGATCCTGCAGCGCGGCGTGAAGGCGACCGCCCGCGGCGGACAGCCGGAGTTCCCGGTGGGGGACTACGCCCAGAAGTTCGACGCGCTCGCGCGCTCGCGCGCGGCGGCGGGGGCGGCCGAGACCAAGACCCAGGCGACGGCCTTCCGGGACGCCGCGGCTGCGGAGCCGGGCGCGGTCAAGCTCACGTCGGGTCTCGTCTACAAGACCATCAAGCCGGGCAGCGGCAAGAGCCCGAAGGCTACGGACGTCGTTCGCGTGCACTATCACGGCACGCTTCCCGACGGCAAGGTGTTCGATAGCTCCGTGCAGCGCGGACAGCCGGCCGAGTTCCCGCTCAACCAGGTCATCCCCTGCTGGACCGAGGCTGTCCAGCGCATGAAGCAGGGCGAGAAGGCGAAGCTCGTGTGCCCGTCGGAGATTGCCTACGGCGATGCCGGCACGCCCGACGGCACCATCCCTCCGGGCGCGACGCTCGTGTTCGAGGTCGAGCTGCTCGAGATCAAGGCGCGCTGAGAAGGCAGCCAGGAGGCCAGAGACGTGAAGATCCACGAGTACCAAGGCAAGGCGGTGCTCGCCCAGTACGGCGTGCCCGTGCCGAAAGGCAAGGTCGCCTACACGGAGGCCGAGGCGGTGGAGGCCGCCAAGGGACTTGGCCTTCCGGTCGTCGTGAAGGCCCAGATCCACGCCGGCGGGCGTGGCAAGGGCGGCGGCGTCAAGCTCGCGAAGACGCTCGAGGACTGCGAGTCGCTCGCGAAGGCGATGCTCGGCATGACGCTCAAGACGCACCAGACGGGTCCCGAGGGGCGCGTCGTGAAGCGCCTGCTGATCGAGCAGGGTGTGGACCTCGCGGGATCGAAGGAGATGTACCTCGCGATCCTGGTCGATCGCGGCAGCGGCCGGCCGGTGTTCATGGCCTCGACGCAGGGAGGCATGGACATAGAAGAGGTCGCGGCCAAGGACCCGAAGGCCATCCTGAAGGAGGAGATCGACCCGGTGGTCGGCTTCCGGCCCTACCAGGCGCGCAAGCTCGCGTTCGGCCTGGGGCTTGCGCCCGACGTGGTGACGAAGGCGGTGCCGCTGTTCGCCGCGCTCTACAAGGCGTTCGAGGGCACGGACGCCTCGCTCGTCGAGATCAACCCGTTCCTGATCACCAGGGCGGGCGACGTGCTGGCGCTCGACGCCAAGGTCGGCTTCGACGACAACGCGCTCTTCCGCCATCCCGACCTGGTGGAGCTGCGCGACTTCGACGAGGAGGAGCCGCTCGAGGTCGACGCCTCCAAGCACAGCCTCAACTACATCAAGCTCGAGGGCGGCAACGTCGGCTGCATGGTGAACGGGGCGGGCCTGGCGATGGCCACGATGGACATCATCAAGCTCGCGGGCGGCAGCCCGGCGAACTTCCTGGACGTGGGCGGCGGCGCCACCGCCGACCAGATCAAGAACGCCTTCCGCATCCTGCTCGCCGACAAGGACGTGCGCGCCGTGCTGATCAACATCTTCGGGGGCATCCTGCGCTGCGACGTGCTGGCCGAGGGCGTGATCGCCGCCGTGCGCGACCTGCACGTCGAGGTGCCGGTGGTGGTGCGCATGAAGGGCAACAACGAGGACAAGGGTCGGAAGATGCTGGAGGAGTCGGGTCTGAACTTCGATACCGCGGACGACATGACCACGGCCGCCACCAAGATCGTGCGCGCGGCAGGGGGTGCACGGTGAGCGTCCTCGCGCTGCGCGACACGCGGCTGCTGGTGCAGGGGATGGGCAAGCACGGCACCTTCCACGCCAAGGGCTGCCGGGACTACGGCACGCAGGTGGTGGGCGGCGTCACGCCGGGCAAGGGCGGCACCACGGTCGAGGGCTTCCCGCTCTTCGACACGGTGCAGCAGGCCGTCGACAAGACCGGCGCCAACGCCTCGGCGGTGTTCGTGCCGCCCGCCGGAGCAGCCGACGCCATCCTGGAGGCGTGCGCGGCCGGCATCGGGCTCGTGGTGGCGATCACCGAGGGCATCCCCACGCTCGACATGGTGCGCGTGTGGGAGCGAGTGCGGGGCAGCAAGACGCGCCTGATCGGCCCGAACTGCCCGGGCATCATCTCTCCGGGCGAGAAGTGCAAGATCGGGATCATGCCGGGCCACATCCACATGGCCGGCCCGGTCGGCGTCGTGAGCCGCAGCGGCACGCTGACGTACGAGGCGGTCGCGCAGCTCACGGCGCTCGGGATCGGGCAGAGCAGCTGCCTGGGCATCGGCGGCGACCCGATCATCGGGACCAACCACGCGGCCGCGCTCGCGCTCTTCAACGAAGACCCCGGAACCGAGGCGATCGTGATGATCGGCGAGATTGGCGGCAGCGCCGAAGAGGATGCCGCCGCCTACGTCAAAGCCCACGTCAAGAAGCCGGTGGTGGGCTTCATCGCGGGCCAGACGGCGCCGCCGGGACGTCGCATGGGCCACGCCGGCGCCATCATCTCGGGGGGCAAGGGCACCGCAGCCGAGAAGATGAAGGCGATGGAGGCCGCCGGGATCCGGGTGGTGAAGTCGCCCGCGGACATCGGCGCAGCCATCAGGGACGTGCTCAAGAAGAAGTAGGAGGAGGAGACGAAACGTGGCCGAGCGCACCTTCTCGATCATCAAGCCGGACGCGGTCAAGGCGGGGAACGCGGGGGCGATCCTCTCGCGCCTCGAGGAGGCCGGCTTCCGCATCGTGGCCCTGCGCCTGCGCACGCTCACGCCGGCCGAGGCCGAAGGCTTCTACCACGTCCACCGCGCGCGGGCCTTCTTCGCGAGCCTGTGCACGTTCATGTCCTCGGGGCCCTGCCTCACGATGGTGCTCGAGCGCGACTCCGCCATTGCCCAGCTGCGCGAGATCATGGGCGCCACCGACCCGGCCAAGGCCGCGGCCGGCACGATCCGCAAGGACTTCGCTTCGTCGATCGAGGCCAACGCGATCCACGGCTCGGACGCGCCCGAGACCGCGGCGTTCGAGATCTCCTATTTCTTCCCGGGCATCGAGCTAGCCTGATGTCCGTCATGTCGGACCGGTGGATCCGGAAGATGGCGGTCGAGCAGCGCATGATCGAGCCGTTCACCGACTCGCAGGTGCGTGCGGGGGTGATCTCGTACGGGCTCTCGTCGTACGGCTACGACGTCCGCATCGCCGACGAGTTCAAGATCTTCACCAACATCAACCACACGGTCGTCGATCCCAAGGACTTCGACCCGCGCTCGTTCGTGGACGTCGTGGCGAAGGAGTGCATCATCCCCCCGAACTCGTTCGCGCTGGCGCGCAGCGTCGAGTACTTCCGGATCCCGCGCGACATCCTCGTAGTCTGTGTCGGGAAGAGCAGCTATGCGCGCTGCGGGATCATCGTCAACGTCACGCCGCTCGAGCCCGAGTGGGAAGGCATCGTGACGCTCGAGGTCTCGAACACGACGCCGCTGCCGGCGCGCATCTACGCCGGCGAGGGTATCGCGCAGTTCCTGTTCTTCGAGGGCAACGAGCCGTGCGAGACGTCCTACGCCGACAAGAAGGGCAAGTACCAGGCGCAGCAGGGGCTGACGCTGCCGCGCCTGTAGCGCAACCGCCGCGAGGGGTCGCAATGGTCTCCGACACGATCACGCTCGAAGGGCACCTGATCGACTCCGACATCATGCGGCGCGTTTTCGACCGCGTGGTCGAGGAGGGCGGCGAGTTCGAGGTCCGGGAGTTCCGGGTCGGGCGCACCAACGAGGAGGCGTCCTTCGCGAAGGTCGAGGTGCGCGCCCGCGACCCGCACGGGCTCGACCGCATCCTGGAGGCGCTGCGCTACCTGGGCGCCACCAGCGAGGTGGCGGACTGCCGCTTCGGGCCGGCCGAGCAGGACGGCATCCTCCCCGACGACTTCTACTCGACCACGAACTTCGAGACGCTGGTGCGCATCGGCGGGCGCTGGGTGGAAGCGGCGGACCAGAAGATGGACGCAGCGCTGGTGCTGCGCGAAGGCGTGCCGCACTGCGTGAAGCAGCGCCTCGTGCGCCAGGGCGAGCCGGTGGCGCTGCGGGGGCCCGGGATCCGCGTGCGGCCGCTCGAGCGCAGCCGCGACTACGCCGTGTTCGGCTTCATGTCGAACGACGTCTCGGCCGAGATCAACAAGGCGATCGTGATCCGCGCCGCGGCGCGCGAGATGAAGCGGGTGAGGGCCGCTGGCGAGCGCATCGTGGTGGTGCCGGGACCGGCGGTCGTCCACTCCGGCGGCTCCGCGACGCTCGCGGGCCTGGTGCGCGACGGCTGGGTGGACGTGATCCTCACCGGCAACGCCTTCGCGGTCCACGACCTCGAGCAGGCGATCGTCGGGACCAGCCTCGGCGTGTGCCAGACGAGCGGCCGCTCCGTCGAGGGCGGCAGCCGCAACCACCTGTACGCGATCAACGCGGTGAACCGCCTGGGCGGGGTGAAGCAGGCTGTGGCCGCGGGGCTCGTGAAGTCGGGCGTGATGTTCGAGGCGGTGACGCGCGGGACGCCCTTCGTGCTCGCGGGCTCGATCCGCGACGACGGCCCGCTGCGGGACGTGATCACCGACACCATGCTCGCGCAGCAGGCGTACGTGGACGCGCTGCACGGCGCGGGCTGCTGCCTGATGCTCGCCTCGGCGCTGCACTCGATCGCGATCGGCAACCTGCTGCCCGCGCGCGTGCGCACGATCTGCGTCGACATGGTGGAGTCGGTGCCGGTGAAGCTCGGCAACCGCGGCTCGATGCAGGCGATCGGTCTCGTGACCTACGTCGGCTACTTCCTGGAGCGGCTGTCGGGAGAGCTCACGACTCCGCTGCCCTGAGCTACTCCGCCTGCATGAACGGGTAGCGGAAGTCGCGGGGCGGGCTGAAGGTTTCCTTCACGGCCCGGGCGCTCACCCAGCGCACCAGGTTGAGCTTCGAGCCGGCCTTGTCGTTGGTGCCCGAGGCGCGCGCCCCGCCGAACGGCTGCTGGCCCACGACCGCGCCCGTCGGCTTGTCGTTGACGTAGAAGTTGCCGGCCGCGCCGCGCAGCGCCGCGGCCGCCTCGCGCACCGCCTGACGGTCGTTCGCGAACACCGCGCCGGTGAGTGCGTAGGGCGAGGTCGAGTCGACGAGCCCGAGCGTCTCCGCCCACTTGTCGTCGTCGTAGACGAAGGCCGTGACCACCGGCCCGAAGATCTCCTCGCACAGCAGCTTGTATCCGGGATCGGCCGTCTCGACGAGCGTCGGCTGGATGAAGTAGCCGGTGTCGCCGTTGACGCCGCCGCCGGCCAGGACCGTGGCGCTCTTCTTCGCCTCGGCGAGGTAGGCCGAGATGCTCTCGAAGGCCTTCTTGTCGATCACCGCGCCCATGAAGTTGCGGAAATCCGAGACGTCGCCGACCTTGATCTCCGCGATCATCGAGACGACGCGGTCGCGCACGTCGTTCCAGAGCGAGCGCGGCACGTAGACGCGGCTCAAGGCCGAGCACTTCTGGCCCTGGTACTCGTAGCCGCCGCGCACCACCGCCACGGCGAGCGCCTGCGGGTCGGCCGAGGCGTGGGCCACGATGAAGTCCTTGCCGCCCGTCTCGCCCACGATCCGCGGGTACGAGCGGTAGCGGTCCATGTGCGCGCCGATCGTGCGCCACATCGAGTTGAACACCTCGGTCGAGCCGGTGAAGTGCACCCCGGCCAGGTCGCGGTGGTTGAGCGCCACGTCCGAGACGACCGCGGCATTGCCCGGCACGAAGTTGATGACGCCCGGCGGCAGGCCGGCCGCCTCGAGCAGCTTGATGATCGCGAAGGCGCTCGGGATCGCCGCGGAGGCCGGCTTCCAGACGACGGTGTTGCCCATGAGCGCGGGCGCCGTCGGCAGGTTGCCGGCGATCGAGGTGAAGTTGAAGGGCGTCACCGCGTAGACGAAACCCTCGAGCGGCCGGTAGTCGAGCTGGTTCCAGATCGTGGCGTTCGACAACGGCTGCTCGGCGTAGAGCTGCTGCGCGTAGTGCGGATTGAAGCGCCAGAAGTCGATGAGCTCGGCGGCCGAGTCGATCTCGGCCTGGTACGCGGTCTTCGACTGCCCGAGCATGGTCGCGGCATTCAGGGTCGCGCGCCAGCTGGTGGCGAGCAGCTCCGCCGCCTTCAGGAACACCGCCGCGCGGTCCTCCCACGGCCAGCGCGACCACTCGCGATGGGCTTTGGCCGCGGCCTCGATCGCCTGCGTGACGTGCTCGGCGCCGGCCTTCTGCCAGTCGGCGAGCACGTGGGCGTGGTCGTGCGGCATCACGGCCTTGGCGGTGTCGCCGCTCTTCACTTCCTGGCCCCCGATGACCAGGGGGATGTGCGTGCGAACCTGGGTCATGCCGGCCAGGCGTGTCTTGAGCTCGGCGCGCTCGGGCGAGCCCGGGGCGTAGGCCAAGACCCGCTCGTTCACGGGCGGGGGAACCGGGCGGATGCCGTTGAAGCCGAAATCGCTGGTCACGGGATGAGTCCTTTCGGGACGCGGGCCGGCGAATGCGCCCTGCCGGCGGCCCCTGCGCGACGATAGCTGAAGCCTCGCGCCAGGGTCAACGCTCGGGCCGGCCGCGGCAGGAGACGTTCAGCTGCGGCAGGATGCGCCGCGGCAGGCCACGAGCGAGTCCAGGCGCTGGTTCAGGGAGGCTATGAGCGCCGGGTCCGCGGTGCGGTAGAGGTTCTTGAGCTGGTACGGGTCCTTGCGCATGTCGTAGAGCTCGAACTCCTCGGTGTCCTGGTGGTTGTACATCCAGTCCGAGGTGCGCAGCGTGTAGGAGAAGCCGGAGCCGTAGTTTTCGATCATGACGTCCCTGCGCCAGCTCGTGGGCGGCTGCCCGCGCAGGAAGGGGACCAGCGAGCGACCGTCGATGCTGTCCGGGAGCGGGACCCCGGCGAGCTCGAGCAGGGTGGGGGCGAGATCGATCGTGAGCGCGAAGGCGTCGGTCGTGCCCACGGGAACGCCGGGCCCGCGCACGATCAGCGGGATGCCGATCGCTTCCTCGTAGGCGTTCCCCTTCGCCGCCACGGCCCGGTGCTGGCCCATCAGCAGGCCGTTGTCCGACGTGAAGAAGACGTAGGTGTTCTCGAGGCGCCCCGTCTCCGCGAGCGCCGTGAGCACCTGCTGGATCTGGTCCTCGACCGCCCGTACGCTGCGCAGGCGATAACGCTGGAGGTTGTCGGCCCCCGCGATGTCGCGCTCGCTGAGCAGCCCGATCTGGCGCACCCAGGACGGCTTGTCCTGGACGAAGCCCTCGTTGAACGCCGGCGTGCGCGGGGCCATCGAGTACCTGAACTCTGCGCCGTGGCGGTCGGAGTACTTCGCCGGCACGTGCGGCGCCTGCGGCGCGAGCAGCACGAAGAGCGGCTCGCTGCGGCCGGCGGAGGAGCGGATGAACTCGAGTGCCCACTTGGCCTCGAGGTCGGCGCTGTACTCGTCCGGCTTCGATCCGTAGCGGACCACCTCGCCGTTGTGGTTCATCCAGTAGTTGAAGTAACGGCCGTCCTCGATCGCCGCGAGGTGCCCGTGCCAGTCGTCCCACCCGGGCGGGACGTAGTCGTCGCTGGCGCCCCAGGCGTAGCCGTTCAGGTACTTGCCGACGAGCGCGGTGCGATATCCGACGCTCTTGAGCCAGGGCCCGAGGCTCTGCGGCTCGTGCCTGCGGAAGGCCGGGAAGCCATAGCGCGGGGGCTCGTTGTCAATGACACCGTGGTTGTGGCTGTACATGCCCGTCAGGATCGACGCGCGCGAGGACCCGCACAGGGGTTGCGCCGCGTAGGCGCGCGTGAAGCTCAGTCCCTGGTTCGCCATGAGGTCGGGCAGCCTCGGCATCTCGAGCGCGGTCGGCACGTCGAGGTCGTCGGTCAGCACGAGCACGATGTTGGGGCGCACGAGGGGTGTCGCCGCCGGCACGGGAGCGCTCGCGGCCGGCGACGACGCACCTCCGCCGCAGCCCGTCGCGCCGAGCGCGACGAGGGCGGAGATGCCCAGTACAGTCCTCGGTGTCCTCGTCAGTGGTGTGTCCTCGGTGCGATGGGTTGTCGTGCGAAGAGGCCGGAGTCTATCCAGACTGTTGGACGTGCGTCAATGCCTCTTCTGGTATCCGGAGATTGGCTACCGGGGAGGGGCGCTTCACACCACCCGCCGACCGCTGCGCCGAGCGTGGGATATCATTGCGGGTGCCGCGATGAACCACCGCCGAATCGACACCTTGGCCACCGC
>DATEUE010000020.1:0-2025 GCA_035283305.1 Vicinamibacteria bacterium | reverse complement strand
CCTCGCCGCGAGCCACGCCGGAACCGACGCCCACGCCGACCCCGCGGCCCGAACCGACGCCGACACCGACGCCCACACCCAGGCCCACGCCCACCCCGCCCCCGCCGCCCCCGCCGCCCCTGCCGACCTGTCCCGATGTCTTCGCGACTTACACAGGGCGGGCGACGACGCTCAGCAATAGCGGCTGTCCGATCGCCACCACCTTCTCCGGAAGCCTGCAGATCTCCGGCACGTGCGCATCCGCGGCCTTCATGATCAACGAAGCGCAGGGAACCCGCACTTACCGTGGGGCCGTCGCCGCGGATGGTTCGTTCAGCGGCAGCGGCAGCGGAGCCCTGCAGTCACGCTTCACGTTCAGCGGGTCCATCTCCGGAATCGTGAACGGCCCCTCCGTCAGGGCGGACGAGGCGCTCACTTTCACCGGGGGCTGCCCCGGGCAGCGAGCGGTCTATCGCTTCACGGGCTCCCGCTGAAGCCGGGAGCAGCGAGGCCGCGTGGCCTGCTCCCGTCCCTCAGGCGGCGGAAGGCCCTCGCAGCACTCGCGAAGGCAGGAAGATGACCGCCTTCACCAGGGCGAGCACTCCGCCGACCGCGATGCCGACGAGGCGAAACGGCAGCAGCAGCAGCCAGACGATCGGGTAGAGCACGAGCGCCAGGAGCGCGAGCGGCCAGCAGAGGATCAGCAGGATCAGCCACAGCAGGAACTTCGTCACCCCAGGCCTCCTCACGAGCTTCTACGCAGGCGACGCCTCAGACGTTCCGGCCGCCTCGAGTCGCGTCAGGTTAGCATCGCGGCTCATGGGTCCCGAGCTGCCGATCGACGCGCACGTCCCGGCCGTGATGGAGCGCTTGCGCGGGAATCGCGCCCTGGTGCTCGTCGCGCCGCCCGGGTCGGGCAAGACCACGCGCGTGCCACCTTCGCTCGTGGCCGACGGGCCGGTGTTCCTGCTGCAGCCGCGGCGCGTGGCGGCTCGCTCGATCGCCAGGCGCATTGCCTCCGAGCAGGCATGGACGCTTGGCGAGGAGGTGGGCTTCCAGGTTCGCTTCGAGAAGCGCTTCTCGAGGAGCACGCGACTGCTCGTGGCCACGGAAGGCGTGCTGACCCGCCGCCTGCAGTCGGACCCGCTGCTCGAGGCTTTCCGCACCATCGTGCTCGACGAGTTCCACGAGCGCAGCCTGCACGCCGATCTCGCGCTGGCCTTCGCGCGCCAGGCCTTTCGGGCGCGCTCCGATCTGCGCCTGCTCGTGATGTCGGCGACGCTCGACGCCGGCCCGATCGCGCGTTTCCTGGACGATTGCCCGGTGATCGAGGTCGCGGGCCGGCCGCACCCGATCGAGGTCCGCTACGAGCTGCGCGGCTCGCTCGCCGACTCGGTGCGCGCGGTGCTGGCGCGCCCGGGCGGCCACGTGCTGTGCTTCCTCCCCGGGGCGCCCGAGATCCGCCGGGCCCAGGGCGAGCTCGGCACACTCGCGGGTGTACGCGTGCTGCCGCTGCACGGGACGCTGAGCGGGGAGGAGCAGGACGAAGCGCTCGCGCCGTCCGCGGAACGCAAGCTGATCCTGGCGACGAACGTCGCGGAGACCTCGCTCACGGTCGAAGGCGTGACCGACGTGATCGACACGGGACAGCACAAGGTGCTGCGCTACGACCCTTCGCGCGGCCTCGACCGTCTCGAGCTCGAGCGGATCCCGGCGGACTCGGCCGAGCAGCGCGCCGGGCGCGCGGGGCGAACGGGTCCGGGCCGCGTCCTCCGGCTCTGGGACGAGCGCGACATCCTGAGGCCGAGGCGCGAGCCGGAGATCGAGCGCGTGGACCTGGCTTCCCCGGTTCTCGACGTCCTCGCGTGGGGCGCAGACCCCCGGTCGTTCGAGTGGTTCGAAGCGCCGCCCGCCGAGGGCCTCGCCGCCGCGGTCACGCTGCTCGAGCGGCTCGACGCCAGCAAGGACGGTCGCCTGACTCCCGACGGCGCGGCGATGCACCGTCTACCGGTGCACCCGCGACTGGCGCGCGTCCTGCTCTCGGCG
>DATEUE010000019.1:0-11284 GCA_035283305.1 Vicinamibacteria bacterium | reverse complement strand
GCTCGACCCGCGCGTGCTCGATGCGATGCTGCCGTACCTGCGCGAGTCCTTCGGCAACCCCTCGAGCCTGCACTGGTTCGGCCAGCGCGCGCGCGCCGCCGTCGAGGACGCGCGCGGCCGGGTGGCTTCCCTGATCGGAGCGGATCCGGCGGAGATCGTGTTCACCGCGAGCGGCAGCGAGTCGGACAACATGGCGCTGCGCGGTGCGGTCGCGAAGGCGCGCGCGGCGCGCTGCCGCGTCGTCGTCACGGCCGTCGAGCACCACGCCGTCCTCCACTGCGCCAAGGCGCTCGGCGAGGAGGGCGGCTCGGTCGGGATCGCACGCGTCGGCGAGGACGGACGCCTCGACCTCGACGACCTGCGCGCGAAGCTCGAGGACTCGGCCACGGTCGCGTCGGTGATGCTGGCCAACAACGAGACCGGCGTGCTCCAGCCGGTGGCCGAGGCGGCCCGGCTGGCGCACGAGCGTGGCGCGCTCGTCCATTGCGACGCCGTGCAGGCGGGCGGCAAGGCCCCGCTCGACGTGCGCGCGCTCGACGTCGACCTGCTCACGCTCTCCGCGCACAAGCTGTACGGACCCAAGGGCATCGGTTGCCTCTACGTGCGGCGCGGCACTCCGCTCGCTCCGCTCGTCCGGGGCGGCGCTCAGGAGCGCAACCGTCGCGCGGGTACGGAGAACGTGGCCGGTATCGTCGGCTTCGGCGTGGCCGCCTCGCTCGCGCGCGAAGGCCTCGCCGCCGAGACCGAGCGCGTCGGCGCGCTGCGCGACCGGCTCGAGGCGCGCTTGCTGGAGGTCCTGGGTGCCCGCCGCAACGGCAGCCTCGGACGCCTCGCGAACACGGCCAACGTCTCGTTCGACGGGGTCGACGCCGAAGCGCTCGTGATCGCGCTCGACCTGGAGGGTGTCGCGGCCTCGACGGGCGCCGCCTGCGCCGCCGGCGGTGTCGAGCCCTCTCACGTGCTGAAGGCGATGGGCTTCCCGCCTGAGCGCGTGCAAAGCTCGCTGCGGCTCTCGCTCGGTCGAACGACGACCGAGGCCGAAGTCGATCGCGCGGCCGACGTCATCGTCGCCGTCGTCGCCCGCCAGAGGCAGTAGGCCCAAGAGGCAGTAGGCCACCGGGGGGTTTGGGGGGCAAAGGCCCCCCAGAACAAGGAAGCAGGCAACCCGCCCCAGGCCGCCTAGCCGGCCGGGGCGACCACGTGCGATTCGGCGTGGTAGCTGGAGCGAACCAGGGGGCCGGACTCGACGTGTGCGTATCCGAGGCCGAGCGCGAAGTCGCGCAGGCTCTCGAACTCCTGCGGCGTGTAGTAGCGCCGCACGGGCAGGTGCTGCGGCGAGGGCCGCAGGTACTGGCCGACGGTCAGGATGTCGGTCCCCGAAGCGCGGATCGCGCGGATCGTCTCCTCGACCTCGGGCCGCTCCTCGCCGAGTCCGAGCATGATGCCGCTCTTGGTCAAGAGCCCCTGCTGCTTCGAGCGACGCAGGAGCTCGAGCGAGCGCGGGAAGCTCGCGCCGGCCCGCACCGTGCGGTAGAGGCTCGCCACCGTCTCCACGTTGTGGTTGAGGACGTCCGGGCGTGCGTCGAGGACGACCTGCAACGCGTCCCAGCGGCCCTTGAAGTCCGGGATCAGCACCTCGACGGCGCAGCCCGCGACCCTCGCGCGGATCTCGGCGATCGTCGCGGCGAAGACGAAGGCACCGCCGTCCGTCCGGTCGTCACGGTTGACCGACGTGACGACCGCGTGCCGCAAGCCCATCCGCGCGACCGCTTCGCCCACCCGCCGGGCCTCGTCCAGGTCCGGCGGCGCCGCCGGCAGACCGGTCTTCACCGCACAGAAGCCGCACGCGCGGGTGCACACGTCGCCGAGGATCATGAACGTGGCCGTGCCCCGGCTCCAGCACTCCCCGAGGTTCGGGCAGTGAGCCTCCTCGCAGACGGTGTGGAGCTCGAGGCCCCGCATCAGGCCCTTGAGCCTCTCGTAGCCAGGTCCCTGCGGCGCCCGGGCGCGGATCCAGTCCGGCCTGGGCAGCAGCGGGATCGGGGCGCTCGCGCTCACTCCGCCTCGTCCTCCTCTTCGTCTTCGTCGTCGTACTCGTCCTCGAGGTCGTCGTCAGAGGCATCGGCGTCGCCGTCGTCGCTCGAGTCGGAGTCCCAGTCGTCGTCCTCGAACTCCTCGTCCTCGTCGTCTTCCTCGTCGTCTTCGTCGTCCACGTCCGCGTCGTCGACTTCGTCCTCCTCGTCGTCGTCCTCGAGTGGCTCGGCGTCGTCCGCGGCGGGCTCGTCGTCCAGCTCGTCGTCGTCCTCGAGATCGTCGTCGTCCAGTTCTTCCTCGTCCTCATCGAGCCAGAGGATCTCGTTGCGCTCCACGTCGCCTCCTCGACTTTCGGCCGCCCCGCCCTCCCTGCCGGGGAAAGCAGCTGCGCCGGTAGCTTTCATCTTATCGCGCTGCCGGGTCCGGCGGATTCGTATTATCCTCTGTGCCGTCCGTTCCGAGAGCGGAGGCCCCCGCGGGTCGCGCGGCGGGGCGAGTGGAGGTGGCCGTTCATGATCGTCGTCTGCCCCAGCTGTCAGTCGAGATTCAAGTTCGACGAGTCCAAGCTGGGCGACCGCCCGAAGGCGCGTACCAAGTGCTCGAAGTGCGGCGGGGCGATCGAGATCGAGAACCCGCTGCTCGGTGCCTCGACGCTGCCGCCCAACGCGATGGCCCCCCCGCTGCCCGCGGCGCCCGTGCCGGAGGTGCTGCAGACGCGCAAGACGCCGGTGCAGGCAGGCCCACCCGCGGTCGACGCGGGCGCGACGCTCGGGGGCGCGGACGCCCACCGCATGGGGCTGATCCAGCTCCCGAAGGACAAGCGCTACTCGCTCGCGGTGATCCAGGGCGGCGCCACCGGCCAGATCTTCCCGATTGCGAAGACTCGCACCGTGGTCGGGCGCTCAGGCTGCGACATCAACCTCGACGACCCCGAAGCCTCGCGCCAGCACGCCGCGCTCGAGATCGTGGGCGACGTGGCGATCCTGCGCGACCTCGGCTCCACGAACGGCACCTGGATCGAGCTCGACCGCGTCGAGCAGCACGAGCTCGCCAACCAGCAGGAGTTCCGGATCGGCAGCCACGTGCTGATGTTCATCGTCACCGACGTGGACTGAGCCGCTCGACCGGGGCGATGAGCCCTAGGGCTCATCGCGAGTTTTTCGCCCACTCCCCGGCTTCCCGCCAATAGAGCCGTCCGCCGAGGCCACGTCGGCTGCTTCGATGGGATTGTGCGCCTTTTCGCCCTGGCGCCGGGTTTGCACCTCATGGTCCAACGAGAGGAGAGCCCTCGGATGGACCCTGGCGACTCGCTGTTGGCGGCGGCCTCGGACCTCGACGCGCTGCTCCAGGCGTTGCGCCGCCGCGGCTATACCCTGCTCGGCCCGCGCCTGCGCGACGGGGCCGTGGTGATGGACGAGCTCGAGCGCGCGAGCGACCTGCCGGTGGGCTGGAGCGACGAGCAGGACGGCGGACGCTACCGCGTCCAGCGGCGGCCGGACGGCGCGCTCTTCGGCTACGCCGCGCCGCTCACGGCGTGGAAGCGCTGGCTCAACCCACCCGAGGCGGTGGTGTGGCAGGGCCGGCGCGTGAAGGGCGGCTTCGCTGCGGTCGACGAGGCGGTCCCGGTCCCGCGCCAGGCGTTCGTGGGCGTGCGCGCCTGCGACCTCGCGGCGCTCCAGGTGCGCGACCGGGTGTTCCTGGGCGGGCCCTTCGTCGACTCGGCCTACCGGGCCAGGCGCGAGGCCACGTTCGTGCTCGCCGCCAACTGCACCTCCCCCGCCGGCACCTGCTTCTGCGCCTCGACGGGCACGGGCCCCGCGTGCGGCGAGGGCTACGACCTGCTGCTCACCGAGATCGTCTCGGACGGCCGGCACGAGCTGCTGGTCGAGATCGGGAGCGAGCGCGGCGCCGAGGTGGCGGGCGAGCTTCCGCAGCGCCGGGCCGAGCCCGCGGACTTGGCCGAGGCGCACGCCCTCGTCGAGGCCGCCGCGGGTCGCATGGGACGCGTGCTCGAGAGCGAGGGGCTGCGCGAGCGCCTGCAGCGCAGCTACGAGAGCCCGCGCTTCGACGAGGTGGCGAAGCGCTGCCTCGCCTGCGGCAACTGCACGATGGTCTGCCCGACCTGCTTCTGCGCGACGCTCACCGACGCGACCGACATCACGGCCGAGCGTGCCTGGCGGCGAGCGACCTGGGATTCCTGCTTCTCGCAGGAGTTCTCGTACGTGCACGGCGGCAGCGTGCGGACGTCCGGCGGCGCGCGCTACAGGCAGTGGCTCACGCACAAGCTGCTCACCTGGCACGACCAGTTCGGCACGAGCGGCTGCGTCGGCTGCGGCCGCTGCATCACCTGGTGCCCCGTGGGCATCGACATCACCGAGGAAGCGCGGGCCCTCGGCCGGGGCGAAGCGCAAGGGAGGCGAGCGTGACGATCCAGACCTTCGAGAAAGTGCTGGCAGAGCACCCGTTCTTCCGCGACCTGCACGGACCCCAGCTCGACACGGTGGTCGGCTGCGTCGCGAACACCAGCTTCGCGCCGGGCGAGTTCGTGTTCCGCGAGGGCGAGGCCGCCGATCGCTTCTACCTCGTGCGCGAGGGCAAGGTGGCGGTCGAGGTGTTCGTGCCCAACAAGGGGCCGGTCACGATCGAGACGATCGAGGGCGGCGAGGTGCTCGGCTGGTCGTGGTTGTTCGCGCCCTACCGCGCCCGCTTCGACGCGCGCGCGCTCACCGCCGTGCGCGCGCTCTCGCTCGACGGCGCCTGCCTGCGCGCCAAGTGCGAGAAGGACCCGGCGCTCGGCTACGAGCTGCTCAAGCGCTTCACCGAGGTGGTGGTGTCGCGGCTCGAGGCGACGCGCATGCAGCTCCTGGACCTCTATGGTCGCGACTGACCCCGCAGCCAGCACCGTAGCCGGCGCGAGCGCGCTCCTGGCCGGACCGATGCAGCCGGACCCGTTCGAGGTACGCCAGGTCGCGAAGGAGACCGGCGACACCTTCACGATGACGCTCGCGCCGATCGCGGGCGTCGCCCCACGCCCGTTCGCCCCCGGCCAGTTCAACATGCTCTACGTCTTCGGCGTGGGCGAGGTGCCGATCTCGATCAGCGGAGACCCGGCCCGGCCCGAGCAGCTGGTGCACACGATCCGCGCCGTCGGCGCGACGACCCGCGCCCTGCAGCGCCTGCGCAAGGGAGACTGGGTGGGAGTGCGCGGCCCGTTCGGCACCGCCTGGCCGGTCGGCGAGGCCCACGGCCGCGACGTCGTGCTGATCGCGGGCGGCATCGGCCTGGCGCCGCTGCGGCCGGCGATCTACCACGTGCTGCTGCACCGCGCGCTCTATGGCCGCGTCGTGGTCCTTTACGGCGCGCGCACCCCGCACGACATGCTCTACCCGAAGCAGCTGCGCGACTTGCGCAGCCGCTTCGACGTCGAGGTCGAGGTGAGCGTCGACCGCGCCACCGCCGACTGGCAGGGCGCGGTGGGCGTCGTCACGAAGCTGGTGCAGCGCTCTCCGTTCGAACCGCAATCCGCGCACGCGTTCATCTGCGGCCCCGAGGTGATGATCCGCTACGCCGCGATCGCGCTCGAGCAGCGCGGGATGTCCGACGACGCCATCTTCGTCTCGATGGAGCGCAACATGAAGTGCGCGGTGGGCCTGTGCGGGCACTGCCAGTTCGGGCCCTTTTTCGTCTGCAAGGACGGCCCGGTGTTCCGCTACGACCGGATCAAGGGCTACTTCGGCATGCGGGAGGTGTGAGGTGGGCGCGCGCCCGAAGCTCGCGATCTTCAAGTTCGCCTCCTGCGACGGCTGCCAGCTGTCTCTCCTCGACTGCGAGGAGGAGCTGCTCGCGGTCGCGGGCCAGCTCCAGATCGCGAACTTCCTCGAGGCTTCGCGCGAGGTGGTGAAAGGCCCGTACGACATCACGCTCGTCGAGGGCTCGATCACCACCTCCCACGACGCCGCCCGCATCCAGCAGGTGCGCAAGCAGTCGCGCGTGCTGGTCACGATCGGGGCCTGCGCCACCGCCGGCGGGATCCAGGCGCTCAGGAACTTCGCCGACGTGCGCGAGCTCACCACGGCGGTGTACCCGACGCCCGAGTACATCAACGCGCTCGCCACCTCGACGCCGATCTCGCAGCACGTGCGCGTCGACTACGAGCTGCGCGGCTGTCCGATCGGCAAGCACCAGCTGCTCGAGCTGCTGGGAGCGCTGCTCCACGGCCGCAAGCCCCAGCTCCCGACCGGGCCCGTGTGCTTCGAGTGCAAGCGCCGCGGCGCCGTGTGCGTGACGACCGCCCACGGCACGCCCTGCCTCGGCCCCGTCACCCAGGCGGGCTGTGGCGCGCTCTGCCCGTCCTACGCCCGCGGCTGCTACGGCTGCTTCGGGCCGGCCGAGTCGCCGAACACCGCATCGCTCGGCAGCTACTGGCAGCAGCAGCTCGGCGTCAGCCGACCCGAGCTGGTGCGCGCCTTCCGCAGCTACAACGCCTGGTCGGCGGCCTTCCGGACCGCGAGCGACGCCTATGAGCACGAACAAAAAGAGTAGCCGCACGATCACGGTGGCGGCGCTCGCGCGCGTCGAGGGCGAGGGCGGCCTGACGCTACAGCTGCGCGGAGGCCGGGTCGCGGACGTCAAGCTGCGCATCTACGAGCCGCCGCGCTTCTTCGAGGGCTTTCTGCGCGGCCGCGACTTCCGCGAGGTGCCGGACGTCACGGCGCGCATCTGCGGCATCTGCCCGGTCGCCTACCAGATGAGCTCGATCCACGCGCTCGAGGCAGCCTGCGGCGTGAGCGTCACGCCCGAGATCCGCGCGCTGCGGCGGCTGCTCTACTGCGGCGAGTGGATCGAGTCGCACGCGCTGCACGTGTTCATGCTGCACGCGCCGGATTTCCTCGGCTACGAGAGCGCCATCCACATGGCGAAGGACCATGTCGAGGTGGTCACGAAGGCGCTCGAGCTCAAGAAGATCGGCAACGACCTCGTGACGGTCGTGGGCGGCCGCGAGATCCACCCGGTCAACGTCAAGCTGGGCGGCTTCTACCGCGCCCCGACGCGCCTCGAGCTCGCGCCGCTCGTCGAGCGCCTGAAGCGCGCACTCGCGCTGTCGCTCGAGGCCGTGCGCTTCACGGCCGGCCTCGAGTTCCCCGGCTTCGAGCCCGACTACGAGTTCGTCGCGCTGCGGCACCCCGACGAGTACCCGTTCAACGAGGGCCGCATCGTCTCGAGCCGGGGGCTCGACATCCCGGTCGCGGAGTTCGAGGAGCACTTCGTCGAGGAGCACGTGGCGCACGCGAACGCCCTGCACTGCGTGCACAAGGGCCACGGGGCCTACCACGTGGGTCCGCTCGCCCGCTACAGCCTGAACTTCGACCGGCTGCCCGGAATCGCGCGCGACGCGGCGCGCGAGGCGGGCCTCGGCACGGAGTGCCGCAACCCCTTCAAGAGCATCGTCGTGCGAGCGGTGGAGCTGGTGTTCGCCTGCCACGAGGCGCTGCGGATCATCGGCAGCTACGCGCCGCCCGAGCCGGCCTCGGTCGCGGTTCCGCCGCGCGCGGGCAGCGGGCACGGGGCCTCGGAGGCGCCGCGTGGGATGCTGTACCACAGCTACCAGATCGACGCGGACGGCCTCGTGCGCAAGGCGCGCATCGTGCCCCCGACCGCCCAGAACCAGAGGACGATCGAGAACGATCTGCGCGAGCTGGTGCCGACGCTCCTCGAGCTGCCGCGCGAGGAGCTCACCCTGCGCTGCGAGCAGGCGATCCGGAACTACGACCCGTGCATCTCGTGCGCGACGCACTTCCTGAAGCTGGACGTGCGGGAAGGCTGAGCCATGAAAGCCTGCCGGGCCCGGCGCCTCGTGGTCGGGGTCGGAAACGCCGACGCCGGCGATGACGGGGCGGGGCGAGCCGTCGCGCGCCGGCTCGCGGCTCGAGCGCCCGCGGGTGTGATCGTGCGCGAGTGTGCCGGCGACGCGGCGGCACTGCTCGACGCGTGGCGCGGCTTCGACGAGGTCGTGGTGGTCGACGCCTGCCGTGGCGCCGGGCCGCCGGGCAGCGTCCACCAGCTGCGGGCGGAGGACCTGGCCGACTTCACGGGGCTCGGCGATACATCCACCCACTCCTTCGGCGTCGAGACGGCCGTGGGCCTGGCGCGGGCGCTCGGGACGCTCCCGCGCAACTTGGTGATCCACGCGATCGAGGGCCACGATTTCGAGCCGGGGGCGCCGCTCTCACCCGCGGCGCGACGCGGTGTCGATGCTGTGGTGTTGAGTCTTTCATCGCCGCGCTGATTTCTTCGGCGCCGGCCCGAGGGTCTTGTGTGCAAGTGACTTGCGACGACGCCGGCTCTCCCGCCCCCCGGAGCGATGAAAATCTCAACGCACCCCAATCACGGGCGTGGAGAGTCTCGGCGGTCGCAAGTCGTTGTGCTCACGAAAGTTGTGGACGCTTCAGCGCTCGCGAAGCGCGAGGGCAGAGCGCTTGCAGTAGCGGGGATCGGAGGTGAGTACCATGACCGTGCTGATCGTCCTCGCATTCTTCGCCCTCTTCATCGCGCTCGACTACGCGCTGACACAGAGGCGGCTCGCCCGGCAGACGCAGGCCCAGGCGACCCCGGCGCCGGATCTCGAGCCCGCCTGGGTGGCGGGCTACCAGATGCCGGAGAGCCTCTATTACCACCGCGGGCACACCTGGGCCCGCCCGCTCAATGCCGACACCGTGCTCGTCGGCGTCGACGACTTCGCACGCAAGCTGATCGGCTCCGCGGCGACGCTCGTGGCCCCCTCGCGGGGCGACTGGCTCCACCAGGGCGACCGCGCCTTCGCGCTGCAGATCGACGGCAAGCTGGCCAACCTCGTCTCGCCGGTCGAGGGTGAGGTCATGGCCGTCAACCCGGACCTTGCCTCGAAGTCCGCGCTCGTGTCCGACGACCCCTACGGCCGCGGCTGGGTGCTGCAGGTGAAGTCGCCGAAGCTCGCGTCGAACCTGCGCAACCTGCTCTCGGGCCGGCTCGCGCGCAAGTGGATGGAAGACAGCCGCGAGGCGCTCGAGCTGCGGCTGATGGCGCTCGCCGGCTCCGTGCTCCAGGACGGCGGCGAGCCCGCGGCCGACCTGGGCGACCACCTGCCGAAGGCCGACTGGGAGCGCCTCGTGCACGAGTTCCTGCTCAGCTAGGAGATACCCCATGGCCCTGCTAGCCCATCCGAAAGCGCGCGCCCTCCTCTTCGACGTCACCCGCTGCATCGGCTGCCACGCGTGCTCCCAGGCGTGCAAGGAGTCGCACGGCTTCCCGGGTAACGGCGAGGAGACCGAGCTCGACGCCACGACCTACACCGTGGTGCTCGACAAGGGCGACGACCGCCACCTGCGCCGCATGTGCATGCACTGCGTGGACCCGAGCTGCGCGAGCGCATGCCCGGTCGGTGCCTTCACCAAGACCGAGCTCGGCCCGGTCGTCTACGACGCCTCGAAGTGCATCGGCTGTCGCTACTGCATGGTGGCGTGCCCGTTCAACGTGCCGCGCTACGAGTGGTCGAATCCGGTGCCGGTCGTACGCAAGTGCGACGGCTGCATCGACCGGCAGCGCGAAGGCAAGATCCCCGCGTGCGCCGAGGCCTGCCCGGTCGAGGCCACCGTGGCCGGCACCCGCGAGGAGCTGCTGGCCGCGGCGAAGCGCCGCATCGCCGAGAATCCCGACGCCTACTACCCCGAGATCTACGGCGAGCACGAGGTGGGCGGGACCAACGTCTTCATCCTGTCCCCCGTCCCGTTCGAGCAGCTGGGAATGAAGATCGGCCTCGGCACCGAGCCGCTGCCGAACCTCACCTGGGAGGCGCTATCAAAGATCCCCGGGATCGTCGGAGTCGGGTGCGTCGGCCTCTCGGCCATCTACTGGATCACCCATCGTCGGCAGCAAGTCGCGGCCGCCGAGCGGGACGGAAAGGAGTGACCGACATGCGACCTGACGAACGCTTCCGCCCGGGCTTCTGGACCTGGCTCTTCGGCGTCATCCTTGCCGCGGCCTCGGTCGTGACGGTGCTCCGCTACTGGAAGGGGCTCGGTTTCGTCACGAACCTCTCCGACCGGTTCCCGTGGGGGCTCTGGGTCGGCTTCGACGTGCTGTGCGGTGTCGCCCTCGCCGCGGGTGCCTTCTCGATCACGACGGCGGTCTACGTGTTCAACCTGAAGCGCTTCCAGCCGATCGTGCGGCCCACGATCCTCACCGCCTTCCTCGGCTATATCCTGGTCGCGGTCGGGCTCATGTACGACCTCGGCCAGCCCTGGGACATCTGGCACCCGATGGTGATGTGGAACCCGCGCTCGGCGATGTTCGAGGTGTCCTGGTGCGTGATGCTGTACCTGACGGTGCTCGCGCTCGAGTTCTCGGGGATCGTGTTCGAGAAGCTCGGCTGGAAGCGAGCGATCGTGATCCAGCACGCGGCCGTGGTGCCGCTCGTGATCGCCGGTGCGATCATCTCGACCTTGCACCAGTCGTCGCTCGGCACCTTCTACCTGATCACGCCCGGCAAGCTGCACGCGCTCTGGTACACTCCGCTCCTGCCGCTGCTGTTCTTCCTCTCGGCGTTCGCCGGCGGGATCGCGATGATCATCGTCGAGTCGCGCCTCACGTCGCGGGCGCTCGGCCGCGGGCTCGAGATGCCGCTGCTGATGTCGCTCGGCAAGGCGCTGGTGGTGGCGCTCGGCGTCTACGGCGGCGTGCGGCTCGCCGACATGCTCCGGCGCGGCGTCCTGGGCGAGATCGTCTCGGGCAGCCGCGAGGCCGCCTTCTTCCTGCTCGAGATGGCGATCGGGGTCGTCATCCCGATGCTGCTGCTCTCGCTGCGCGCCGTCCGCCGCAACTCGGGGCGGCTCTACCACGCCGCCGTGCTGGCCGTGGTCGGCGTCGTGGTCAACCGCCTGAACGTCAGCATCACCGGCCTCGAGGGAGCGCAGGGCGGCCACTACGTGCCGAGCGTAGCGGAAGGGATCATCACCCTGATGCTGGTCGGCATCGGCATGGCCGTCTTCGCCGTGGCCGTGCGCTTCCTGCCGATCCTGCCACTCGTCGAGCAGCCGGAGCTCGCGACCGCCCCGGCTCCCGCGGGCAGCCTGACGGCTCTTCCTGCAAGGAGCTAGCCGACGCCTGACGAAGCTGCGACGACCGAAGCGAGGCGCCCCCTGCGGCCGTGGCGGCGCCTCGCGGTCCGCATGGGCCTCGGGCTCGGGCTCGGGGCCGCCGCGATCCTGTGGCTCCC
>DATEUE010000018.1:0-8738 GCA_035283305.1 Vicinamibacteria bacterium | reverse complement strand
GCGGCGGACGAAGCCGAGGCCGTTGTCGGACAGCGCCTGCAGGAAGCCGCCCCGCTCGGCGTCGCTCGCGCGTACGAAGCGGCCCTCGGGATCGTTGACGTCGATGACCGAGACGCGGACGCGAACGCCGCGGAAAAGCCGCGCCAGCTCGCGGGCCTCCTCGGGGCCGGTGTTGTAGCCCGAGATCAGCACCCACGCGAGGTGGACCGGTCCGCCCTGCGAGGCCGCGAGCCCGCGCATCACGCTCGCGAGCTCCTCCACCCCGTAGCGCGCCGTGATCGGGACGAGCCGCTCGCGCTTGTCGGAGAAGGCCGAGCTCAACGACAGGATCAGGCGGTA
Source organism: Vicinamibacteria bacterium (assembly GCA_035283305.1). Lineage (GTDB taxonomy): Bacteria > Acidobacteriota > Vicinamibacteria > Fen-336 > Fen-336 > DATBSL01. The sequence continues at coordinate 8,399 of DATEUE010000018.1, read as the reverse complement.
GGGCTGGCGCTCCTCGAGGTAGCGCTCGATCTGGGGCAGCAGGCCGACGGTCGAGATCGTGATGCGGTCGCGGCCGATGCGCGCGCCGCAGGGATCGCGCAGCACGCGCGCGGCCTGCATCACGTTTTCGTAATTCTGGAGCGGCTCGCCCTGGCCCTGGAACACGACACCCGTGGTCGGCCGCTCGGGAGACTCGCGCCGGACGCTGAGCGCCTGCTCGACCATCTCCCACGGCTCGAGGTTGCGCAGGAAGCCCAGCCGGCCCGTCTCGCAGAAGCTGCAGGCGAGCGCGCAGCCGACCTGCGACGAGAGACACACGCTCCAGCGCGGCTTCTCGAGCGGGATCCGCACGGCCTCGAACACCCGGCCGTCCGCCGCGCGAAACAGGTACTTGATGAAAGGGTCGACTTCGCTGCGTCTCCTGTCGATGACCTCCAGCCGATCCAGCCGTCCGCGCTCCCGCAGCTCCGCAGCCCGCGCCTTTGACAACCCCGGCACCCCGTCGAGATCGTCCCGGTCCAGGCCGACCAGCCGATGGACGACCCGCCGCGCCACCGAAGGGGATAGCGCGGGAAAGGCCTCGACCAGCGTCTCGGGCGTATGCCCCCGCAAGTGAGTCACGAACACCCCGCAATGCTAGCAGCAGCAAGAGGCAACATAGGGGGGTCTAGGGGGACGAAGTCCCCCCAGCTCAAGGAGAGTCGGCCTTTTCACCCCCCTACGAGAGCCCCACTTGAGGAGTAGCTGCCGTTCCCCTCCACGAGAGCCGCTTTTGAGGCATGTTGGATGATTGGTGTTCGTTGCTGCCCAGGCCTCGGAACTGTTGGATGAGGACGGTCCCCGCTGCGCGGTCAGTCCTACGCGATCGCCGGGGCGCGGGCGGGTAGCTCCGGCGCCACTTCGTCCTGAAACTCGCCGAGCGAGATCGGGACGGCCACCCGCAGCATGAGCGTGAACACCAGGAAGCCGACCGCGAACACCCCCGCCGCCACCCGCAGCTCGGTGATGGAGGGGGCGTAGCGGTAGATCTCTCCGAGCGTGTCGGGCGTGAAGCCGGGGATGATCAGGCCCATCCCCTTCTCGATGTAGCAGCCTGAGTAGGTTGCCAGGCAGCCGAGGTTGAGCGTCAGCGGGTTGCGGCGTGCGGCGGGCAGGATGAAGAGCACGAACGCGAGCAGGTTCAGCGTCACCGCCGTCCAGGCGTAGGGCACGAGCGTGCGCTCCGCGCCCAGGCCCTGGAACCAGTACTGCGTGTAGAGCAGGTGCTCGGTGTCGGAGTAGTACTCCTTGAAGGCCTCGACACCGTGCAGGAACAGGTTGAGGAACATCGCGTAGGCCATCAGCTCGGCGACCTTCCAGATCGCCTGGTCCTGGATCTCGAAGCGCGTGAAGCGGCGCAGCAGCTGCAGCACCACCAGCAGGATCGCGGGGCCGGCGCAGAAGGCCGAGGCCAGGAACTGCGGCGCGAGGATCGACGAGTTCCAGTACGGCCGCGCGGCGAGCCCGTTGTAGAGGAACGCGGTAACGGTGTGGATCCCGACCGCCATCGGGATCGACAGCAGCACCAGCGGGACGACCAGCCGCTTCTCGTAGTGCCGGCGGCAGAACGCACGGTACAGGATGTGGGTGACGACCACGAAGTTGACCACCAGGTACGCGTTGAGCACCACTGCGTCCCAGGCCAGGATCGAGCTCGGCAGGTTCAGGTGCCCCCAGGGCGGGATCATGTGCCAGAAGCGGCCGGGCTGGCCGATGTCGACCATCACGAACAGCATGCACATCACGATCGCGCTCACTGCCAGCAGCTCGCCGATGATCACGATCTCGCGGATCGGCTTCCAGTCGTAGACGTAGGCCGGGATCACGAGCACGACAGCCGCCGCCGCCACCCCCACCAGGAAGGTGAAGTTGCCGATGTAGAAGCCCCAGCTCACCGGGTCGCGCATCGAGGTGAGCATGAGCCCGGTCTGGAACTGCTCGAGGTAGGCCGCGACACCCGACCCGATCAGCACCACGAGCAGGGCGATCCACGCCCAGTAGACACTGTTGCCCTGGAGCACGAGCCTCACGCTGCCGCGCACGAACCGCGCGAAACGCCGGGCAAAGGTCATCGTGGCCTCACGTGGCGTAGAAGTAGAAGAACTTCGGCAGGGTGTTGAGCTCCTGCTTCAGCACCAGCACCCGCTTGTTCTCGATGATGTAGCGGATCTCGCTGTCCTTATCGAGCAGGTTCCCGAACTTGCGCGCGCCGACCGGGCACACCTCCACGCAGGCGGGATAGCGTCCCTTGCGCACGCGCTGGATGCAGAAGGTGCACTTCTCGACGACGCCCTTGGGCCGAGGCCGGTTGCCGAGGTAGTGGGTGGCGGGGTTGAGCTCGGCCGCGGGGATGCCTGGCTCGGCCCAGTTGAAGTGACGCGCGCCATAGGGGCACGCCGCCATGCAGCAGCGGCAACCGATGCACCACTCGTAGTCGATCACCACGATCCCGTCCGGCTCCATCCAGGTCGCGCCCGTCGGACAGGTCTTGACGCAGGGGGGATTGCGGCACTGCTGGCAGGCGACCGGCACGTAGAAGTGGCCCTCCTCCGGAACCTTGGCCGGGTTGTAGTAGGGGTTCGCGTGGCGGAAGTCGACGCCCTTCTCCTTCTCCATCTGCAGCACCCGGATCCAGTGCAGCTGCGGATCGCGCGACTGGTTGTTCTCCTCGACGCACGCGTAGACGCAGCGCCGGCAGCCGATGCAGCGGGAGAGGTCGAGGGCGTAGCCGAAGAGCACGTCGGGCAGCGGGGGCGTGTCGGCCACCTTCACCGCCACGCCGCGCTTCGCCGCGTACTCGCGCTCCATCTCGTCGAGCGCCTGGCGCAGGCGTTCCCTCGGCATCTCGCGCAGGCGCCGGCTGCCACAGCCCGTCAGCAGAAAGCCAGCGGCGGCGGCGCTCGCGATCGAGGCGAACTGGCGGCGCGAGCAGCGGCTCTCGCACGCTCCGGCCGTCGCGTTCTTCACGGGCAGGTGCTTCATGGCTGGCTCCCCGGCCGCCCGGGCGGCAGCGGCGCCGGCTTCGGCTCAAGCGCCTGGAAGCGCGGCGCGTGCGGGTTGTGGCAGTGAGCGCACAGCAGGTAGCGCTTGTGGCCGTTCCACTCGCCGGTGCGCCGGCCGTGGACCCCGGCCCGCCAGTCGCGCAGCTTCTCGCCGTGGCACTGACCGCACAGCCGGTAGGACTCCTCGAACGGCACGCGCTCGCCGCTCGCGAGGTGGAGCCAGTCGCGATCCGTCGCGTCGTGGCAGTCCAGGCACCAGCGATGCTGCTCGTCGTGCCGCAGGCTGATGTCGTCGTGCATCTCGGTGAGCACGCGCCGCGTGCGGTTCGGCTTGAGGTCGGCGTGGCAGGCGGAGCAGGGGAAGATGCCCTCCGAGAAGGGCGGCGGCGGGACCTCGGGGTGCTCCTCACCGGCGCCCGCCCCGCGCGGGGGTGGCGGAGTCGGCGCGCCCTTGGGCGCTTCGTCGAGCGCGAGGGCGCCGAGCGCGACCAGCAGCAGGCCGGGCAGCACGAAGCGCGTCATGCGCTCACGCCTGGCTGAGCTCGACCACGCGCTGCATCTCGCGCAGCCACATGGGCTGGAACACCTGGAGCCGCTGGCCCACGACCGCGCTGACGTTTTGGGCAACGAGGTAGCCGACCGCCGGGTGCGCGGCCAAGTGCGCGCAGAGCGCGATCCGTGGCAGCGCGACCACCTCGCTGTCGACGAGCGCGGCGGCCTTGAGGGTGAAGTGGTGCGGCGGCACCAGTGCGGACCAGCCGAGTGTCTGCCCGGTGGCCCGCTCCTCGATCAGCACGTCCTGCTCCTTGCCGCGGACCTTCATCGGCAGGGTGAGGGCGATCTGGCCACGCTCCACCACGAACAGGCTGTCCGCGGCGTCGCCGAGGTTGAAGAGCACCGCGCCGGCGGGGAGCGTCGAGTGGCGGCCGAGCGCCAGCACCCGTGCAGCCTCCTCTTCGGCGAGCCCGGCGAGCAGGTCCGGCAGCGTGGCTGTCACGGGCTCCTCAGTTCAGGAGCCGCGACGTGGTCCGGCTCTGGAGCGACTGCCCGGTGGGGGTGCGCAGGAACGACTCGGCTGCCGCCTGCTCGAGCCGGATGTGCTGCTCGATCTGCAGCAGCAGCGCCTCGACGGGTACGAGCTCCTGTTGCGCCCGGGCCGGCTCGCCCGCCGCGGCGGCAGCCGGTGCCGACGCGAAGAAGCGCTGCGGCGCGAGCGCCGGCTGCTCCGCCGGCCGCGACGCCTCGACGCGCTCCCCTCGCGTGGCGGCCGCGAAGAGCGCGGCGCACACGGCGACTCCCAGCAGGCTCATGACCGCTGCCATCATGAACATCTCCATGACCGCCTCCTGACTCTCCACTGACCAGCAGTTCCGATGCCAGGCTGGCCTTTGGGGGTAAACCCCGTCAACGCTAGGGAAAAGCCGGCAGCGCCGGAGCGCCGCGAGCGCTTCCTGACAGAAAGACAGTGCAGGCCTGCCGTCTTGTCAGGCGTTGACGCCACCGGGCGCGTCTGCCACTATCGCGCGCGGCTTCCCGCGCCCTGCTCCATGCGACGGCGCTTGATCAGCATGACGGCCGGCCTCACCGCGGGCATCACCGCCGCGGTGGCCATCGCCTGCGCCGTCGGGGCGTACGTCTACTCCGTCCACCATTTCCGGACGCTGATCGCCAGCGAGCGGGCGACCGCTCTCGCGCAGGGCGAGATCATGCGCGCGGCGCTCGAGCACCAGATGATGGAGAACGACCGCAGCCTGATCGCGCAGATGGTGGGGAGCTTCGGGAAGGAGCCGCGCGTCGCGCGGGTCGTGCTGCTCGACCGCCAGGGCGTCGCCCGCTTCTCCAGCGCGCCCGTCCGGGACGCACGCGAGCTCGAGCTGCGCTCGCCGACCTGCCAGGCCTGCCATCGCCTGCCACCCGAGCGGCGGGACTCGAGCCAGGTGATCGAGACGGGCGACGAGACGATCCTGCGCACGATGATCCCGTTCCGCAATCACCGGGCCTGCCACCGCTGCCACGATCCCGGGCACCGCATCAACGGCGTGATGCTCTTCGACCTGGACGTCGGAGGCATCCGCGCCGAGGTGAACCGTGACCTGCGCTGGCTGGTCGCGGGGACGGGGGCGTTCGCCCTGCTGCTGATCCTGCTGCTCGCGATCGTGGTGCGCGTGTTCGTGCTGCGACGCCTGCAGCGTTTCGAGACGACGGCGCGCCTGATCGCGGGTGGCGACCTCGCCCAGCGCATCCCCGCGGAGGGCTCCGACACCGTCTCCTGGCTGGCCAGTGAGTTCAACGCCATGGCCGATTCCGTCACCGGCCTGGTCGGGGAGGTCCGCAGCGAGCGCGAGCGGCTGGAGACGGTGATCAACAGCATCGACGACGGGATCGTCGTGCTCGACCCGCAGCGGAAGATCATCGCCGCCAACGACGCGTTCCTGCAGCGCAGCGGCAGCGTTCGCGAGGAGGCGCTCGGCTGCTCGTGTCGCGACGTGACGCCGTCGCTGTGCACGGGGGATTGCCCGACGCTCGCCTGCCTCGGCTCGGGGCTGCGGCAGGTGCGCCTCAGCGAGCGCCGCAAGCCCGACGGCTCGGTGGCGTGGGAGGAGGTGCACGCGTCCCCGATCCGGGGCCCGCAGGGCGAGTTGCTGCAGGTGGTCGAGGTCTGGCGCGACATCACGGAACGGCGCGCCACGGAGGCCCGCCTCGCCGAGTCCCACCGGCTCGCCTCGCTCGGTCAGCTCGCCTCCGGCTTCTCGCACGAGATGAACACGCCGCTCGCCACGGTCCTCACCTGCGTCGAGGGAATCCTGCGCGACGCGCGAGCGCAGCCGGCGAGCCCGGAGTGGGCGGGCGCCTTTGAGAGCGCGACCGTGGCTCGGGAGCAGATCCTCCGCTGCCGCGGCATCACCCAGCACTTCCTGCGGCTGTCGCGCGGCCAGAGCTCCGCCGACATCGTTGACCTGGAGCAGACCCTGCGAGCGGTGGCCCGGCTCGTCGAACCTTTCGCGCGCGAGCACGGCGTCCGGATCGACGTCGGGCCGCTGGCGCCAGGCCTCCACGTGCGCGCGGACGAGTCGGAGCTGCAGCACGCGCTGATCAACCTGGTGCTGAACGCGGTGCAGGCGTGTCGGCCGGGCGGCTACGTGGCGCTGACCGCGGAACGGGACCAGCTGCTGCGGTTGCGTGTCACGGACGACGGCTGCGGGATTCCCGCCGATCAGCGCACGCGCATCTTCGAGCCCTTCGTGAGCCTGCGCAAGGGAGGCAGCGGCCTCGGTCTCTTCCTGTCGCTCAACTTCGTGCGCCGCTGGGGTGGCGACATCGCGATCGAGAGCGAGCCGGGCCGCGGATCGACGTTCGAGATTCGGCTGCCGCCGGCGACGAGCGCGCTCGAGGGAGGCCTCGCCTCGTGAAGCCCGCGGCCTTCCTGCTGCTCGTGGACGACGACGAGGCCTTCCGCAAGGCGCTCGCGCGCGAGCTCGGCCGCGTCGGCTACGAAGTCGCGACCGCCGATTCGGGCGCCGCGGCGCTCGATCGCGTCGCGGAGCGCGAGCCGGACGTGGTGCTGCTCGACCTGCGCTTGCCCGATCGCGACGGTCTCGAGGTGCTCGAGGCCATCCGTGCGACGAGCCCCGGCTCCGACGTGATCATGCTCACCGGGCACGGGTCGATCGACACGGCGATCCAGTCGATCCGGGCAGGCGCCTTCGACTACGTCGCCAAGCCGTGCCCGCTCGACGAGCTCGAGGTCCGGATCCAGCGGGCTCTCGAGCGCCAGTCGCTGCGGCGGCGCGCGAGCCTGCTGGAGCGGGGCCTCACCCCTCCCGACGTGGCGGGCTCCTTCGTCGGTGAGAGCGCCGAGTTCCGCCGGCTGGCCGAGCTCGTCGCGCGGGTGGCGCCGAGCGATTCCACCGTGTTGATCACGGGGGAGACGGGCTCGGGAAAGGAGATGGTGGCCAAGCTGATCCACGCCCAAAGCCCGCGCCGCAGCCGCCCGTTCGTGGTGGTCGAGTGCGCGGCGCTGCAGGAGAGCCTGCTCCAGAGCGAGCTGTTCGGGCATGAGCGCGGGGCGTTCACCGGTGCCGACCGGGCCAAGCCGGGGCTGTTCGAGGTCGCGCACGGCGGCACGATCTTCCTGGACGAGATCGGCGAGGTGAGCCAGGCCACCCAGGTCCAGCTGCTGCGCGTGCTCGACACCTCGAGCTTCCGCCACGTCGGAGGCACGGCCGAGATCCGAGTCGACGTGCGGGTGCTGGCGGCCACGAACCGGGAGCTGCCAGCCATGGTGAAGCAGGGGCTCTTCCGCGAGGACCTGTTCTACCGGCTGAGCACGATCACGATCGAGGTGCCGCCGCTGCGGCAACGCGCGGCGGACGTCGCCCGGCTCGCCGAGCACTTCGTGGCGGGGCGGAACGAGCGCTACGGCTCGAGCAAGCGCCTCAGCCCTCGCGCGCTCGAGGTCCTGCAGCGGCACGACTGGCCCGGCAACGTGCGCGAGCTACTGCACGCGATCGAGGCGGCCACGGTCGTCTGCGATGGCGAGGAAATCCGGCCGGAGCACTTCCCGCGCGCGCTCACGGCGCCTTTACCGCCGCCGATCAAGCCGGGGACGGCGGAAGCTTCGCTGCCGACGCTCGAGCAGATGGAGCGTGAGCACATCGCGCGCGCGTTGCGGGCGACCGACGGACACCGCGGCCACGCCGCGCGCATGCTGGGGATCAGCGAGCGCAACCTGTACCGGAAGCTTCGGGAGTACGGCCTGCTGTCCTGAGCCGCCGGGCCGGCCCGTGCGAACGGCCCCCCGGGTGCCTGGCGCCCGTCTCGCTGTTGCGCTAGAACCGCAACACCCGCCGTTCCCCCCGCACCTCCACCTCGACTTCCGCCTCGCCGATGCGGATCACGCGCACGCCCTCGAAGCTGTCGCCCTCGAACACCAGCCGGTCGTTGATGAGGGCGACGGGTCGCCCGTCCCGCCGGCTGATCGCCGTGAGGCGCAGGTCGTCAGGTCGGGGGGCGGGGGCAGGCTGTTCGGCTTCGGGGGCGGCCGGGGCGACCGAGATCCGCTCCACGGGCGGCTCGGCGGAGGGCTGCGGCATGTCAGAAGCCGCCGGCTCGGACGCCGCTGCCGCGCTCGGCGCCACCGGAGCGGCGTCTCGCGGGCGTGGGGCGCCTTGCGGTCGTGCCGGCCGGTCGAGCCGGATCGGCGGAGCCGAGGGCAGGGCGGCCTGGGGCGCCCACGAGAGGGGCGGTGTGGCCGGTGCCGGTGCCGGAGTCGGCGCGGGCCGGGCCGCGAGTGCGGGCACGCTCGCGGGCCGTTGTGGCTCCGCGGCGGGCGGCGCCGCCGGCGGGCGCAGGAACCAC
>DATEUE010000017.1:0-14557 GCA_035283305.1 Vicinamibacteria bacterium | reverse complement strand
CTTCTACGTCGCGTTCAACCTGGTTTGTCCCGGCTGTCCTCCGCTCGGCGTCACGGAAGGCGCGGGCACGGTCACCGTGACCGCCCCCAACAGCTTCGAGATGACCTTCGACGCGAACGTGGCGGGCGGCGCGATCGCGACTTTCCACGACCTGGCCGAGGATCCCGGCCGAGCGAACGACCTCGTGGGATCGCTCGAGACGAGCAACGGCCCGCGCGGACTCCACAGCTTCGGAATGGCCGTGGCTGGCATCAGCTACAACAGCTCCAACAACATCGCCGGCGCACGTCTGGATGTCCTGGAGAGCACCCCGACGCGGGTGAGAGTCCGGCAGGAGGCTTTCTATCAGCAGGGCCCGGCCGGGGCCATCCTGGCGGGAGTCAAGGGAATCGGCGACTACAGCGTCTATCCCGCCGGCAGGACCGCCCTTCGCTGGGAGCGCCGGACCACCAGCCCCGTGACCTACACCGCCGAGTACGACGAGCTCGTCGTTCACCGCCTGGCCGTCCTGCCGCTCAGCGGGTGGGCGACCTACCGGGGCCTCGGGACCATTCCTCCAGCGGGGACGGGGAACGACGCGTTCCTGATGGCACAAAACGAGCAGGCTGGCGCCCGGACCGACTTCCTCCAGATCCTGCATCGCGATTGGACGATCGCGAACGGCTACCCCGGGACCGCCGACCTGACCGACGCCACGACCAGCGCCCCGAGTGAGCGGATCAACATGTACTGGGACGAGCTCACCGGTGCGGCGTTGGCGGCGGGCGCCAGCCACGTGTGGAACTCGCTCACGTACTTCAAGCCGACGGACTTCTTGAACCAGGGCGATGCGGCCGTGACGGCGCGGAGCACCGACTACCGCACCCCCGCCGTTCCGACGATCAACCTGAGCAAGGGGAGCCAGTGGCAGGACGCCGGAGAGAACACCGGCAGCGTGGGCGACTTCTTCAATGAATCCGAGGCGGCCTACGCCTTCGACCTGAACCCGGGCACGGGCCTCGACTTCAGCCTCGACGGGAGCGCGAACACCCGCTACTCGCCCTTCTTCAAGATCCGGCAGTGGCGTTCGGCGGTGGCGCCGCAGTCGATCACCGTGGGTGGGGTCACGAAGACTCGGGACATCGACTATCGAGCGGACGTGAAGCCGGTGTCGTTCGCTGTCTTCGCCGATTCAATCCTGTGGCACTCGACGCTCGAGAGCGCGGCCGCGCTCACGACGACACCCGACATCGGCAGCGGGGGAACCATGGGGGCCGGCGTGACATTCCCCGCCGGTCGCTACGGCAACGGGGCGCAGGTACCAAACAACAACGACTGGATCAGCTTCCCGACGTCCGGCTTCGACAAGGTGGCGGGAGCCGTGGAGTTCTGGTTCCAGCCGACCTGGGCCAGCAACGACGGGGCCCGGCACGACATGGGCGGGTTCTTCTTCAACGCCACGAACCAGTTCCTGCTGCAGAAGCTCGCCGACAACTCGCTCCACTTCACCATCGTCACGAGCGCAGGCACTTCGGACCTGGTGGTGACGGCGGCGAACTACGGTTGGCGGGCCGCCGATTGGGTCCACATCGTCATGCAGTGGAACGATGCGCTTTCTCTCGCCAACCAGCAGGTGCTGTACGTCAACGGTGTCCGACCCGTCCATACCGATCCCGCCGTCGACTACAACTCGGCGCTGCTCACTCCGGATACCGATTTCTACGTCGGCAACATCTCCGGCATCGGCAGCGCCAGCTACGCCGACGGCATCTACGACGAGGTGTACTCCTATTCGCTCTCGGCCCTGGACCCATCGCAGGGGATCCTGGCCCGCGCCGGCCTCCTCGCCAGCCCCCTGGAGTTCCTGGCCAGTCCGAGCAGCAACGCGACCCTGAGCCTCAACGTGGTCAACGGCACGCGGCAGGGGGAGTACCTGTACCTCGCCACTGACTCCCGCTTCCGGGGGCTGAACGTAGTCCTTGCCACGGCCGGGGTGGGGACGGCCAACCTGCAGTGGCAGTTCTGGAACGGTGCGGTCTGGGCCGATCTCGAAGCCGTCGGCGGCTTCACCGACACGACGAACAACCTCGAGCGCAACGGCAACATCTCCTGGACCGCGGATCCCCCGAGCTGGAGCCCGTCTTCGTTCGCGGGCGGGCCCGACCTCTACTACGTCCGCGCCTACGTGGCGTCCGGCCTCTACACCACGGCCCCCGTCGAGAGCCGGATCACGACGGATATCCTTCTTTTCCAATACTGCGCCGACGTGACGACGAACTCGAACTTCGTGTTCGCGCCGGCGGTGACCACCGAAGTGAAGCTGCAATCGTTCTCTGCGTTTGCTGGAGATGGGTCGGTCGTCCTGGAATGGCGGACGGCATCGGAGCTCGACAACCTCGGCTTCCACCTGTACCGCGGCCCCTCCTCCGATGGCCCGTGGGCCCAGCTCACGGCATCGCTCATCCCGGGCCTCGGCTCCTCCGCGGTCGGCCAGGCGTACTCCTACCGCGACGCGGGCCTTGCGAACGGGACCCGCTACTTCTATCGCCTCGAAGACGTCGATGCGTCGTCGAAGACGACCTCGCACGGCCCCGTCTCGGCGGTACCTGTTGCCGGGGCTCCGGGCGGCGCGCCGGGGAGCGAGCCACAGGCGAGCAGCCCGAGTGCGAAGAGGAAAGCCGCGTCGTCTGCGTCCTGTCCCGGCTGGGTGGTGGCGTCCTACGGCTCCGCGGCCGGCGCGTCTTCTTCGTCTGCTCTGACGTGCACCCGTCACGGGGATCCCGAGGCCGTGTCGCTGAGCGTCGTCTCGCGCGATTCGCGACAGGCGACGCTCGAGCTGCGGACGGGAGGCTTCTACGCACTCCACACCCTGTCGGGTGCAGGCGAGCCAGCGGGCACAGTGCGCGTCTTCGTCCCGGGCTTCGACTTCCCGCAGGACGGGAAGGCCGTGGCGTTGCCGGTCCGCCGCGCGCTCGCCGACGCAGTGGTGGGTCGACGGGTGCAGCTCGCAGGGGTGCGCGCGCTCGATCTCGTGAGCTTCAAGGGCCTCGTGCCCTCGGCGCTCGGCAAGCCTGAGATGCAGGTGGGCCAGGACGGCACCGTGCGCGCGGCGCGTCGCGACTCGGCGCGGGCTGCGAGGCTATTCCCGAAGAGCGAGCTCGTGACTCTGTTGCCGAGCGTGTTCCAGGGGGAGAAGAAGAGCGCGGTTCTCGAGATTGCACCGCTGCGCTTCGAGGCTCAGCGCCGGCAGCTGGTGCTGGCGAAGCGGGTGCTGGTGCGGCTCCTGTTCACGGGACGCGAGTCGGGGGAGAGCGGCCAAGGTAGCCGGGGCCGTGCGCGAGGGTCCCGCAAGCCTGTCGTGTCCGGCGAGGTGCTGGCGCGCCTATTCACCACGAGCCGCGGACTCTACTCGGCGTCTTTCGAGCAGCTCTTCCCGGGCCAACGGCGGGGGTGGCTGGCCTCGCAGCTGCGACTCGAGCGGCAGGGTGAGCCGGTCGGCTTCCACCTCGAGCCCGCATCCGACGCCTTCGGCCCCGGGAGCCGGATCCTCTTCTACGCCGACAGGGGCGCGGTTTCGACCGACTTCTCGGCTGAGATCGCGTACGAGCTCGTGCGTTCTGCGAGCGGCGTCGTGATGCCGGTTCAGTCTGCGACGCCCGGCTCGAACGCCATCACCACGGCGTCGATCGTCTCGCGCTCGTTCGAGACGAACAAGTCCTACCAGCCGGGGCTGCTCGACGCTCCCGATCCCTGGCTCTGGGAGGCCCTCGCCTCGGGGGCGACACGCGTGAAGAGCTTTGCGCTTACCGGCGTCTCCGGCATCGGCACGGCTCAGCTGGACGTGGATCTGCAGGGAGCGTCCGAGTTCGGCAATCCCGTGGATCACCACGTGAGCGTGTCGCTGAACGGCACGCTCGTGGGCGAAGCGCAGTTTGCGGGCAAGGCGCCCTACCGCATGGGCCTGAGCCTGCCGGCCACGCTGTTGCGGGAAGGCTCCAACGACCTGCAGCTCGCGAACGTCGCCGACACCGGTGTCTCGTCGCTCGTGTTCCTCGACCGATTCAGCCTCGCTCACCCGCAGCTTGCGGCGATGACGAGCGGGCTCTTCGAGGGGACGTGGGCGGAGGGTGGCACGGCCACGGTCTCGGGGCTCACCGGGTCTGCGGCGATTATCGACCTTCCAGCTGAGGGCAACACCCGCTGGCTCTCGGGTTACGTGGCTTCCGGCGGCAGCGTGCGCTTCCGCGCCGAGGCCGGACGCCGTTACCTCGTCGCGTCCCAGGAGTCGCTGCTCACCCCGCGCGTCGCGGCGGTCGAGCCCACGACCCTGCGCGCGACGACGAACCAGGCCGACTACATTTTGATCGCGCCGAGAGCCTTCCTCGCCGCCGCCGAGCCGCTCGTCGATCGGCGGCAGGACCAGGGCCTCTCGACTCGCGCCGTCGCGTTCGAGGAGATCGCCTGCGAGTTCGGCCACGGGCAGCCCTCCGCCGAGGCCATCAGGAGCTTCCTCGCCTACGCCTTCCAGTCCTGGACCCGCCCCTCGCCGCGCTACGTGGTGTTGCTCGGTGACGCGAACTACGACCCCCGGAACTTCATGGGCACGTCCCCGCCCTCGCCTCTGCCGGCGCTCTGGGCGAAGACGTCGTACCTGTGGACCGTCTCCGACCCCCAGCTCGCCGCGGTGAACGGCGACGACCCGCTCCCCGACCTCGCGATCGGGCGGCTGCCGGCCGCCTCCGTCGAACAGGCCCAGGCGCTCGTCCAGAAGCTCCTGACCTGGGAGGACTCGGGCCAGGGCCTCGGCGGACAGGCCGCCCTCGTCGCCGACAACCCCGACCTCGCCGGCGACTTCGAGGCCGACGTCAAGGACATCGCCCAGAGCTATCTCTCTGGCCACAGCCCGGAGCTACTGCTCTTGAGTGAGCTCGGGCCCGAGATGCGGTCCCGCATCCTCGACGCGCTGAACGGAGGCTTGAGCTTCCTGAGCTACGTCGGCCACGGTGGCGCGGCCGTCTGGGCGAGCGAGAACGTCTGGAACTCCTGGGACGCGCCGAGCCTGCAGGCCCAGTCGCAGCAGCCGTTCCTGGTGACGATGAACTGCCTCAACGGCTACTTCGTCGCTCCCGCCTTCGAGTCGCTGTCGGAGTCGCTGCTGAAGGCCGAGGGGAGGGGTGCGATCGCGTCCTTTTCGCCGTCAGGCCTGAGCCTCGACGGACCCGCCCATCAGTACCAGCGCGCGCTCATGGCGGAGCTCACGGGCGGCCGCCACGCAAGGCTCGGCGACGCGATCCTCGCCGCGCAGACGACCTACGCCAACTCAGGCCTCATGCCCGAGCTACTCGGCGTCTACCACCTGCTCGGCGACCCGGCGACGAAGATTCGCTAGCTGGAGGCCGGCTCGCGCCGCAGGACCACGAAGGTGTGGTCGTCGGAGGGCCTTTCGCCGCCGAGCCCCGCCTCGACGGCCGCCTGGAGCGCCTCCAGGATCGTCGCGGCGCTGGCTAAAGGACCCGCATCGCGCACGACCGCTGCCAGGCGCTCGGGCCCGAGGTCGCTCGTGGCCGTGCGGGACGCTTCGACGAGCCCGTCGGAGAGCAGGACCAGCACGCCTCCTGGGGGGAGCAGCACGCGCTCCTCGCCCCATTCGGCCTCCTCGAAGACGCCGAGGATCGTGCCGGTCGCCTCGAGCGTGGCGTGGCCGCCGTCCGGCCGCACCAGCAGCGCCGCCTCGTGACCGGCGTTGGCCCAGGTGAGCCAGCCGCTCGCGATCTCGAGGCGCGCCAGCACCAGCGTTCCGAAGCGGTTAGGCGGCACGGCCTGGCGCAGGTTCCCGTTGACGGCGCTCATGATCTGCGAGACCGAGAGCGGCTCGCGCCAGAGGGCGCGCACCGCGGCGCGCAGCGAGGCCATCAGCAGCGCGGCCGCCAGGCCCTTGCCGGCGACGTCGCCCAACGCCAGCAGCATCTCGCCCTCGTTCGCGACGAAGTCGTAGTAGTCGGCGCCGACCGCGCTGCAGAGACGGCTGTTACCGGCGAGCTCGAAACCGGCCACCACCGGCGTCGCTTCCGGCAGCAGGCTGTGCTGGATGCGCGCGGCCCCGCGCAGGTCCTCCTCGAGGCGGCGCTTGTCCGCGTTCGCCTCGCGCAGCTTCAGGCTCTCGAGCCGACTCGCCGCGAGGTTGGCGACGGCCGTGACCAGCTTCAGGTGCTCCTCGTCGAACGGCGCGGCGCCCGCGGGACCCTCGAGCACCACGCAGCCGGCGCTGCGCTCCAGGCTCGGCCCTGCGCCGCCGAACCACAAAGGCGCGCACAGCACGGCGCGGACGCTCCCGTCGCCGCTCTCAACGCGCGGCGCCAGGAAGGCGGCCGGCGCCCGCAGCGCCCGCTCGGCGACCGCGGCGTCGATCGACCAGGGTGCCTCGCCGGAGGTCGCGCGTGCCGCGGCGACCACGGCCGCGACCGGCTCGCCCTCGAACAGCGCCACGATTCCGCGGCTCGCGGGGACGGCCTCCAGCACGTGGCCGAGCAGCGTGTCGAGCAGCTCAGCCGCGGTGGGCATCGAGACCACGGCGGCGGCGGCGCGCGTCAGCACGCTCAGGATACGGCTCTGGCGCACGATCTTGTCGGTCTCGACGTAGGAGCGGGTGGCGAGCTCGGTCACGTCGCGCAACCGCGCGTCGCTGCCGGCCATGGCCGGGTCGGAAGGAACCTCGGCGTCGCGATAGGCGAGCGACCAGTCGGCGATCTCGACCACGTCGCCGTCGCGCAGCAGCGTGTCGCGCGCGACGCGCACGCCGTTGAGGCGCGTGCCGTTGAGGCTGCCGAGGTCGCGCAGCCGCCAGCCCGCGTCCGAGTGCAGCAGCTCGGCGTGGCGGCGCGACAGCAGCACGTCGGGCAGGATCAGCTCGCAGTCGCGCGAGCGGCCCACGACCACGCGCTCGCCGCGCAGCGCGAACCACTCTGCCGGCCCGTGACCCGACGCGAGACGCAGGTGCGGCACGGCTCCCCTTCCGTTCGCTACCAGGCGATCCCGTAGTCCTCGCCGTGGTGGCTCGAGCCACCCCACATCGTGCCGTGGGCACGGTCGAAGAACACGGCGTTGATCGGGCCCGAGGTGATCGGCTGAAACTCGAGCGTGTAGCCCATCGACTCGAGCTCCTTGCGCACCGCTTCCGGGGTCGAGGCGGCGAGCGTGACGTGGCCGGGGCGGGACGCGTTGCGGGCGAACACGTTGCGGAGCTGGTGGCTGTTGATGTTGGCGGCCTCGGTCGCTTGCTGCACGTTCATTCCGAACTCGACCACGTTCAGGAAGAACTGCAGCAGGTTCTGGTCCTGGGTGTCGCCGCCCTGGACCGCGAACGCCAGGTGGGGCAGCCCGTCCTTGAGGCTCAGCGCCGGCGTCAGGGTGACCCGCGGCTGCTTGCCCGGCGCGACCACGTTGTAGGGGTTGTCCGAGGCGTCGAGCACGAAGGCCTGCATGCGCTGGCTGAGCCCGATGCCGGTACGGCCGGCCACCACCGCCGGGTTCCAGGCACCGCTCGGCGTCATCGAGACCACGAGGCCCTCCTCGTCCGCTGCGACGACCGAGGTCGTGCCGACGTCGCTCGGAGTGCCTTCGCCGGATCCGCCCGGCGGACGGTCGTGCGCCGGCATGCCCGTGCCGGTCCCAGGCACGCTTCGCCACTCGTCGAGCAGCGCGCCGAAGGGGTTCGTTCCACCCTGGAAGGGATAGGGGTCGCCCGGGCGCACGTCCGGATCGTTGCGCTCCGCGCGCAGCCCGGCCAAGCGCTTGCGCGCGTACTCCTTGGAGAGCAGGCCCGCCACCGGCTCCTCCGGCGGGAACGTGGGATCGCCGTAGTAGAAGTCGCGATCGGCGAAGGCCATGCTGATCGCCTGGTACACGGTGTGGATGTACCGGGGAGAGTTGTAGCCCATGGCCTTGAGGTCCGTGCCCTCGAGCAGGTTGAGCGCCTGCAGCATCGCGGGGCCCTGGGTCCAGACCGTGAGCTTGTAGACGTCGATCCCCTTGTAGCTGGTCTTGACCGGCTCCTCGAGCCTGGGGCGCCAGCGCGCGAGATCCTCCCTGGTGATCAGGCCGCCCTGCTCGCGCGTCCCGCGCACGAGCTCCTCCGCGATGTCGCCCTTGTAGAAGCGGTCGTGCGCCGCCATCAGCGCCTCGCGCCGGCTCTTGCCGGCGGCGAGCGCCTGCTGCTCGGCCTCGACCAGCTTGCGCAGCGTCGCCGCCAGGTCCTTCTGCACGAAGACCTCGCCGGCGGACGGCGCCTCCCGCTCCCGCCCGACGTGGGGCAGGAACACCGCCTTCGAGTACGGCCAGCCGGAGAGCACCTGCTTCTGGCGCTCGAGGCCGTTCGCGAGCTGCGCCTCGATCGGGTACCCGTCCGCCATCTGGATCGCCGGGGCGAGCACGTCCGCGAGGCTCAGGCGGCCCCACTCGGCGACGAGCATGATGAGCCCGCCGGGCGTCCCGGGCGTCACGGCGGCGAGCGGGCCGCGCTCGGGCGGGTACCTCTCGCCCAGGCCCTTGAAGAACTCGGGCGTCGCGCCGGTGGGGGCCACGCCCAGGGCGTTCAGGCCGATCACCTTCTTCGCGCGCGGGTCGTAGACGAGCGCCTGCGTCTCGCCGCCCCAGCCGAGCGTGTCCCACATCGTGCAGGCGGCCGCCAGCATCGCCGCCGCCGCGTCCGCGGCGTTGCCGCCTTTGGCGAAGATCGTGGCGCCCGCGGTGGCCGCGAGCGGCTTGCCGGTGATCGCCACCCAGTGGCGACCGTGCAGGACCGGCTTCACCGTGCGCCGCGACTGGGCAGGAGCCGAGACCGCCACGAGCGCGGCGACGAGTCCCGCCGCCAGAGCCACGACCCTGCATGATCGCATCACAGGCCTCCCGCCCGCCCTTCGTTCACGCACGACGCTCGGCTTGGGCGTATCGCTCCGAGGCTACCACGGCTCTGCGCGGCGTCCTTGCCGGCGACCTCACTTCCGCGACGCGATGAACTCGTCGATCTGGCGCTCGAGCACGTCGAGCGGCACCGAGCCGTTCGCGAGCACCGCGTCGTGGAACGCGCGCACGTCGAAGCGGGCGCCGAGCTGCTTCTCGGCGCGGGCGCGCAGCTCGCGGATCCTGAGCTCGCCCATCTTGTACGCGAGCGCCTGGCCCGGCCAGGAGATGTAGCGGTCGACCTCGGTCGTGATCTCGTGGCGCGAGAGCGCGGTGCGCTCGGCCATGTAGTCGATGGCGCGCTGGCGCGTCCAGCCCATCGCGTGGATGCCGGTGTCGACCACCAGCCGGCACGCGCGCCACATCTCGTAGCTGAGCCGGCCGAAGTCGCTGTAGGGGTCCTGGTAGAAGCCGGCCTCGATCCCGAGCCGCTCCGAGTAGAGGCCCCAGCCCTCGCCGAAGGCGTTGACGTAGCTGTAGCGGCGGAACGGCGGCAGCCCCTCGAGCTCTTTGGAGAGCGCGCCCTGCAGGTGGTGGCCAGGCACCGCCTCGTGCAGCGTCAGCGACTCGAGCTGGTAGAGCGGACGAGTCTCGAGAGCGTAGGTGTTCACCCAGTAGGTTCCGGCGCGCGTGCCGTCGAGGGGGGCGCCCACATAGCGGCCACCGGTGTACTTGGGCGCGAGGTCGTCGGGCACGGGCTCGACCCCGTAGGGCTGGCGCGGCAGCCGGCCCAAGAGCGAGGGCAGCTTGCCGTCCATCCGTTTCGCGATCCATGCCGCCTGCTTCAGGAGCTCCTCCGGGGTCTTCGCGTAGAAGCGCTTGTCCGTGCGCAGGAACTCGAGGAACTCGGCGAACGTGCCCTCGAACTTCAGCTTGCGCACCACCTCGTCCATCTCGCGGCGGATGCGCTCGGTCTCGGCGAGGCCGATGCGATGCACCTCCTCCGGAGTGATGTCGAGGGTCGTGAAGTCCTTCACCAGCCACGCGTAGTACGCCTTGCCGTCGGGCAGCTCGGACGCGCCGATCGTCGTACGCGCGCCGGGCTGGTACTCCCCGGTGAAGAACGCGGCGAGGCTCCGGTAGGCGGGCACCACGGCTTGCAAAATGGCCTCGCGGCCCGCGGCGCGGAGCCGCTCAGCGTCGCCGGCCGGCACTCCGGGCGGGAAGGCCGCGAACGGCTTCCAGAAGACGCTCTGCTCCGGGTCGGGCACGACGTGGGGCCGCATCGTCGCGTCGTAGCCCGCAAGCGCTATACGCGGGCTCGTGAAGCCCGTGCGCAGGCCCTCGCGCATCAGCGCCACGTGTTGCTCGAAGTAGAGCGGGATCGCGCGCAGTCGGGCGATGTAGTTCTCGTAGTCCTTCACGCTCGCGAGCGGGATCTCCTGGGCGAGGCGCGAGATGCCCGTGTGGAATCCGCTGTCGCTCGTGATCGGGATGCGCAGGGCGCGGAACTGATGGCGTGCCAGGTCGCGGCGCAGCTCGCGCTCGAACATGTCGTAGCTGACGCGGTCCGGTGGTGGGAGCGCCGCGCGGTCGATCGACTGCAGCGTGGCGAGTTGCGAGCGGGAGGCCGCCGCGCGCCGCTCGAGGTCGGCCGGGGCCATCGACGCCAGCCGGTCGTTCCACCGGTGGTCGCCCGTCGCGGTGGCGAGCAGCGGGCTCTCCCGCTTGTCGAGCTCCCAGGCCTCGGCGAGGAGCGCGTCGAAGCGCGCCTTGGCATCCGAGTCCGCGGCTTGCGCTCGAGGGGCGGCGAAGCCCAGGGCCAGGGCGGCGGCGAGGCCGGCTCGCAGGGCCGCAGCGTGTCGCGTCATGGATTCCTCCGTCTTGGATAGCGGCCAAAGCGCGGCGGCCCAGAGGATAGCAGACCGGCGATCACGGTCGGCCGACCTGGTCGAAGGACAAGTTCAAGATCGGGTACTCGCGCCAGCTCGAGTAGTCGAAGTGCCACCACTCGGACTCGAAGACCGTGAAGCCCTCGCGCTGCATCGCCGCCCGCAGCAGGTCCCTCAGCCGCCGGGCCTCCGGTGTGCCGCCCGCAAACGTCGGCGACGAGCGCCCGGTCATCTCGTCGTAGAGGCTCGGCATCTCGGCGGGGCGGCCGTCGCCCAGCCGGACGAGCGTCAGGTCCACGGCGCAGCCGCGGTTGTGGCGCGAGCCCCGGGCCGGGTCGGCGACGAAGTCGCGCTTCTCGGCGGGTGTCGCGTCCCAGAAGAGCTTCGTGACCCACCACGGCCGGTACGCGTCGTGGATCAGCAGGCCGAAGCCCTGCCCGCGCAGCGCCCGGTGTGCCCGAACCAGCGCCTCGGCCGCCGGGCGCTGGAGGAAGGCGCGTGCCTCCGGGTAGACGGGCGTCGAGAGGAAGTTGTCGGCCGTCGCGTAGCGGACGTCGAGCCTTATCGTGGGGTCGAGGGCCGTCAGCTCGACGAGCTCGACCGGGCGGAACGGACCCGGCTCGGGCGGCGGGCTCTGGGCGAGCGCCTCCGCGCGCAGCTCCGCCACGGGACGCAGGGGCGTGATGCGGAAGATGCCGGGCCGCGCATCGTCCGCCGCCGCCGAGAGCGCGAGCGCGAGCGCGACGAGCGCGCGAGCGAGCCCGCGCGGGATGCGGCGGAACGCGTCGTGAAGCGGCATGCCACCTCCGGGAGCGGCTAAGATTGTCGCGCATGTCGGCCCGATGGCTCTCGGCCTACGAATCGGACCTGCCGCGCATCGTCTCCGACTTGGAAGCGCTCGTGCGCCTGGAGAGCCCGAGCGATGACGCCGAGCGCGTGTCGCTCGTCGCCACCTGGATCCACGATCGCCTCCGCGAGCGGGGCGTGCCCGCCGAGCTGCGACCCTGCCCGCCGCGGGGCGACGCCGTTCTCGCATCCGTGGCGTATCGCGAGGGCGGCACGCTGCTGCTCGGGCACCTCGACACAGTCTGGCCCGGTGGGACGCTCGCGGAGATGCCGTGGCGCCTCGACGCCGGCCGGGCGAGCGGGCCCGGGGTCTTCGACATGAAGGCCGGGATCGCCGTGGGCATGGCCGTGCTCGGCGCGATGCTGCGCGAGTCGCGTGCGCTCCCGGTGTCGCTGCTGCTGGTGCCCGACGAGGAGGTGGGCTCGCAAGCCTCGCGCGAGCTGACGCTGAGCGTGGCGCGCCGGCACCGCCGGGTGCTGGTGCTCGAGCCCTCCCTGGATGGCGCCGCCAAGGTGGCGCGCAAGGGCTGCGGTGTTTTTCACGTCCGCTTCCGGGGCCGCGCCGCGCACGCCGGCCTCGAGCCCGAGAAGGGGGCCTCGGCGCTCGCCGAGCTGTCGCGCTTCGTGGCGTTTCTCGAGGGCCTCGCGGCGCCGGAGCAGGGCACGACACTCACCGCGACGGTGGCGCGCGCGGGCAGCGCGTCGAACGTGGTGCCCGAGGCGGCCGAGCTCGTGGTCGACGCGCGGGCGTGGAGCCGTGCCGAGGCCGAGCGCGTGACCGCCGGTACCGTTGGCTATCGGCCCACGGTCGAAGGCGTCTCGGTGAGCGTTGAGGGCGGCTTCGACCGGCCGCCGCTCGAGCCGACCACCGCCTGCGACGAGCTCTACGCCCTGGCACGCCGGCTGGCCGAGGAGCTGGGCTTCGAGCTCGGGGCCGCCCGGGTCGGCGGCGCCTCCGACGGCAACCTCGTCGCGGCCGCGGGGATCCCGACGCTCGACGGCCTGGGACCGCGCGGGGGCGGAGCGCACGCCCGCGACGAGCACGTCCTCGTCGCGGACCTGCCGCTGCGCGCCGCGCTCGTCGCCGCGCTCGTGTCCGAGCCCTAGGCCCGGCTTTCGAGCGCCGCGATCCGGACCTGGAGCGGCGGGTGCGTCGACAGCAGCGCGAGGAAGCGCGAGCCGCCCGCGATCTTGAGCGTGGCGAGCTCCGGGCTGCGCGCGTTGTCGACCCTTCCCTGGAACGACTCGAGCCGCCGCAGCGCCCCGATCATCGCGCCTCGCCCCGCCAGCCCCGCCCCGCCCGCGTCGGCGCGGAACTCGCGCTGGCGCGAGAACCAGGCCGTGATCATCGACCCGATCAGGCCGAACGCGATCTGGGCCGCGATGAAGACGAGGTAGCTCGCCATCGTGCCGAGGATCGAGCCGCCCCGCTCGTCTCGCACGAGCAGGTTGCGCACGAGCGCCGCCACCACGTGCGACAGGTACAGCACGAAGGCGTTTACGACGCCCTGGATCAGCGTCATCGTCACCATGTCGCCGTTGGCGACGTGCGAGATCTCGTGGGCGAGGACGCCCTCGACCTCCTGGCGGCTCATGCCCTTCAGCAGGCCGGTCGAGACGGCGACCAGGCTGCGGCTCTTCGAGGGGCCGGTGGCGAAGGCGTTCACCTCGGGCGAGTCGTAGACGCCGACTTCCGGCATGGGCAGGTTGGCCTGCTGCGCGAGCTGCCCGACCTTGTTGTAGAGCCAGTCGAGGTCGGCGTTGCCGGTGCGGCCGTCGACGAGGCGGACGCCCATCATCCGCTTCGCCACCCAGCGTGAGATCAGCAGCGACACGAGCGCGGCGCCGAAGCCCCACACGGCGCACAGGATGAGCAGCGCGCCCTGGCCCCCGGCCAGGTCCAGCACGCCGAGCTGGCCGAGGACCGCCAGCACGATCGAGACCATCACCATGATGGCGATGTTGGTGGCGACGAACAGGAAGATGCGCTTGGCCAATGTAGTGCTCCTTGGGGAAAACCGGGGCCGCCGCCTTCAGGCGATCCCTGGAATCAGTCTAGCGTGCGCGTCGCGCGGGCCGCAACAGCCGGCTCAGGGCGTCAGGGCGCGTCGCCCGCGACGCCACGGCCGTGCGCGAAGCCGCGCTTCGAGGAGCGCACGAACGCGACCCACTCGTCGACCAGGGGGTCGGCGAGCGCGGCGAGCCGCTCGAGCGCGGGCTCGAGGTGTAGGCTGGAGCGCAGCAGCAGGCGGTAGGCCTCGTGCAGCGTACGCAGCTGCTGCGGCGTGATACCAGCACGCCGCAGCCCGACCACGTTCAGCCCGCGTGCGCGCGCCGGGTGGCCGTCGCTGATCACGAACGGCAGGCAGTCCTGCACCACCTTCGCGTTGCCGCCGACCATGGCCAGCCGCCCGACGCGGCAGAACTGGTGGACACCCGACCCGCCGCCCAGGAACGCCCGCTCGCCGATCTCGACGTGGCCGGCCAGCATGACGTTGTTGGCCAGGATCGCCCGGTCGCCGATGCGGTTGTCGTGGGCCACGTGCACGTAGGCCATCAGGAAGCAATCGGAACCGACGAGCGTGGCGCCGCCGGGCCGGGTCGAGCGGTGGATCGTGACGCCCTCGCGGACCACGTTGCGATCGCCGATCACGAGCCGGGTCTCCTGCTCGGCGAAGGACACGTCCTGCGGCTCGCCCCCGAGCACCGCCCCCTCGTGGACCCGGTTGTGCGTCCCGAGCGTCGTGAAGCGCTTCACCACCGCGTGGGCGCGGATCTCGCAGCCGTCGCCGACCGTGGTGTCGTCCTCGACCACGGCGAGCGGGCCGATCACGACGTCGCGGCCGAGACGGGCCAGCGGCGAGACGACGGCGCTCGGGTGCACGCTCATGCGCGGCGCATCGTAGCACCGCGTCCACAGAGGGGGTGCTGCGCTGCACCCC
>DATEUE010000016.1:0-3994 GCA_035283305.1 Vicinamibacteria bacterium | reverse complement strand
GGCGTCGTCTCGTCGCTGATCCGCTCGGGCGTGACGCTGGCGGGATAGGGCACGTAGGGACTCGGTGTACCTTCGGGCGGTGCGGGAGCCGAAGGCGCCAGCCGGTTCATGGCGGCGCGGCCGTACTGCACGACGAGGTGGCCGCCCGCCGCGACCCAGCGCATCAGACGGCCCTGCGCCGCGCGCAGGTCCGCGCGGGTCTCGTAGGCGCGGATACCCACGACGATCGTCGTGAAGCGCCCGAGGTCGGCGAACAGCAGATCGTCCTCGGCGAGCAGCGTCAGCGGCACCCCCAGCTGGCGGATCGCGGCGTCGAGCGCGTCGCCCGATCCCATCACGTAGCCCACCGAGACGCCGGGCGTCGTACGCACGTCGAGCACGACGAGGCGCGTCTCGGCCGGCCGGAGCAGCTGGCGGCGCTCGACGTGGTCGTAGTCGATTGCCTGGACGGAGTCGCGGTGCTCGCGGCCGTCGCGGGTCGCCACCGCGCGCAGCGCCAGTGAGCTCTTGTGGAGGGCGCAGGGCGGCGTGACCCGGAAGCGTGCGACCGCCTCCTCGCCCTCGACCGCGAACTCCAGGCGGACGCTGGGCGGCTCGACCGTGAACCCGGCAGGCGCCTCGAGGCGCACCTCGGCCGGTGCGGCGCTCTTCGAGAAGCTGCGGACCGAGGCCCGGACCTCGAGGACCTTCCGCGGCCCCGCGAGTGGAATCGCTGCGACGTCGGGGGTGAGCCGCACCGAAAGCTCCGGCACAACCGTGAGCTCGTGCCGCCTCTCACCACCGACGAAGGGGCCCTCGTAGCGCCACACGACCGGCACGCGCAGGGTCGTCGGCACACCGGCCACGCGCAGCCGGGCGCGGGCGGTCACGACCGGCGGGCTCCAGGGAAGCGTCTCGTCTGCCGCGACGACGAGCTCGTGGCGGTCCCGATCCGGCAGCCGTCGCCAGTAGGGCTGTCCGGGCCGGGCGTCGCGGGCCGCCGTGAGCGCGAAGCGGGCGCGATGCGACGCGCCGCCCGCAAGCGTCCCGGGCTCGCCCGCGTCGCGCCGCTCGAAGCTCCAGCCGGGGGGCGTTTCGAGCTCGAGCGCCTCGACGTCGAGCGGCCGCGTCGCGTTGTTGAAGAGCGCCACCGCGACACCCAGCGACTGGCCGGGCGTGACGAGGCCGTCGTCGGCGCGGGCCTCCAGGACGAGTCCCTGCGCCAGCGCCAGGGCGGCTTCCACGTCGGCCTCCTCGTCCTGGAGCCGCCCGTCGATCTCGGCGCGGGCGCGGGCGTCGGAAACGGCCGCACCGAGGTCGGCTCGGGCCGCGCGAAGGCCGGAGAGCGCCGAGGCGAGCGCCGGAACGGCCGCGGCGGGCGACGCGGGATCGAACGCGGCGCGGGCCGCAGCCAGCTGCCCGTCGAGCGCGACGAGCGCGGGCCCGAGCGTCGGGCTGCCGGGCGCGAAGCGCCGCAGGCCGGCCAGCGTCGAGTCGACGCCGTCCAGGATGTCGGCCTCGGGAGCCGTGACCGGCGGCTCCGCGTCGACGAGCCTGAAACGGCCCTCGGCGGGACCCGGATCGGCGCCGAGCTGGCCCGTGCCCTGGCAGCGGTGCATGGCCCGCGAGCGCATGCCGAGCTGTTGCCAGGTCATGGCCAGCAGCGGGTCGTAGACCCCCGTCGGCACGCGCACCGGCGCCGTGTCTTCGAGCTCCCCGAATCCGCCGATGCCGCCCGCGTAGATCTTGCGGGCCTGCCAGGCGCGAAGGCCCTGCTCCGTGAAGCGAGCGGGGTCGGCCGCGGCCCGGAACGCGTCGCGCGTGAGTTGGGCGACCGCCTGGTGGTGCTGGCCGCCGCCCGTTCCCTGAAGCGGCAGCGTCACGATCACGTCCGGGCGGAAGGCGCGCACGACGCGGACGACGTCGCCGAGTGTTTCCTCCCGGCCCCACTTCGCGAACGTCTCCTCGACGCTGAACGAGTAGCCGAACTCGAAGGCGCGGCCGAAGTACTGCTCGACCGCGTCGTAGCGGTGGAGCGACAGGAGCTCGCCCGTGCGCAGGACACCAAGCGCGTCGAACAGCTCCGGGCCGATCGCGTTCTGCCCTCCCTCGCCGCGCGTGACGGTCAAGAGCGCCGTGCGCAGCCCGAGCCCCCGCGACAGCCGCACCAGGATCCCGTTGTGCTCGTCGTCGGGGTGGGCGGTCACGTAGAGCACGCGCGCGGTCGTGCCCACGCGCCGCAGCGCGAGCCCGAGGCCGATAGCACCGCGATCGAGGTCGAGGGACTCGAAGGCACTGGGGCCCGCCGCCTCGACACCGGCCGCGGCCAGGCTCGAAAGCACGACGACGAGCGTCAGGGATCGCAGAAAGCGTGTGTTCATGGTCGTGACCGATTCTATTCCCTGGTTCCTCAGTCGGCGCTCACGCTGATCGACAGGACCCGGCCCGGCTCGCAGCGGATGAAGGCCTCCATCGGGCGGCAGCACACGGGGCAGTCCTCGAAGTAGCTCTGCTCCACCCCGGCGGTGGTGTCGACGTCGAGTGCGATGTGCTCGCCGCAGCTCGGGCAGTCGACGATGACCTCCTCGACCACGCCGCTCCTAGAAGCGCAGCGGCTCGGGGAAGAACTCCGAGACCAGCTCCCGGTAGTAGGGCTCGAGCAGCTTGCGGTCGGGCCGCACCGGGCTCTTGGAGTAGAGGTCGTAGGGGTTGAAGGCGCGCACCCACGCCATCAGCTCCCGGTCGCGCTCGTTCATCAGGTAGCCGTAGTCGCCCTCGCGGTGCGCCGCGTAGAAAGAGTGGTAGCGGATCATGGCGAGCGCCTCGGGCGGGAGCCGGTCCTGCACCACGTGGTAGAGGTACTCGTCGTGCCCCCACGACATCAAGACGCGGTCGAGGCCGCATCCTTCCTCGTAGATCCCGAGCCGTGTCGAGTAGGCCGGCACCTGTGTGTCGGGGTTCTCCGCGAAGAGCTGGTGCAGCACGACCTTCGGCGAGAAAGCGCACCCCACCGGAAATGTGTCGCCCACCACCGCCCACTGCGGCTCGCCGAACGAGCACAGCAGCTTGCCGAGGTCATGGATCAGGCCGGTCACGACGAACCAGCGCGGGTGCCCGTCCGCGCGGATCGCCTCGGCGGTCTGCAGCGCGTGCTCGATCTGGCCGAGGTCGATGTCGGGGTCGCTGTCGTCGACGAGCGTCTCGACGAGCTCGAGCGCGTCCCAGACGCCCATGCGCTTGCGGTCGAGCGTGAGGTACTCGCGCTTCTTCGCGCGCACGAACTCGAGCGTCTGCTGGCGGTGGTTCTGCCGGTAGAGCTCGTGGACGGTCGCGCGCGCGCCTTCCCCGTAGTTGCGGAAGCCCGGTGCCTGTGCGGGCACGCTCATGGAGTACCTGCACCGAGCCTACCACGATGCCCCCGGCTGCGCGCTACTTCGAGCCGTCGGCGAGGACCACCGTGCCAGCCATGCTGTAGTAGCCTCGGGCGCATGAAGCCCTATGGCCAGCGCCCCGATGACAAAGAGCCACCCAAGGCCGTCGCGGCGCTCCTGGCGCAGGTCGACGCGGACGGCGGGCGGGTGCTCGCCGTGTACCGCGAGCCCGTGGGCGGGCACTGGCAGGCGTTCTGCCTGCTGCCGCTCGCCTCGGTCGCCCCCACCCCTTACCAGCGCGACCTCTCGCCCACCCACACCAAGCGCCTGACCGAGGTGGTGAAGAAGATCGACCGCTTCGTGGACCCGATCGTGGTGGTCTCGCCGAAGCCGGGCGTCTATTGGACGCCGAACGGGCACCACCGCCGCACGGCGCTCGAGAAGCTCAAGGCCGAGTGGGTGCCCGCGATCCTGGTGCCCGACGCCGAGGTGGCGTTCCAGATCCTGGCGCTCAACACGGAAAAGGCCCACAACCTGAAGGAGAAGTCGCTCGAGGTGATCCGGATGTATCGCGGTCTCCTCGAACAGGGGGAGAAGCGCAACGAAGAGGCGTTCGACTTCCAGTTCGAGGAGGCCTATTTCGT
>DATEUE010000015.1:0-6567 GCA_035283305.1 Vicinamibacteria bacterium | reverse complement strand
CCCGGTGCCGCAGCGGAAGCCTCGGCCGTCTCGGCCGCAGGTGCCGCCCCCGACACCCGCCCGACGGGTGCGATCCTGAGCCCGCCCGAGGTCGCGCTGCAGGTGGGGCAGACCGGGGCGGTCGCGATCGTGGTGGTGGGGGGGCGCGACATCACGGGCGTCGAGCTGACCGTGGTTTGGGACGCGGCGCTCGCCGAAGTGACGGACGTAGCCGCCGGGTCGCTCTTGAGCCTCGACGGCGTCCCGGTCGGAGCCGAGCGCGCGCTCGAGCCGGGCCGGGCGCGCGTGAAGTTCTCGCGGGCCTCGGGAGTGACGGGGTCGGGCGCCGTCGCGGCGCTCACCCTGCGCGGGCTCACGCCCGGCTCGGGTACGCTGGTCGTCGAGTCGCTGAGCCTCGTTCACAGTGGTGGCAGCGAGCGGCCGGCGCCGCCCGCGCCGGGGCGATTGGTGGTGGCGCCGTGAGGGGCGCACGGAGGCAACTCATGTCGAGGCTGAGGCTCGCGGCGGTGGCGCTCGCGTTCATCTCGCTCGCGAGCTGCGAGGAGGCGCCGCTCACCGCGCCCAACGGCTCGACGATCTTCCTGCAGGCGAACCCGGGCTTCGTGATCGCCAACGGCGGCATCTCGGTCGTGACGGCCGTCGTCACCGAGCCGGCCGGGACGTTCGTGCCGGACGGCACGGAGGTGTTCTTCTTCACGACGCTCGGCCGGATCGACCAGACCGGCAAGACGGTGCGCGGGATCGCGCGCGTCAACTTCGTCTCGGACTCGCGCTCGGGCCGGGCCACCGTGACCGCCATCTCGGGCCAGGCGGGGGCGACCAACCCGACCGTCGAGATCGCGATCGGCAGCGCGCTGCCGAGCCGCGTCAACGTCGCCGCCGACCCGCAGCGGCTGACGACGCAGCGCAACGCGCGCATCGTGGCGACGGTCTTCGACGAGTTCGGCAACCCGGTGCAGAACGTGCCGGTCTCGTTCTCGATCGACGGCTCGCTCGTCGAGGAGACGCTCGACAGCGGCGGGGCGCTGCTCTACACGAACTCCAACGGACAGGTGAGCGACACCCTGCGCACGCAGGCCCCGATCGGCCTCGGGCAGAAGGACGTCACGGTGACGGCGACCACGGCCAACGGCATCACCGGCAGTGTCACGCTGTTCATCGACTGAGGCGAGCATGACGCAGCGGCTGAAGCTCGGGCTCGTGCTCGCGGCGCTCGCGGCCGCCGCCGCGCCGGCCCGCGCCGAGATCGCTCTGCTCGCGAGCGGGCAGACGCTGAAGCTCGACGGCCACCGCACGGAGGCGGCGCTGCTGGTCCTGACGCTCCAGGGCGGCGGCGAGGTGCACCTGCCGCCGTCCGCGGTGCGGGGATTCGTGCCGGACGAGGTGCTGGACGAGGTGGAGGGCGCTCCCGCCGGCTCCGACCTCAGGGGCCTCGTCGAGCAGGCGGCGCGCCGCCATGGGCTCGACCCCGCGCTGGTGCTGGCAGTGGTCTCGGTCGAGTCGGGCTTCAGGCCCCAGGCCGTGTCGCCCAAGGGCGCCCAGGGCCTGATGCAGCTGATGCCGCGCACGGCTGCGTCGCTCGGTGTCGAGGATGCCCTCGATCCGGGGCAGAACGTGGACGCGGGCGTGCGGCACCTCGAGTCGCTGGTCCGGCTCTACGGCGGGAACCTGACGCGCGCGCTCGCCGCCTACAACGCAGGCCAGGGCGCCGTCGCGCGCCACGGCGGCGTGCCGCCGTATCGCGAGACCCGCGCCTACGTGCGCCGGGTGCTGGAGCGCTACCGCGCCAAGCAGGCCAAGGCGCCATGAGCGGCCGTCGCGGCGAGGCCGGCTACTCGCTCGTGGCGCTGCTCGCCGCGATCGCGGTGATGATGATCCTGCTGGGCGCGGCGATGCCGTCGTGGCGCTATGTGATGAAGAACGACGCCGAGGAGGAGCTCATCTCCCGCGGCGGGCAGATCGCGGACGCGATCGCCCGCTACCAACGCCGCCACGGCAACGCGCTGCCGCCGTCGATGGAGGTGCTGGTCGAGCAGCGCTTCCTGCGCCGCGCCTACAAGGACCCGATGACGAAGCACGGCCGCTGGCGCCTGCTGCGTCCGGGCGACGCCGTGCTGCCGGGAGTCCCCGGCCTCGCGGGCGCCGCGGGGCGGCCCGGGGGAACGACGGCCACCACGGCCACCACCACGACCACCACCACGCGGCCGTCCGCTTTCTCGCAGCCGGGTCAGACGATGGGCGGCTTCCAGGGTGTCGCGAGCACCAGCACCGAGAAGAGCCTTCGCATCTTCAACGGCCGCACGAAGTACAACGAGTGGCTGTTCGTGGCCGGCCAGCCGCGCGTCGTCGGACGCCAGGCGCCCGTGGGACCGCGCCCGGGCAGCGCCCAGCCGGGCGGGACGCGGCCGGCCGGGGCTACCGTCACGCGCCCCTAGTCGGGGGGTGGCTGGGTCGGCGTCTCGGGCTGTGCCTGGGGCGTCGCGGGTGCCGTCGGTCCGCCCGGGACGCCCGGTGGCAGCGGTGGGAAGGTCTGGGGCGTGTAGGGTGTGGCCTGCGGCGCGAAGGGCGACACCGGGAACGACTGGCCCGGAAGATTCGGCTGGCCCCCGGGACCCTGCGGGACCGGCACCGGGTTCGTGGCGGCGGGCTCGGCCTGGCCGGCCTCCGCCGGCGCTTCGTCGAACTCCTCGTCCTCCTCGAGCTCGTCGGGGTCCTCGTCCAGCGTGTCCGGACCCGAGCCCGGCGGCGGAGACAGCGGACGCCGGAAGGGCGAGCTGGGCGTCGAGCGGCCGGCCGTCGATGCGGGCGTCGAGGATCCCGAGGATCCCGTCGAGGGAGCGGTGCCGGCCATCAGCAGGGTCTCGACGCGTGCGCCCGTCGCGTCGGACACGAGCGCGAAATTGAGGCCCTGGCCCTCGAGCAGACCGAGGACGGTCTCGGCCGGCGAGCGGCCCTGCAGGCTCAGGGTCACGAGCTGACGCGGCGAAGCGCCCTCGTAGACCACCTTCATCCCGATCTGGCGGCCCAGGCGATCGAGCACCTCGGCGAGCGGCGCGGCCCGGGCCGTGAGCTCCACGTGCGCGGGGGTGGCGCCTGTCGCCGGGACGACGCGCACCGTCACTTCGGCCGCCGCCGGTGCGGCCAGGAACGCCGAGAGCAGCAACGCCCCAGCGGGTCTCACTGCATCGAGTGTACGCCCCGCCACCACGAAAAGGTAGGCCGGAGACTGCCAGGCTCCCGGGCCGTGTATGAGGTCAATCCCGCGGCGGCGGGTGGTACTCGACCGCCCACCAGGAGCCGAACTGCCACGTGTGCTGCGGGCGGCCGAAGGCGGCTTCGACCGCGGGCGTGTGGAGCCGCTCGAATCGCCGCGAGCTCAGGAGCAGGACCGGGCGTCCCGTTGCCCTGGCCAACTCCGCCATCTGGCTGAGCCTGGCCGGATCGTCGACCACTCTGCGGGCGTAGACGACCATGCGGGCCGGGTCGCCGAAGAGCTGGGCGATGTAGTAGGTGCCCCAACTCGCGTGAACCTGAAGGCTCTCGCGGTCGAGTCCCCGGTCCCGGACGAAGGCGAGCAGCCTGTCCTTGTCCACCGAGGACTCGGCGGGCGTTCGCGCTTCCGGCAGCCGCGCGCCGAGCGTCGCCCAGAAGACGGCCACCAGGGCAAAGGTGGCGAGCCGCTCTCGCCGGGCGAGGCCCTCGCACGCGAGGGCGAGAGCGAGGACGAGCGGCAGCAGAGGGAACGCGAAGTGGTGCGGCCACCGGCTGTGGCCGCTCGCCGCGACGAAGGCGAACGTCAGCGCCGACAGGATCGCCCACGTCGCCATCGCGCGTCGGCTCGCGGCGCGGCGCCAGCCCAGGACCAGCAGCACGGCGCTCAGCAGCAGCGGCAGGACGTCGAGTCGGGAGGCCGGGAGCAGCAGGTTGCGCGGAGCGACGAGCGAGCCGTCCACGACGTACCGGACGAGCCGCAGCGCCACGGCCTCTACGTCCTCCGGCTCGGTCGAGAGGCCTCCCTGCCGCAGCGCGGCCGCGTAGGGCTGGCCGTCCCGGTCGACGCTCGCGAGCAGGAGTGTAGTGGGCACGGCCAGGAACGCGGCCCCGGCCACGAGTGCCGGGAGACGGCTTCGCGCCGCCGCGGCAAGCGACTGGCCCTGGCGGCGGGCCTCCTCCAAAACGAAGATCGCGACGGTCGGAAGCCACCAGGCGAAGACGAGCTTCGTCCAGAGCCCGAGAAAGAGGGCGAGGCCCGCTGCGGCGGCCCACACGGCCGAGGCGCCGCTCGCGGGCGCCTGCAGCGCGCGCCGCTCGGCGAGGAACGCCGAAAGCAGGAGCACCACGGACAATGCCACCGGGCCCTCGTCGACCAGGAACGTCCCGAGCCAGACGGGGAACACGAGGCTCGCCGTCAAGATCGAGGACGCTCCCACGCCCAGCAGCCGTCCCGCGAGGAGCGTAGAGACGAGGAACCAGCAGGCGCCCGCGAGCCTCGCCGCGACGGGGTCGTCGACGAGCCTCCAGAAGGGGTAGAAGGGCAGTGCCGGGATGCTGCCGATGTAGTAGTAGGCGCGCAGCGGCAGCGGCGTCGTCGTGAACGGCAGCCGCAGGTCGAAGTAGCCGCAGCCGTCGCGGATGCTCGGGAGCGCCTGGGCGTCCGCGGCGGTCGCGCAGCCGAGCGCGTGGTAGTGGACGAACTCGTCCATGTTGTAGGGAACGACGCGCGGCGAGAACCAGGCGGCGGCCAGCAGGGCGAGAGCGCCCACCGCCCACAGGCTGGTCCTCCTGGAAGTGCCTCCCACGGTGGCGCCAAGGCTAGCGCCGCCTCCGGACACCTGCAATCGCCCGCGGATGAGATCACGCGCGGGTATGCCTGGCGGCGGCCCGCGCGTCGCGCGTAGAGTGCGGGCCCATGAGACGCATATCGCTGGCGCTCGTCGCCTGCCTGCCGGTCGCGACCGCCTATGTCCCCGATACCGAGCGCGGGTTGGGTGGCGGGGTGGGCCTGCGCTTCCTGCTCGGCGGGCCGACGGAGACCCCATCCTCACGATCTCCGCCACGATCGCGTGGCGGCGCTACCTCGCCGCGGAAGGCGACGGCGCGCGGCCCTACTGGTCCGTCGGCACCGGTTGGGACGGGTATCGAGCTCGCCGTCCGCTTCGGTGGAAGACGCACTGGACGATGACGCGCCAGCCCGCCGGGGAATCGGCCCGCACGGAGTAGAATCTCCGTTCCCTTGAGCGCGAAAGTCCCCGTCCGATTCCTGGGCATAGCCCTGGTGAGCCTCGCCACGCTGGTGCTGGAGCTCACGCTGACGCGGCTGTTCTCGGCCACGATGTTCTACCACTTCGCCTTCCTGGCGATCTCGCTCGCGCTCTTCGGCTCCGGGGCGAGCGGGGTCGCGCTCTACGTGGCACGGCCGAGTCTCGACGAGGCGCGCACGCCGCGTCTGCTCGCCGCGTTCAGCGCTCTCTTCGCAGTGTCCACGGTCGTCGCGCTCGTCGTGATCCTGTCGCATCCGCTCAACCCCGCCGCGCCGGGCCCCAAGACGCTCGGGTCGCTGGCGTGGATCTACGGGGCGGCGGCGCTGCCGTTCTTCTTCTCGGGTTGCGTCATCACGCTCGCCATCACCGTCTGGGCCAGGGAGATCAGCCGTCTCTATCTCTATGACCTGGCCGGCGCCGCCGGCGGCTGCCTGCTGCTGGTGCCCACGCTCGGCCTGCTCGGCGCGATCGACACCGTGCTGGCCGTGGCCGTGGTCGCGCTGCTGGGCGGGCTGCTGCTGAGCGGGAAGCGCTGGCTCCTGCCGCTCGCCGCCGTCGCTCTGGCGCTCGTGCCCCTCAACCGGGCGACCGGGACGCTCGCGCTCAGCGAGTCCAAGGGCCTTTCGGAGCAGGGGATCCTGTTCTCGCGCTGGAACTCCTTCTCGCGCGTGACGGTGGTGCAGCCGGAGGATCCCGACCGTCAGCTGATCTTCATCGACTCCGACGCCGCGACCGTGATCTACCGCGACGGCAGCAACCTCGAGCGCCAGCCGGAGCTCCGAGACCGCGTCGAGGGCCTCGCCTATCACCTCGGGGGCCGCGAGAAGGTGCTCATCATCGGTCCCGGCGGCGGGGTAGACGTCATCATCGCGCGTCTCCACGGCGCCAAGGACGTGACCGCCGTGGAGCTGAATCCGCTCGTGGCGCGGGACGTGATGAGCTCGGAGCCCTTCCTGAGCTTCTCGGGACGGCTCTACCAGCAGCCGGGCGTACGCCTGGTGGTCGACGACGGCCGCAGCTTCCTGCGCCGCTCGCGCGAGCAGCACGACCTGATCGTGGCCACGATGGTGGACACCTGGGCGGCGACAGCGGCCGGGGCCTTCGCGCTCAGCGAGAACAACCTCTACACGGTCGAGGCGTTCGAGGACTACTTCGAGCGCCTCTCCCCGGACGGGATCCTGAGCATGACGCGCTGGCACCAGTCCCCGCCGGACCAGCTGCTGCGGCTGGTCTCGCTGGGCCGGGAAGTGCTCAGGCTGCGCGGAGCGGACGAGCCGGGGCGCCACTTCATCATCGTGCGCGGCCC
>DATEUE010000014.1:0-6918 GCA_035283305.1 Vicinamibacteria bacterium | reverse complement strand
TGAAGTACTTCTGGTTGTGCCAGCGCCGGCGCGCCTCGCGGGTGCCCTCCAGCAGCCAACCCGTGCGCCGTGAGCGGAAGATCTCGACCCGCCGTCGGGCCTCGTCCGCGTCCATCCTTCCCATCTCGCCGTCGAGCCGATGCAGTGCCCGACGCTC
Source organism: Vicinamibacteria bacterium (assembly GCA_035283305.1). GTDB lineage: Bacteria > Acidobacteriota > Vicinamibacteria > Fen-336 > Fen-336 > DATBSL01. Next base: position 6,761 of record DATEUE010000014.1, on the reverse strand, counting down.
CACGACGTGGGATTCGGCGCCCACCGCATCGAGGGCATCGGCGACAAGCACGTGACCTGGATCCACAACGTGTGGGCCACCGACCTGCTGGTGTGTGTCGACGACCTCGAGTGCCTGGAGGGCCTGCAGCTGCTGCAGCAGGGTGGCGCATCGCTCGAGGCGGGCGGGGTCGAGCCGGCGCTCGCGAGGAGCTGGGTCGACTTCTTCGGCATCAGCGGGGTCTGCAACGTCCTCGCCGCGATCCGCGCGGCCATTCACTACGGCCTCGGGCCGCGCCAGGCCGTCGTGACGATGGCGACCGACGCCTTCGACCGCTACCCCTCGGTCCTGCAGCGTCTCGACGCCGAGCAGGGAAAGATGGACGGCGAGAAGGCCAGGCGCCGGATCGAGATCTTCCGCTCGCGACGCACCGGCTGGCTGCTCGAGGGCACGCCCGAGGTGCACCGGCGCTGGCACAACCAGAAGTACTTCACATGGGTGGAGCAGCAGGGCAAGAGCGTGGCGGAGCTGCGGGCCCAGGAGGACCCGGCCTGGTGGGTGGCGGAGCAGGAGCGCGCGCACGAGATCGACCGCCGGATCCGGGAGCGCCGCGCGTGAGCTTCCCCGGCTGCGTGAGCGGCCTGCGCTGCGTGAAGTGCGGCGAGCGCTACGCGCGCGGCCTCGACGGGCCGTGCGCCGCGTGCGGGCCCGAGGGTGTGCTCGAGATCGAGTTCGACCTCGCGCGCGCCCGCTGCACGCTCACTCCGCGGGCGCTCCGCTCGCGGCCGCAGAACGTCTGGCGCTACGAGGAGCTGCTGCCGGTGCCAAAGGGCGCGCGCCGTCCCGCCCTCGAGCCCGGCTGGACGCCGATCCTCGACGCGCCCCGCCTCGCGGAGTGGGCGGGAGTGCGGAGGCTGCTCGTCAAGGACGAGGGCCGCAACCCGACGGCGTCCTTCAAGGACCGCGCGAGCGTCGTGGGCGTGACCCGCGCCCTCTCCCGCCGTGCGACGGTCGTGGCCTGCGCTTCGACCGGCAACGCGGCGACGTCGCTGGCCGGCGCCGCGGCGAGCGTCGGCCTGCCGTGCGTCATCTTCGTCCCCGAGTTCGCGCCCGAGCCCAAGCTCGCGCAGCTCCTGATCTTCGGCGCGCGCGTCGTCCGCGTGCGCGGCAGCTACGACGCGACGTGGGAGATGTGCCAGCGGGCGTGCGACCGCCACGGCTGGTACAACCGCAACGCCGCCGTGAACCCCTCGCTCGTCGAGGGGAAGAAGACGGCCGGGCTCGAGATCGCGGAGCAATGCGGCGACGCGGTGCCGGACTGGGTAGCGGTGTCGGTCGGCGACGGCTGCACGATCGCGGGCATCGGCAAGGGGCTCGCCGAGATGAAGGCCCTCGGCTTCATCCCGCGCGTGCCACGACTGCTCGGCGTGCAGGCGAATGGCGCGCGGCCCCTGGTCAACGCCTTCGCGACGGGCCGGGATCTCGTGCCCGGCCCGGCCGAGACCCTGGCCGACAGCATCTGCGTCGGCCACCCGCGCAACTGGCGCAAGGCGCTCGCCCGCGTGCGCGAGTCGCGCGGGGCGTTCGTCGCCGTGCCGGACGAAGCGATCCTCGATGCGCAGCGCGAGACTGGACGACGCGCGGGCCTCTTCGGCGAGCCGGCCGCGGTCGCGGGCCTCGCCGGCCTTCGACAGGCCGTGGCCGACGGGATCGTGAGCCGGCGTGCATCGGCGCTCGCGATGCTCACGGGCAGCGGGTTGAAGGATGTCCGCTCCGCGCTACGCGCGGCAGGCGAGCCGGTGAGCCTCCCCCCCGACGACGCGGCGCTCGACGATCACCTGCGGGAGCGCCCGCTCGGCTGAGACCTGGGATGCTGCTCAAGGACGCCACCGTCGCGACCCTCGACCCGCCGAGCGTGGTGCGGGCCTGTCTGCGAATCGAGGGCGCTCGCGTGGTCGAGCGCGCGGCCACTCTGGCTCCCTTTGTGGGCGAGGAGGTGGTCGAGCTCGAAGGCGCCGTGGTCCTCCCCGGCCTCGTCAACGCTCACACGCACCTCTACAGCGCCCTCGCGCGCGGGATGCCGGGGCCGGCGGAGCCGCCGCGCAGCTTCGTCGAGATCCTGGAGCGGGTGTGGTGGCGGCTGGATCGCGCGCTCGACGAGGAATCGGTGTACGTCTCCGGCCTGGTCGGCGCGATCGAGGCCGCGCGCTCGGGGACGACGCTGCTCTTCGACCACCACGCCTCCCCGTCGTTCATCCGGGGATCGCTCGCCACGTTGCGACGAGCGGTGGAAGAAGTGGGGCTGCGCTCGGTGCTGTGCTACGAAACGACCGACCGCAACGGCCTCGATGGACGTGACGCCGGGATCGCCGAGAACCGGAGCTTCCTGGCGAGCGGGCCGACCGAGCTCACCCTCGGCATGCTCGGGGCCCACGCCAGCTTCACGCTCTCGGACGAGAGCCTCGAGCGCCTCACGGCCGCGATCCAAGACGCCAACTCGAGCCTCCACGTCCACGTGGCCGAGGACCGCGCCGACATCGAGCACTGCCGCGTGCGCCACGCATGCGGCCTCGTCGAGCGCTTGACGCGCCACCGCCTGCTCGCCGACCGGACGCTGCTGGTGCACGGGGTCCACCTGTCCGAGCCGGAGCTCAACGATGCGCAGGCGAGCGGAGCGTGGCTCGTCCACTGCCCGCGCTCGAACATGAACAACTCCGTGGGGCACGCGCGGACGATCGCCTTTCGCCGGGCGGCGCTGGGCACGGATGGTCTCGACGAGGACGTGCTGGCCGAGGCACGTGCCGCATTCCTCAGGATGCGCGACACCGGGCGTGAGGACGCGCTCGCAGCCGCGTTCGAGATGCTGGTCGGGGGCCACCGGCTGGCCGAAACGTACTTCGGCCTTCCGCTCGGAAAGCTGGATGCCGGCGCCCCGGCCGACCTCGTCGTCCTCGACTACCGGCCGCCCACGCCCCTCACCGCGGAAAGCCTGGCCGGCCACCTGCTCTTCGGCCTCGACCGCAGCCACGTCCGCTCGACGATGGTGGCCGGGCGCTTCGTCCTGCGCGACCGGCGCATCACGACGGTGGACGAGGCGCAGGTCCTGGCTCGAGCACGCACTGCTGCCGCGGCGCTCTGGGAGCGGATGGCCCGCCTGTGACTCGCTCCGGCGTCGCCCCGAGTGAGCCAGCTCACGAACACAGCGGCGGCGGCCGGCGCTACCATCAGATGGGGGCACCCAAGAAAGCGAAAGGGGGGACGATGCCGGATTTCCGCCACGTCATCACCCTGGCTTACAACCGCATCCTGCTGCGTAACCCGGATCCCGGCGGCCTCACGAGCTTCGACGCGGCCATGAACTCGGGGCTCACGGAGGCGCAGCTCCACGAGGTCCTGTTGCGGAGCCCGGAGTATGCGGAGCGCTTCCCCTCCACGACCCGCGGGCGAGCCGCGCGGGGACGTCGTGCCGGCAAGAAGGCAGCCGGCAAGCGGCGAGGCTGAACGCCATGCCCGACTTCCGCCACGTCGTCCGCGACGCCTACCTCGACATTCTCCGGCGACTGCCCGATCCGGGCGGACTCGATCACCACAACCGCGTCCTGAACGAAGGGCTGACCCTCGATCAGGTCCGTGAGGGGCTGCTGCGCAGCCCCGAGTACGCCGAGCGCTTCCCGTCCCAGCCCACGCCGGGAGAGCTGGCGCTGCACGTGGAAGGCAACCAGTTCGTCAATCCGCTTGGCACGCGGATCGAGCTCCTGGGGGCCATCGTCTGTTGCGAGGAGGCCAAGCAGAACGGCTGGCCGCTCGTGAACCCCGACGTGCTCGACCTCCTCGCCCGGCGCAGGCAGAACTACACGCACTGCCGGCTCGGCCCCTTCACCGAGGCCGGCGAGGAGGACGCGATCTACGTCGGCTACGTCACGGCGAGCGACGGCCGCGTCGATCTCGAGCGTTTCCATGCCCCGTTCTGGGAGCGGTGTCGGGCCATCGCCGGGCGGGCGCTCCTGCTCGGCATCTACGTGGAGTTCGACCTCGTCGACCGCTGGGTGCGCCAGCACGGCGAGTCCGACCTGCCCGAGCACGATCCCTGGTCGGCCCGGAACAACATCCAGGGTGTCGAGGCCGGCGGCCTCGCCATATTCGATCGCGCCCCCCGGCCGATCCACGAGGCGTGGGTCAGGAAGGCCGTCGCCGAGCTGGGCGGGTTCGACAACGTGCTGTTCCAGGTCGGCAACGAGGGCTTCAAGGGCTTCTCGGTCGAGTGGGAGGTGGGCGTCTACGACATCGTGAAGGACGAGCTTCGCCGGCGCGGCTTCCCCGACCGCCTGGTGGCCACGAACACCGGCGACCCCGACCTCGAGGGAAGGCTCGACTACATCACGCGCCACAGCGGCCAGGCCCAGCCCGCCGGAAGCAAGCCGATCCTCGTCAACGAGTACAGCCCGCGGCCCCCCGACGAGGTGCTCGCCCAGGTTCGCGAGGCGCACCGCCTCGGGACCATGTTCATGTACTGGCGCGGCGACCACTCGCGGGCCGAGTGGGAGGGGACGCTCGTCGAGCTGGAGCGGGAGGTCGAACGGCGGAGGCTCGCAAAGACGAGGACCGTTACCGCCGCCTCGGCGAGCGGCTAAAGGCCGGGCGGAGATCGGCCGACGCCGCGCGTACCACCGCCCGCAGGGCGTGGTATGCCGGCTTCGGCGTCAGGTCCTCCGCGAGCACCTCTCGCGTGGTCGGCGCGGGATCTCCCATTCTCGGCTGCCCTGCCCCTGCCCTCTGCGTGACAGCGGTCACATCCCGACGGCCGTCACCATTTTCGACGATGGCCATCGTCGTCAGTAGAAGAGGAAGGGCCACCAGTTGAGCATCGGCTGGCCCTGATCGTCCCGCGCCAGGTTGTCCAGGCCCGGGAAGTTCTGCCACCACCACACGATCCACGGCCCCATGCAGTCCGGGGCGACGGTGAGATAGGGCGCGAAGTCGGCGGTCGTGAAGGGCTCGCTCGCGCCGGTGCCGTCGCGGAAGCTCCGGCAGCTCGTGCGCACCGCGAAGGGCGAGTCGAGGTCGTAGTGCCGCCGGCCGTTGGGCGGCCAGTGCGCGTTGCCGCACACCGGATCGTAGGGGTCGACGAGGCCGGTCTGACCCGCTCCGAGGTCGTAGCTCACCGCGCTCGCCCCGGGGTAGCTCAGGCAGTCCTGGTTGTAGGGACAGCCGTACCAGCTCTGGACGGGCACGCCGTAGCGCTGGTCGAGATCGTGGCTGGAGAATGGAATGAAGTACCGGCTGAGGCTGGGGATGAGGTCGCGGTTCCACGCCCCCATCGACTCGAACCCGTGGGAGAGGCTCTCCAGGAAGCAGCCGGGTCCGCGCGTGTTGTTGAAGAACGCGATCCGCACGGTGCGGGAGCAGGGGATCACGTCCTCGTCGTCGAAGCAGCCGTTGCCCGCGCAGCGGTTCATGGGGACGTTCCGCCGCGCGCGGTTCTCGTCGTAGAAGGGCTTGAGCGAGAGGATCTCCGCCCCGCTCACGTCCGGGACGTCCGCGTCCCCGTAGATCCACACCTCGTGCACCAGCCCCCGGTCGATCGCCTCGCACAGGCCCAGCGGCTGCCCGGGCGCCGCGGGATCGGTGATCCCGAAGCGCGCGGCGTACTCGGGGGTGAAGAGCCGCTCGTAGTCGAAGCCCCAGGCGCCCTCGACCGGGTTCTCCCGCGGGTAGGCGCTGCTGTTGTTGTACGGCCAGCCGAGGGGAGGGACGGCGTCGCGCAGGTCCGCCAGGTAGGCGAGCTCGTAGCTGACGAAGGGCGGCGCGTTGGGGTCGGCGTAGCCGTGGTAGCGGCTGCCCTCGGCGATCGCGGCCGCCACGCCTTCGAGCTGCCCCCGCATCTCGTCCATGCTGCGGCGGTTCACGAAGTTCAGGGCCAGCACGCGCGGATGCAGCTCCCGGATCTCGGCGTGGTGCTCGGCGAGCCAGGGGTCCGAGTTGGCCGAGCTCACGTCGTTCGGCCACACCGTGGGGCCGAGCGTCACCGACACGCTCGCCGCGGCCGCGTTGCCCGCCCGGTCGCGGGCCTGCACCTCGATCGTCGAGCTGCCCGGTGGCAGCGTCACCTCGCAGGTGAAGCCGTCGGGGGTGGACGCCGCCGCGACGTTGTTGCAGGTCACGTCGAGAACGCCGGAGAGAGCGTCCGACACGCGCCCCGCCACGTGCACCTTCGAGGACAGAGCGCGCGCTCCGTCGACGGGCTCGTCGATCACCAGGTCGGGCGGGGTGCGGTCGAGGCTGACCGTCACGGCGGCCGTGGCCGTGTTGCCCGCGTTGTCCCGGGCGGTGCCGGAGACCGGCTGAGCGGCACCCTCGACGGCCACCAGCACCGGGGCCGGACAGAGGGCGATGCCGGACTCGGCGTCGTCGCACGCGAAGGCGACGCTGACGCTCTCGTGGTGCCAGCCGAGGTCGTTCGCCGGCGGCTCGACGATCGCGCGGATCCTCGGGGGCGTCGTGTCCAGGCAGTCGCGAACGAGCGACAGCTCCTCGAGGTGGACGCTGTCCTCGCCGATCGAGACGAGCTCGATCCAGTGGCTGCCGGCGGCGAGGTCGAAAGGAAGCGGCGGGCTCTCCTCCCAGCGGTCGGAGTTCACGAGATTGCGATCGGGGAAGTCGAACGCCTGGCCGTCCACGACCAGGCGCAGCGACTCGTCCGTCTGCCCGCGCGTCCCCACCCGGTACCGGAAGCGGAGCGCGTGGCGCGCAGCCGCGTTCGTGTCGACGAGGACACCGAGGCG
>DATEUE010000013.1:0-14035 GCA_035283305.1 Vicinamibacteria bacterium | reverse complement strand
CCCGGTCACGCGCATCGTGCCGGCGGCCGGGCCGCGGCCTTCGAGCCCGAAGAGCGCCAAGGCCGGCTCGAGCTCCAGGGTGTCGATCTCGCCGGCGAGGTCCCACTCGCCGGCCGCCGTGAGCGGGATCCCGCCGACGAGCGTCGCCTGCCCCGATCCCGAGCGCAGCACGAGCGGCGCCACCGAGAGGCGGCCCGGCTCGTATCGCACCTCGGCGTCGAGCCCGAGCGCCCGGCCGCGCGCGGCGAGGTCCTTCGCGCGCACGCGCGCCGAGGCGCGCGGGTCGGACAGCGGCCCCGTGAGGTCGCCCTCGGCCAGCAGCCGTCCGTCGACCTGCGGCGTCCACGTGGGCTGGCCGAGATCCCCGAGCAGCGCGGGCAGCGCCTCGAGCGGCAACTCGGCGGTCCAGCGGCCCGACACCTGCCCCGAAGGAGCGATCGTGGCATCGGCGCCGAGGCGGGCGCCGCGAGCGTCGATCCGTGCATCGGCCAGCGTCAGCGTGCGGCCGCGCGTCCGCAGCCTGGCCGCTCCGGTCGGCTGGAGACCGGGCCCGGCGCCGGCCTGCAGCGTGATCTGGCCCTCGCCCCGCGAGGCTTCGACGTCCCAGCCCCGCGTCGTCCAGCGCAGCGCACCGCTCGCCCGGGCCGATAGCGGCAGCTCCGCGTCCGACACCGCCCGCGCGAGCGCCGCGGCATCCAGGCCATGGGCGCTCACACGCACGTCGGTCTCGGTCGAGCCGACGAGCGTCAGTGGGCCCTGCGCCTCGAGCCGTCCGCCGAAGCCGTGGGCCGTCGCTCGTTCGATCACGAGACGGGGGCCTTCAAGGCGGCCGTTGGCGGCGGCGCTCCACGGCCCGACGCCCGCGACCGTCAGCGCCTTTGACTCGGCGTCGAGCCTGCCTTTGAGCCGGTCGTCCTCGACCTCGACGGCGGCCTGAACCTCGATGAGACCTCGCAGGCCGCTCCCGGGAGCGAGCGCCTCGACGAGCGCGTCGTCGAAGGCCGCGCGGGCGGAGGCCGTGGCCGTGATCGGCAGGATCCGCTCCAGGCGGCCGCCGAGCTCGAGCGAGGCGGCGCCGGCTGTGACCCGCGCCTGCTCCACAACGAGCGCGCCGTCGTCGAGCGCGAGCGCGGCTTCGGCGCGCGCCCCGCTCACGCGCAGGCTGCCTCCCGGCCAGCCCAGCCCGGCGTCGCCGATGCGGAGCGTGCTGCGCCGGCTGGCGCCCGCCATCTCGAGGTCGAGGCGCCCCAGCACCAGCCAGGGCGCGCCCGTCGCGTCGCGCAGCTCGAGCCGGCCTTCGACGAGCTCGGCCCGCGCGAGGCGCTCGAGCACGCGCCAGGGCTGCGCCTCGAGGCCGCTCGCCCTGGGCGGCGCGGCCTCCGGCTCGCCGCTCTCGGTCACGACGACGCTCGGGCGCAGCACGGACAGCTCCGGGCCCGACGCGGGCGACCAATCCAGCTCGATCCGCTGCGCCTCGACCCGAACCCCCGGACGCACCAGGCTCACGGCCGTTGCCGCGGCGTGGCCCTTCCAGAGCGCGAGCTCGAGCTGGCCGAGCCGAAGGGTGCCGCCGAGCGTGCGCGAGCCCCAACCCTCGACGAAGGCGCGCACCGCGACGCGACCAGGCGGCGTGTGCAGCAGCGCCAGCCCCAGCAAGGCCGTGAGGACGAGAACGACGCCGAGCACGACGCTCGCGCGAAGCGCCTGCCGCAGCCGGGAGCGGCCGCGCCGCGGCACTGGCGCCGGAGGTGGAACGCCTTCGGCCTCCGGGTCACCGCCCGACGCGCTCACGACGTGATTCTATGCGACCGGCACATCGGCTACCCTGCGGGCGATGGCCGAAGTCGCTCTCGTCGGCGTGCCCTGGGACGAGCACTCGTCATTCCTGCGGGGCGCCGCGGGCGCCCCGCCCCTGATCCGGGCGGCGATGCGCTCCCCTTCTTCGAATCTCTCCACCGAGTCAGGCCTCGATCTCGGCAGCGACGCGCGCTTCGTGGACGCGGGCGACCTCGAGATCCCGCCGGGAGACGGAGGGCTGACCGCGATCGAGCGCGGCATCGCGGCGATCGTCGCGACCGGCGCGCGCGTTCTCACGCTCGGTGGCGACCACGCGATCAGCTACCCGGTCGTGCGCGCGCAAGCGAAGCGCCATCCCGGCCTCACGCTCGTGCACTTCGACGCGCATCCCGACCTCTACGACGAGTTCGAGGGTGACCGGCTGTCGCACGCCTGCCCGTTCGCTCGGATCATGGAGGAGAAGCTCGTGAGCCGGCTGGTCCAGATCGGGATCCGGACGCTCAACGCGCCGCAGCGCGCCCAGGTCGAGCGCTTCGGCGTCGAGCTCGTGGAGATGAAGGACTTCCGGCCCGACCTGGTCGTGAAGGCCGAGGGCCCGATCTACGTCTCGGTCGACCTCGACGGCCTGGACCCGGCCTTCACGCCCGGCGTGTCGCACCCGGAGCCGGGCGGGCTCTCGACCCGCGACGTGATCGGCGTCGTCCAGCGGCTGCGCGGCCGGGTCGTGGGAGCGGACGTCGTGGAGCTCAACCCATTGCGCGACGCCTCTGGCATCACGGCGGCCGTCGCGGCGAAGATCGCCAAGGAGCTCGCCGCGCGGATGCTGTCGGACTAGCCGCCCGCCCGTTGCCGGCTGGCTCGCGCTGGCGTACCCTTCCGTCCCTCCGATGATCGGACAGACGATCGGCCACTACGAGGTCGAAGCGCGCCTCGGCGGCGGCGGCATGGGCGTCGTCTACCGGGCCCGCGACCTCAAGCTGGGCCGCGCAGTCGCGCTCAAGTTCCTGTCCTCGCACCTGGTGGCGAGCGCGCGCGCCAAGCAGCGCTTCATCGCCGAGGCGCGCGCCGCCTCCGCGCTCGATCATCCCTCGATCGCGACGATCCACGCGATCGAGGAGACGACGGACGGCGAGCTCTACATCGTGATGGCCTTCTACGAGGGCGAGACGATTGCTGCGCGGCTCGCCCGCCGCGGCACGATCCCGGTCGGCCAGGCGATCGAGCTGGCGTTGCAGACCGCCGAGGGCCTCGCGCGGGCTCATGAGAACGGCATCGTGCACCGCGACGTGAAGCCCGCCAACCTGATGGTGACACCCGACGAGCGCGTGAAGGTGCTCGACTTCGGCTTGGCCAAGGTCGAGGACGTGCGGCTCACGGACGCCGGAACCACCCTCGGGACGCCGGCCTACATGTCGCCCGAGCAGGCGCGCGGCGCACGCCTCGACCCTCGCACGGACGTCTGGTCGCTGGGTGTCGTGCTCTACGAGATGCTCACCGGGCGCCTGCCGTTCTCGGGGGAGCACCGCGAGCAGGTGCTCGACGCCGTGCTGCACGCCGACCTCACGCCGCCCAGCCGTTTCACCAGCGTTCCGCCCGACCTCGAGGCCGTCGTCCTGCGCGCGCTCAACCGCTCCCCCGCCGCGCGCCAGCCGACGATGACCGCCCTGCTGGCCGAGCTGCGCGCCGTGCGCGACGGGCGCCTCGGTGCCTCGAGCGCCGACACGCTCGTGCGGTCCGGCTCCTCGACCGAGCGCGGAGCGCCCACGCCGGTTCCGGCCGCTTCCTCGACGGCCCCCTCGGGCGAGCGACGCTTCGTGAGCGTGCTGGCCTGCGACGTGGCCGACATCCTGTCGCTCTCCGAGGACACGGACCCCGAGGAGCTCCGCGAGGTGCTCGCCCGCTGCCACGACACCGGGGCCGCCGTCGTGCGCCGGCTCGAGGGGCACCTGGCCAAGGCCGACGAGGGCCGCCTCGTCGCCTACTTCGGCTACCCGTTGGCGCACGAGGACGACGCGCAGCGCGCGGTGCGCGCAGCCATGGCGATCGTGGCCGAGCTGTCGCGGCCCGACTCGCCGCGCGGCCCGGCCAGCGCGCCGCTCCTGCCCCGCGCCGCCGTCCACACCGGCCTCATGGTCGCCGGCGACGCGCGAGCGTCGGGCGCCGGGCTCGTGGGCAACGCCCCGGCGATCGCAGCGCGCCTCGTCGAGCGCGCCCAGCCGGGCTGCGTGGTCGTGAGCTCCGACACCCGTCCGCTGGTCGAGCGGCTCTTCGACCTCGAGGACGCAGGCGAGTTGTCGCTGCCGGGGCTGAGCCGGCCGGTCACGCTGGCGCGGGTGCTGCGCGAGAGCGCCGCGGCGTCGAGCGGCATCTCGCGCACGGCGCTCACGCCGTTCGTGGGCCGCGAGGAGGACCTGGCGCTCGTGCGGGCGCGCTTCGAGCTCGCCCGGGAAGGCCACGGCCAGGCCGTGCTCGTCACGGGCGAGCCCGGCATCGGCAAGTCGCGCCTGCTCTTCGAGCTCGGCGAGCGCCTGCGGGACGAGCCCCACTTCCTGCTCGAGTGCCGCTCCTCGCCCTACCACACGGGCCACGCGCTGCACCCCGTGATCGAGATGCTGTCCCGGCTCGCTCGGCTCGAGGAGTCGCACACCCCGGACCAGAAGCGCGACCGGCTGGCCCGCGCGCTCGAGCCCGTCGGAGCCACGCCCGAGACCGTGGCGCTGCTCACCGACGCGCTGTCGCTGCCACCGGACGAGGCGCGCTCACCGCTCGAGCTCACGCCGCAGAAGCGCAAGCAGAAGACGCTCGAGGCAGTGATGCAGCTCGTGCTGGCCGCCTCCGCGCGCCGGCCCGTGCTGCTCGTGGTCGAGGACCTGCACTGGCTCGACCCCTCGAGCGACGAGGTGCTGGACGCGCTCGTGCGCCAGGCGGCCGGTGCTCCCGTGCTCGTGGTCGCGACTGCGCGCCCGGGCACGAGCCCGGCGTGGGCGGGAGAAGAGCATGTCACGCGTCTCGCCCTGCGCCGCCTGACGCGCCTGCAGACGGAGCGTCTGGTCGAGCGCGTGGCCGGGCGCGGCGGACTGCCCGCAGCGATCGTGGAGCAGGTGCTGAGCCGAACCGACGGCGTCCCGCTCTTCGCCGAGGAGCTGACGCGGGCGATCTGCGACGCCGCAGGGGCGGACGGCGACGGAAGGCGGCCCTCGGCGGAGGCGCTCGCCAGCTTCGTGCCGACGACGCTGCAGGAGTCGCTTGCCGCGCGGCTCGACCGGCTGGGCCCGGTGAAGGGCACGGCCCAGCTCGCCGCCGTGCTGGGACGCGAGTTCCCGCTACCCTGGCTCGAAGCCGTCTCGCCGCTCTCGGCCGACGCGCTGCGCAACGAGCTCGAGCGCCTGGTCGACTCGGGCCTGCTGCAGCCACGCGGGCCCGCCCCGGCCTCGGCCTACCTGTTCAAGCACGCGCTGGTGCAGGAGGCCGCCTACGCGTCGTTACTCAAGACCACGCGCCAGCTGTACCACGAGAAGGTGGCGCGCGCGCTCCAGGAGCAGTTCCCGGAAACCGCGGCCGCACAGCCGCACCTCGTCGCGCATCACCTCACCGAGGCCGGCCACGCCCCGGCCGCGATCGACTGGTGGTCGCGCGCGGCGGGCCGCGCGGGTGAGCGCTTCGCGAGCCGCGAGGCCGTCGCCAACCTGCGACGGGCGCTCGACCTGCTGTTGACACTGCCCGAGGGTGGCGAGCGGGACAGCCACGAGCTGGGCCTGCAGATGGGCCTGTGCGCGCTGCTCCCGAGCGTCGGCGGATACACCTCGGCCGAGACCGAGCAGGCGTACCTGCGCGCGCAAGAGCTGTGCGACCGAGCCGGCCGCGTGGCGGACAACTTCTACGTCCACCACGGGCTGTGGGCGTTTCACCTGGTGTGCGGCCGCCTCACGGTCGCGCACGAGCGCGCGCAGGCACTCCACGACGCGGGGCACGAGCGAGGGGATACGCTCTCCGTCCTCGACGGGCACTACGCGCTCGGCTGCACGCTCGCGGACATCGGGGAGACCGAGGCCGCGCTCCACCACCTCGAGCGCGGAACGGCCGTGGACGAGGCGGATCCCGGCCGCGCCCCGAGCTATCACGCCGGAATGGAGCTGGGCATCACCACTCCGGCGTTCTCGGTGATGCCGCTCTGGCTGCTCGGCCGCCCCGACGCGGCGCTCGAGAGGGCCCGGCGCACGGCCGAGAAGGCGAGGGCGCTCGGCCACCCCTTGAGCCTCGCCTTCGCGCTCTACTACGTCACCTGGGCCCACATGCACCGGGGCGAGGCGGCTCGCACCGCGGAGAGCGCGCGCGAGATCCTGAAGCTGTCGGAGGAGCACGGCCTCTTCTTCGGACCGCTCGGCGCGTGCCTGCTGGGCTGGGCGCTCGACCAGGAAGCCTCGCTCGTGGCCGCCTGGCGCGCCCCGCGGCCGACAGAGGCCGAGGCCGCGCCGGCGAGCGACGAGGACTTCGGGCGTGTCGCGGCGAGCCTCGCCATGTACCGGGGGTCCGGCTCGCTGCTGAATGTCCAGTTCATGCTCTGGCTGCTCGCGCTTGGACACGCGCGGCGGCGCCGCTTCGCCGAAGCCCGCGCGGCCGTGGACGAGGCGCTAGCGATCGTGGCCGAGACGAAGGAGGTCTGGTGGCAGGCCGAGCTGCTGCGCCTCTCGGGCGAGCTGGCGCTGGCCGCGGCCGGCACGGGAGCGGAGCGCGGGGCGGCGCAGAGCGAGGCCGCGGCGGCGTTCGCGCGCGCGGGCGAGATCGCGGCGAGCCAGAAGGCGCTCTCGCTCGAGCTGCGCGCGGCCGCGAGCCTCGCGCGCCTGCGCAAGGATGAGGGCCGCGGGGAGGCAGGCCGCGCGGCGCTCGCTCCGGTGCTGGCGCGCTTCGCCGAAGGCCACGCCACCGGCGACCTGGTGGCCGCCCGCGCGCTACTCGCCGAGCTCAGCTAGCCTCGCGCCTGAGCCCTCTCGACGGCTCAGCGGACGAGCCCCTCCCAATCGACAATGACTGTGGCCAGCCGCGACGCAGAATGCTCCGGGGGAAGGCAGATCACGAAGCGTTGCCCACCGGCTGCGACGGCGTAAGGTGGCGGGGAGTCGGGGCTGATCTCGCCCAGGAGCGGAAGGGATGGAAGCGGGAAGACCTCGGCCGGCCGCGACGCTTCAAGTGCGCTGTCTCCCGCCACGGAAACGCTCATCAGCCTCACGTCTTCGGACAGGTAGAAGAGCTCCCGCCCGCCGGCAGGCCAGCGTGGCCAGGTCCCTCCGTCCACGGAGACCATGAAGCGGCTGTCGAGCGCCGGGTACGGCATCACGTAGATCTGGGAGTGCCCCAACTGCCGGGCTTCCACGGCCAGCCACCGGCCATCCGGTGAAAACGTCGCGTGGCTGCCATCGACGAGAGGACGAGCCCGGCCCCCGGCGTTCACCGGCAGCCACCACAAGCGACGCCGGCCGTCCAGCTCCTGGGCCGCCGCCACGATGCCTCGCCCGTCGGGCGTCCACGCGCGGGGATACAGGTAGAGCAGCTCCGCCCCGTCGAACAGGAGCGTGTCCTCCCCCAGCCCGTCCGTTCGCTGCCGATACGCGAGCCACTTCCCCGCGCGCGCGGACGAGAACGCCACCTGCTTTCCATCCGGCGACCACACGGGATGGTGTCCGTCGTGGGGTGGGCGGGTCAGACGAGAGCGCCCGCCGCGGGACGCGTCGAGGACCCAGATGGTGTGTTGGCTGCTGTCCTCGTCTTCGATCTCCACGGCCACCCGCCGGCCCTCGGGGTCGAGCGCGGGTCCGAGGTAGCGACCCACGTCGGTGAGCCGTTCCGTGGTCCGCCCCTGGCGGTCCTTGGAGATGAGCTCGGTACGCATCTGCCCCGCCTCCAGGTAGACCAGCGGACCGCGCTCGGCGACAGAGAAGCCCGCGTGCCCGGTCGCGGGGTTGTTGGCCACCCGCGTGGCGATGGGTCGCGGCTCTCCCACCAGCCGGAGCGCCCGATCGTCGAACCGCTGCGCCAGGAGCACCCCGTCCCGGACGAACAGCAGGTGGCCCGTCCGTGCCAGGACGGCGCGTGACTGGCCCTCGTGCACGAGGGTGGGCGGCGCCCCAGCGTCGAGCGACCCCACGTAGATCCGGCTCGGCCCGTCCGCCTGCCGTACGAGATAGAGGAACCGCCGCCCGTCGGGGAGGAAGCTCGGGAATCGCAGGAAGAGCTCCCCGGGCCCGCGCTGGACGACGACCTCCGGCTGGCCCCCTTCCGCCGAAATGCGGGCGAGCGACGCGCCGGTCGAGAAGAGAATCACTCCGTCGCGACTCCAGGCGGCGCCGGCCATGCCGGCTTCCTGGTCCGAGGCATCAGCGAGAACCTGGACCGCGCCACCGTCCACCGGGGCCTTGCGGAGCTTGTCCTCGGCGAGGAAGCCGACGAAGCGACCATCCGGTGACCAGAAGGGACCGCGGGCGTTCGCCGTGCCCGGCAGCTCGCGCACCGACGTCGAGCCGAGATCGCGGATGAAGATCGCGGATCGTCGGTCGCGGCCCATGCCCACATAGGCGATGCGCGATGCGTCGGGAGACACGACCAGCTGCGGCGAGCCCCTCCACGACAAGAGCGAGCCGCTCTCCACCGGGAAGGTCAACGACGAGACGAACGGGGCGCGCGCCGAAGGCTCCGCGCGCGGCCACAGCGCCACGACGGCGATGCTCGCCAGGACGGCCCCGAGGGCGACGAGACCGATGCGCTCGGCCCAGTGTCGTGGAGTCCTCGCGCGTCCACCGCCCGTCATCTCCGGCACGGCCACGGCGCTACTCGTGGCTCCCACGACCTCGAGACCGAACGCCACCTCGCGACCCGAGGCAAAGCGGTCCTCCCGACGCTTCGCCAGGCAGCGGTCGAGCAGGCGGAGAAGCGCGGGCGGCAGGTCGGACCGCCGCTCCGAGAGGGGCGACGGCTCGTCCCGCAGAATCGCGCTCAACGTCTCGGCCACGGTGGCCCGCTGAAATGCCGGCCGGCCGGCCAGCATCTCGTAGAGCACCGCGCCAAAGGCAAAGACGTCCGAGCCGGCGTCGGCGGGCTGGCCCGAGAGCTCCTCCGGCGCCAGGTAGGCGACCGTGCCCATCACGGCACCCTCCTGCGTGAGAGTCATCTCCGTGACGGACGCGCCCGCAGTCCCTGCGCCCTCCAGGGGCCGGGTGAGGCGCGCCAGCCCGAAGTCCAGGATCTTCAGGCGGCCGTCCGTGGTGACGAACAGGTTGTCGGGCTTGAGGTCGCGATGCACGATCCCCTGCTCGTGGGCCGCGGCCAGGCCGCGCGCCGCCTGCAGGGCGTAGTCCTGTACCCGCGCCACCGGGAGTCGCTTGCCGCCGATCACCGCGCGCAGGGTACGTCCGTCGAGGAGCTCCGTCACCAGGTATGGCGTCCCTTCCGGCGACCCGACGTCGAAGAGCGTCAGGATGTTCGGGTGGTTGAGCGCGGAGGCCGCCCGCGCCTCTTGTTCGAAGCGCTTCAGCCGCACAGGCTCGAGCGCCAGGCCCTCGGGCAGCACCTTGACCGCCACTTGCCGCCCCAGGCGCGTGTCGAGCGCGCGGTACACCTCGCCCATGCCACCGGCGCCGATCGGCGCGATGACTTCGTATGGGCCGAGACGGGTGCCCGCCAGCAGAGCCATTGCGAGTGAGCGATTCTAGCGCGCTAGACTGGCCATGCCGTCCGCTGCCGGACGGCAAGGCCGACAATGCCTTGCTTGCGCGGTTTCATCCTGCACCCGACCTACCGGGTTGAGTCGGGCATCCCGGTGCTGCACCTCCACGGGCGGCTCGAGGACGGGCGGGCATTCCTCGTGCGCGAGCGCCGGCTGGTGCCGCGCTTCTACGTCGAGGCGCAAGACGCGGAGCGGTCACGGGCGAAGGGGGCGGTGAGGCAGTCTCCGACCGACCAGGTCACGCTCGTGGGGCGGCCCGTCGTGCGCGTCGAGGTCGCGGAGCCCGCGGACACCCCCCCGCTGCGAGACCGCCTCACTCGAGCGGGCATCCCGACCTACGAGGCCGACGTGCGCTTCGCGATGCGCTACCTGATCGACCGCGGCATCCGCGGGTCGCTGGAGATCCACGGCGAGGGCCGCGAGACAGCGGGACAGGGCGTCGTCTTCGAGGACCCGGAGCTCCTCCCCGCCGACTGGTCGCCGCGGCTGCGCGTTCTCTCGTTCGACATCGAGACCGATCCCGCGGCCCGCCGACTGCTCGCGATCGGCCTCTACGGCTGCGGAGCATCGGAAGTCCTCCTGCTGACCCCGGAGGGCCAGGCGTGTCCGGGCGGTGCGCGGCCCTTCGCGACGCAAGGCGAGCTCGTCGCGGCTTTCTGCGCCCGCGTGCGCGAGCTGGACCCCGACGTGCTGACCGGCTGGAATGTCGTGGATTTCGACCTGGCCGTGCTCGACCGGATCGCGAGCGCCGAGCGCGTCCCGCTCGTGCTCGGCCGCGGGCCAGAAGCCCTCAGGCTGCGCCCAATGGGCGGGGCGCGCGGCGCGCGTCAGGCGAGCATCCCGGGCCGCGTGGTGCTCGACGGGATCCACCTGCTACGCGGTGCTTTCGTGCGGATGGACGACTACGGCCTCGACGCGGTCGCCCGCACGGTCCTCGGCAAGGGCAAGACGCTCGCCGGCCGCGGCCGCGCGGAGGAGATCCTGCGCCTCTTCGAGGAGGACCGGGAGCGCCTCGTCGAGTACAACCGCACCGACGCCCGCCTCGCCCTCGAGATCCTCGAGCGTCTGCGGCTCGTCGAGCTGGCGGTCGAGCGAAGTCGCCTCACCGGCCTGCCGGTCGATCGCGTCGCGTCCTCGATCGCCGCTTTCGATTTCCTGTACCTGTCGGCCCTCGGACGGCGGCGCGTCGTGGCGCCGAGCGTCCGCGCGGAAAGCGACGTCGTCGAGCCCCAGGGCGGAGGGCACGTGCTCGAGCCCCTCCCTGGCCTTTACGAGAACGTTGTGGTGCTCGACTTCAAGAGCCTCTACCCGAGCTTGATCCGCACCTTCGAGATCGACCCGCTCAACTTGGTCCGGCCCGAGGCGGGCCAGGTGGGCAGGGACCCGATCGTGGCCCCGAACGGCGCCGCGTTCGGGCGGGGAAAGGGCATCCTGGGCGAGATCCTCGACGAGCTCATGCCCTGGCGCGAAGAGGCGCGCCGCGCGGGCGACAGCGTCAAGAGCCACGCCATCAAGATCCTGATGAACTCGTTCTACGGCGTCCTCGGGACGCCAGCTTGCCGCTTTCACGACGTGCGCCTCGCGAACGCCATCACCTCTTTCGGACGCGAGATGTTGCTCTGGTGTCGAACGCGGATCGAGGCGGCCGGCCGACGCGTGCTCTACGGCGACACGGACAGCTTGTTCGTCCTGACGGGCGCCGGCGACGCCGCCGCCGCACGCGCTGCCGGCGAGACGCTCGCCACCGAGCTCAACCGCGACCTCGCGCGACACATCGAAGAGCGCTGGCGCGTGACGAGCCGGCTCGAGCTCGTGTTCGACCGGCTCTACCTGCGGCTGTGCCTGCCGGCCGTGCGCCACGGCACCGCGGGTGCACGCAAGCGCTACGCCGGCCTCGTCGAGGGCCCCGGCGGCGGGCGCGTCGTCTTCACGGGCATGGAGGCGGTCCGCGGCGACTGGACCGAGCTCGCGAAGGTGGTCCAGCGCGAGCTGTACGCGCGCCTCTTCAGCGACCGGCCCGTGCTCGAGTACCTGCGCGAGGTGGTCGCGGACCTGCGCGCGGGTCGGCACGATGGGCTTCTCGTCTACCGAAAGTCGTTGCGCAAGTCACCGGAGGCCTACACCGCCACGACGCCCCCGCACGTGGCGGCGGCGCGCAAGATCCCGGGCAAGACGCGTGGGCGCGTGGCCTACGTCGTCACCAGCGACGGCCCCGAGCCCGCAGACGACCGGCGCCACCCGATCGACTACGAGCACTACGTGGAGCGCCAGCTGCGCGCAGTCGCCGAGCCGGTGCTGGCGCTGCTCGGCCAGGACTTCGACGACGCCACAGGCTCGCGGAAGCAGCTCTCGCTGTTCTGACCCTAGCGGGAGCTCGCGGGCAGGATTCGGAACGCGCTACGGCTCCCGCCAGGCGCGTAGTAGCCGGAGCGGTGGCGCACCTGCAGGCTGCCCTGGCGTGTGCGGATCGCGATCCGTCGCCAGCGGCCGTCGGAGCTCGGGTTCAAGGGCACGTAGCCGACGCCGTAGAGCGTGCGCAGCTCGGAGGCGATGCGGTCGTAGGCCCCGTCCAGCTCGGCGAGCGAGCGCGGGAAGTAGGCGCGGCCGCCGGTCTCCCGGGCGAGCGCCGTCAGCACGTAGGTCGGCAGCGTGGGCGCGGGATGCCCCGGTGCCGGGGGCGTCAGCAGCCCGATGGCGTAGATCACCACGCCGGCGCGGCGCGCGAGGTCGATGAGCTGCTCGTCGTCCACCATCGAAGCCGTGTCCTCGCCGTCGGAGAGCACCACGATCGCACGCCGCTGCATCTCGTCCGCGTTGCGGTTCCTGGCCTGGTCCTTGAGCGTGACGTAGAGCGCGTTGTAGAGAGCGGTGTCGCCCAGCGGCGAGACCTCGTCGACCGCCCGCTCGAGCGCCGCCATGTCTCCCGTCGACTCCTGCAGCACGCGCAGGCTGCGGCTGAACTGGGCGACCTCGGCCTCGTCCCCCGGCCGGAGCGTTCGCAGCAGGCGTTGCGCCGCACGCTTGGCGACGGGCAGCACCCCGCCCATCGAGCCCGAAGCGTCGAGCATGACCTGAAGCCGGATCGGCCACTCCTCCTGCGCGAACAGGCTGATCGGCTGCGGGACGCCGTCTTCGAAGAGCGTGATGTCGTCGGGGCTCAAGCCCGCGACCTGGCGGCCACCCGTGTCGGTGACGACCAGGTTGAGGCTCACCACCTCGACGGCTGTCTCGAACGTCGGGACGCGGGGACGGGTCTCCGCCTGAAGTGCTCCGGCTACGAGCGCCAGCAGCAACGCCCCTCCGCCGGCTCGAAGCGCCCCTGACCAGTGTCGCATCGCGTCCCCCCCATTCGTGCGGGGTGCAAGACGCGTTCCGAGCGCGGGGCGGCGGCAACCCGCTGACGCATCAACGCGTTGTGGATTGCCGCCGGTGCTGGCTTACGCGACGCGAAGACGGTTGTCCGCTTTTCGGAATCCGGACGGCGGTCAGTCGCGAGCGTTTCGGATCAGCCGCGAGCGATCACTTCGGCTGCGGCACGATCCGCAGGTAGGGCTTCGGCGACTTCCAGCCCGCGGGGTACTTCTGCTTCGCCTCGGCGTCCGAGACCGCGGGGACGATGATCACGTCCTCGCCCTGCTTCCAGTTCACGGGCGTCGCCACCTTGTGCTTCGCCGTGAGCTGGCAGGAGTCGAGCAGCCGCAGCACCTCGTCGAAGTTCCGGCCGGTGCTCATCGGGTACGTGAGCATGGCCTTCACCTTCTTGTCCGGCCCGATCACGAACACCGAGCGGACCGTGGCGTTGTCGGCCGCGGTGCGGCCCTGCGAGGTGTCGCCCGCCCCCTCCGGCAGCATGTCGTAGGCCTTGGCGACCTTGAGCTCGGGGTCGCCGATCATCGGGTAGCTGACCTTGTGGCCCTGCGTCTCCTCGATGTCCTTCGACCAGCGCACGTGGTCGTCCACGGGGTCGACGCTCAGGCCGATCACCTTGGTGTTGCGCTTGTCGAACTCGCCCTTGAGCGACGCCATGTAGCCAAGCTCGGTGGTGCAGACCGGCGTGAAGTCCTTCGGGTGCGAGAACAGGATCGCCCAGCCGTCGCCGATCCACTGATGAAAGTCGACCCGGCCCTGGGTCGTTTCCGCCGTGAAGTTCGGGGCCTCACTGTTTATGCGCAGAGCCATACAACCCTCCCCATCCACTCGATACGTCCGAACATATCATTCTCGCTTGGCGCGTGGGACGGGGCCCGGGGCTCAGGCCAGCCGGCGGACGTCGGCGAGCGTGTCCGGGATCAGGAACGTGACCTCGCCGTGCCAGCTGCGGTTGATGATGCCCTGGAACAGCAGCCGGCTCACGCTCTCGTCCACGCGGCCGGGCACGTGGTCGATCGCCCGGTGCGAGAGGCGGACGAGGCCGAGCAGGACCGCCTTCAGCAGGCGGTGCCCGAGCACGGGCGGGATCTTGACGCGCGCGCAGCCCTCGGCCCCGATCAGGTCCTGCATGTAGATCCGCGGCACGACGCC
>DATEUE010000012.1:0-8055 GCA_035283305.1 Vicinamibacteria bacterium | reverse complement strand
GGGGGAGCCTGCGTGCGAGGCGTGGAGCGGTGCAGCCGGTCGAGCTCGTCTTCGCGCGGCCCGAGCCGGAAGCGGCGGCTCACGCATGGGCGATCACCGGCGCGCTGCTGCGCGAGTTCCAGCGCGAGACCGTGGCGCGCGGGGCGGGGCTCGTCGTCGTCGCCGCGGCTGCGCCCGCCCAGGTGTACGACGACCTGTGGACCGAGCTCGAGGGACGCGCGGCCCGGGAGAAGCTGCCGCTCTCGCGTGACCATCCCGAGGAGCGGCTCGGCAGCCTGTGTCGGGAGGCGGGGATCCCGCTGCTGGCGCTCGGACCCGCGTTCCGGGACGCGGCCCCACACCACGACTCGACACGACGCGAGGAGCGGCTCTACTACGAGGGCCGCTTCCACTGGAACGACGCCGGAAACGCGCTCGCCGCCGCGAGCGTCCACGACTTCCTGGGAAACCTGGGCGGGTCGGGTCGTACAATGGCGCCATGAAACGCTCGAGCTACTGCCTGCTGCTCCTCGCCCTCCTGGCGCCGGCGTGCAAGAGCGCCCCGAAGGCCCCGCCCACGGCACCGGCGCCCTTGCCCGAACTGCTCCGCCCCTATGAGGGTGCCCTCCGCGTTCTGCCCCACAAAGGCGACGAGAAAGCCCTCACGCTCAAGGCCGGGCAAGCGCTCGCCGGCACCTGCGACGTCGCCGTGCGGGTTCGCAGCGTCGCCTACGCGAACGCGACGGCCCGCTTCGCGCTCGAGACCGTGGGCCTCCCGCGAGTCGGCGCGCGCCGTGTGAGCTGCAAGCGCCTGGAGCCCGGCATGCAGCTCGCGCTCACGGGCCTGCCCGCGGGTCCGGTGACCGCCGAGGTGACCGCGCGCATCGACGAGGTGCTGCTCACGCCCGAGGCCTACTTGAAGGCCAAGGGCACCGCCTTCGATCGCCCGGCGGGCGCCGTGCCGCCCGAGGTGGCGAGCCAGTTGCCCGACGCGAGCGAGGACGAGCGCCGGCTGGCCCGCGCCGTCGTCGCCTGGCCGCGCCGGCTGCTGTCGGTCGACGCGACCTACCGTGACGCTTCCGGCCGCGCCCGCCACGAGCGGCTCGTCGGCTTCGAGGCGGTCGTCGGCTCCGACGGCCGGCTCTACAAGCCCCAGCTCAAGGTCTCCGTCGACCGCCCCCATGACACCGCGATCCAAGATGCCCTTGCGTTCTGGCGCTTCGAGCCCGCACGCCGCGCCGATGCGCCCCTGGGCGCCCGCGTTCCACTGGAGATCGTGCTCCGCGTCTACTGACGGAGGCCCGAACGACCATGTCGTCGCCCTCGACGTCGGCTCTGCGCGGCTCGTGCGCCGTGGCGGCCGCCGCCAGCCTGCTTCTCGCGGTGCCCGCCCGATCCGCGCCCATCCCTCGCCTCGTCTCGCCGAACGGGCGGATCGAGGTCCGCGTGCGCGCGGCCGAGCGGCTGAGCTTCGACGTGCTGCTGTCCGGCCGCCCGCTGCTGCTGGACTCGACCCTCTCGCTGCGGGTCGACGGGACGACGCTGGGGCTCGTGCCCCGGGTGCGCGCCACGCGGAACGACCGGGTGGACCGCGTCGTCGAGCCGCCGGTGCGCCAGAAGGCGGCGACCTTGCGCGAGCGCTACAACGAGCTCCGGCTCGAGCTCGCGGGCGGCTACGCGGTGGCCTTCCGCGCCTTCGACGAAGGTGTCGCCTACCGCTTCGAGACCACGCTCGGCAAGGCGGAGGTCCGGGTGGAGGCGGAGGAAGCGAGCTTCCGCTTCGCGGGCGATTGGAGCGTGTATCTCCACGAGGAGGAGAGCTTCTTCTCCCACAACGAGCGGCACTACCTGCGTCGCCCGTTGAAGGAGCTCACGCCCGCGACGCTCGCGAGCACGCCGGCGGTGGTGGACGCCGACGGCGTGAAGATCGCGATCGCCGACGCCGACATCGAGGACTACCCGGGCCTCTGGCTGCGAGGCACGGGCGCCACGGCGCTCCTGGCCACTTTCCCGCCGTACCCGCTCGAAGAGAAGCTGGAGCGCGACCGCGACTTCAAGGTCACGCGAGCGGCCGACTACATCGCGGTGACGAAAGGCTCGCGCACGTACCCGTGGCGCGTGCTGGGCATCGCCGAGCGCGACGCGGACCTGATGACGAACGCGATCGTCTACCTGCTCGCCTCGCCCTCCCGGGTCGCGGACACGTCGTGGATCAAGCCGGGCAAGGTGGCCTGGGACTGGTGGAACGCCAACAACCTCCACGGCGTCGACTTCAAGGCCGGGATCAACACGAAGACCTACGAGTACTTCATCGACTTCGCCTCGCGCCACGGCCTCGAGTACGTGATCCTCGACGAGGGCTGGTACAAGCTCGGCGACCTGCTGTCGGTCGTGCCCGAGATGGACATCGAGCGTCTTGTCGCCTACGGGAAGCAGCGCAACGTCGGGATCATCACCTGGGTGGTGTCGAAGACGCTCGACGACCAGTTCCTCCCCGCCATGGAGCAGTTCGAGAAGTGGGGCGTCAAGGGCCTCAAGGTCGACTTCATGCAGCGCGACGACCAGAAGATGATGGCCTTCTACCACCGCGTCTCCCAGGAGGCGGCCCGCCGCAAGCTGCTCGTCGACTTCCACGGTGCGATCCGGCCCGCCCAGCTGACCCGCACCTGGCCGAACCTCCTCACCACCGAGGGCGTCCTCGGCCTCGAGCAGTTCAAGTGGAGCGACAAGTCCCACCCCGAGCACAACGTGACGCTGCCCTTCACGCGCATGTTCGTGGGGCCTTTCGACTACACGCCCGGGGCAATGCGCAACGCCTCGAAGAGGAGCTTCGCCGCGATCTTCGAGCAGCCGATGAGCCTCGGCACGCGCTGCCAGCAGCTCGCGATGTACGTGGTGTTCGAGAGCCCGCTGCAAATGCTGGCGGACTCGCCGTCGAGCTACCTCGGCGAGCCGGAGAGCATGGAGTTCCTGGGCCCGGTTCCCACGCTGTGGGACGAGACCCGCGTCCTCGACGCGCGGCTCGGCGACTACGTGCTGGTGGCGCGGCGCAGCGGCCGCGACTTCTGGGTTGGGGCCATGACCGACGCCAGCGCGCGCGAGCTGACGCTCGACCTCGGCTTCCTTCCGGAAGGGGCCTTCCGCATCACGGCCTGGGAGGACGGCCCGAACGCCCAGCGCTGGGCGAGCGACTACCGCAAGAGCGTCCAGGACGTCACCCGAGCGAGCCGACTGACACTTCGCCTCGCCGAGGGCGGTGGCTTCGCGGCGCGCATCACTCCCGCGCCATGACCGGTTTCGATTTCCGCTCCGTCTACAACCGCGTGGTGCCGATCGTCGAGAAGAGGTACGGGGTCGAGGTGGTCATCTCCGACGTGGTCGACCCCAACACCGGCGACTTCGACGGACGCCAGATCCTGATCGACTACGACCAGGACCTCGAGGTGGCTCTCTTCGTGCTCGTCCACCTGTTCGGGCACACCGTGCAGTGGAACACCTCCGAGGCCTACCGCAAGCTGGGTCTGAACGTCGCGGTGGGCAAGACCAAGGAGGAGATGGCGGCGATCACGGAGTACGAGCAAGGAGCCACCCGGCTGGGGATCGCGCTGCTCCACGAGGCCGGAGTCACGGACATGGATGGCTGGGCGTCCGACTGGTGGCGCGCGGACTTCGAGTACCTGCTGCATTTCTACAAGACGGGCGAGAAGCTCGACGTGCGCGGCCTCCTGAAGCGCGGCGGCGAGGCGCTCTCACCGCTGCCGATTCCGCCCTTCACGCCCCGGAAGTTCTCGTCGCGCTGGAGCTTCTGACGGTGCGCTCGCCAGGCGACTACCTGTTCGAGCTCAACGTCGAGGGCGCCGGAACTCCTCGAACCAGTTCTGGACGAGCACCAGCCGCCCGGCCGTCTGCCCGCTCTCCTCGACGACCATCAGGAAGCGCTGGCCGCCCGACACAGGCGAGTAGACGTTCCCGACGCCCACGGTCTGAAGGCTGAAGAGCGGCCGCGGTACGCCGAGGACGACCTCGGGGCTGGTCCGCACGTCCACCTCCATCAGCTGCCGCTCGGCCGCGTCCTTCTCGCTGCGCGCCACGTAGTAGAAGCGCCGGCCGTCCGGCGACCACATGCCGAAGTCGCCGCCGCGAGTCGAGATCTGCCACTTCCCTTCGGCTTGCGGGAAACGGGTGAGCAGGATGTTGCCGGCCGCGACGTTGCCGGTCGCCTCGCCCTCGCCGTGGAAGTAGGAGAGGAACTGCCCGTCCGGGGAGAACGCCGGAAAGCGCACGGAGACGGTGTCCTTCACCAGCGGCCGGGCCGGAGTCCCGCCGGCAGCGTCCAGCAGCGAGATCTCGAAGCGCCCTTCTGCCCCCACCAGGTGGACGGCGAGGGTGCGGCCATCCGCAGCGAACGCCGGGTGCAGCCCCGGGCCCACGGCGCGGGGCGCTGCGCTGCCGTCGGCCGGGGCGACGAAGGCCTGGTTGTTGACCGCGAAGGCTACTTTCGTCCCGTCGGGCGAGAAAGCGGGACGACCCGCCCAGCCCAGGTCCGGCGTGACCTTGGTGCGCGTGCCGCGCTCGACGTCGATCGTCCAGACGTTGCGGCGGCCGCCCTCGATGACGGCGACCGCGATGAGCCGGCCGTCGGGCGACAGTGCCAGGCCGCCGACCTCGTCCGGCAGGTCGGCGGCGGTCCCTTCGATCTTGCCCTGGCGCGAGACCCAGACGAGACGCTGCGCTCGGCTCAGGCGCCCGGGCGTGTAGACGAGCAACCCATCCGCGGACACGCTGGCTGCCGAGCCGCCCGTGACCACGGGGAACGGCTCGCCCGTGGCCGCGAGGCGCTCGAGGGAGAAGGGTAGCGCCCAGATCCCGTCGCGCCCGCCGCCACTGCGCCCGAACACGACGTGCCCCGGAGGCGCCCACACCGGCTGTGCGACCGCTTCTCCGGGCAGCGAGAGGACGCTGCGCGCCCTTCCGTCTGCGAGTACGGCGATCGTGCTGGCCGGGTTGTCCTGCGGGTGGATGACGAACAGGAGCCCGCGGTCGTCGGGCAGGACCGAGCAGCCGTGAAAGTGGTCGTCGCCCGCCTGGCGGTTGGGCTCGACCAGCACGCGGGGCTCGCCGCCTTCCGCCCTCACCTCGAAGAGCGCCGTGTTGCCGCGGGAGAACACGATGCGGCCGTCCCGCATCCAGCAGGCGCCGGCGCCGCTGACGTGCATCCCCGTTCGGGCGACGAGCACGGGCGCCGCGGCGTCGAGCGGGAGCCGGAACAGGGATTCGTCGCGGTAGAACCCGACCTGCGCGCCGTCCGGCGACCAGAAGACGTCGCGCGCGCCTTCGGTGCCCGGCAGCTCACGCGCCTCGGCGCGATCGAGGTCGCGCACGCGGATCGTGCGCCCCGCGAAGTAGGCGACGCGCCGCCCGTCGGGCGAGATCGCCGGGCCGTGGATCTCGTCGACCGACAGTCCCTCGGCCGCGATGTCGAGCTTGCGCAGCGCCGGCGCTGCGGGCGAGCGCAGCCACCAACCGGCCGTCGCCGCGGCCGCCGCGACTACGATACCGCCCGCGACGAGGGCCGCGCGCGAGCGGGGCAGAGGCCGCGCCACTTCGTCCGGCTCGGCGACGGTTCCGTCGAGCGAGATCCGCGCTTCGCCGATGTCGCGTAGTCGCTTGCGGGGGTCGCGCTCCAGGCACCGCTCGAGCAGGCGACGCACCGAGGCGGGCGTCGCGGGAGGCAGGCTCGCCCAGTCGATCGGGTCCTTCACGACCGCCGCGAGCACGTCGGTCACCGTGTCGCCTTCAAAGAGCCTGCGTCCTCGCAGCATCTCGAACAGCACGACGCCAAAGGCCCAGACGTCGGCACGCTTGTCGACCGGCTTGCCGCGCGCCTGCTCGGGAGCCATGTAGGCGGCCGTGCCGAGGATCAGCCCGGCCGCGGTGCCGGTGCGGGCGAGAGTGGGCGACTGCGAGAGGCCGGTGCTGGAGGTGGCGCTTCCCGGGTCCTCCGACCAGGCCTTGGCCAGGCCGAAGTCGAGCAGCTTCACCTTGCCGTCCGGGGCGAGCTTGACGTTGGCGGGCTTGAGGTCCCGGTGGACGATGCCCCTCTCGTGGGCCTCCTCGAGTGCCTCCGCGATCTGGCGGGCGATCGCGAGTGCCTCGTCGACGGGAATCGCCCCGCGCCCGAGGCGCGCGGCCAGGTCCTCGCCCTCGGCCAGCTCCATGACCAGGACGTGGGCGCTCGTCCCGTCGCCGAGCGCCACGCTCTCGAAGCCGTAGAGGTGGGCGATACCGGCGTGGTTGAGAGAGGCGAGCACCTTGGCCTCGCGCTCGAAGCGCGCGAGGCGGTCGGGGTCCGCGGCGAAGGCCTCGGGCAGCAGCTTGACCGCGACGTCGCGGCCCAGACGGGTATCGGTGGCGCGCCACACCTCGCCCATGCCGCCCGCGCCCAGCGGTGCTTTGACCTCCAGCGACCCCAGGCGCACGCCGGGCACGAGACTCAGAAGCGGTTCTCCTTTGCGTTCAGGGACGTGTGGACGATTCTACCCGTCACGGACTTCGGACACTCGGTCCATCCAGTGGATCAATCCGTTCCCGGCCAGCTCCGGCGGTTTGTGCGCCGGCTCACACTCCGAGAAGGCACACACTTTCATCCTTGACTCGCTCGCGCGCGCCGGAGTAGCTTGCGTTCAATCAAGCGGGATGGAGTTGTGGCAGTAGCTCTCGTGCGCGGCCTCGGCGCACGGCGTTCGTCCGAGCGGCCCCTCTCAGGTTCCTTCCGGCAACGAGGCGCGTAGCGCCCGGTGGACTCGGCCAGCATGACTGGCCGGGAAGAGGGCCAGACATGGGCAGGAACGAGCCGCTCAGCAGGTCAGACGAGTACGCCGACCGCCGCCTGCGTCTGGCGATGACGCATCACCCGGAGCCGGCCGAGTCGCGGACGATCGTGATCCGGCAGGGAAGCGGGTGGCAGTCGCTCGCGTTCCTGTTTCTGTGCCTGCTGCTCATCGCCGTGGTGCTGCTCGGCCACTACGTGCTGCGCGGCATCGACGCCGAGCGCCAGCAGGCAGCGGCCGCGATGGCGCGGGCCGAGCGCAAGATCCAGCAGCTCGAGTCGGGCATGACCTACGACGCGCAGCGCCGGCACCTGCTGCTCGGGATGCGCGACCACATCCTCAAGGTGAACCCGCGCGCCTCGCTGGGCGACGCGTACCTCTACGCGCGCCTCGCGCTCGACGCGAGCGAGAAGTACCCCTCGGTCGATCCACTGCTGCTGCTCGCGATCGGCACCGTCGAGAGCCGCTACGATTCCCAGGCCAAGAGCCACGCCGACGCGCGCGGCCTCTACCAGATCTGGCCCTCGACCGGCCGCATGCTCTCGCGCTCGCTGGGCTGGGACTACGAAGAGCACACGCTCTACGACCCCGAGAAGAACACCGAGGCCGCCGCGCTCTACCTCGACATCCTGTTCGCGGCCTACAACGACCCGCAGATGGTGCTGGCCGAGTACAACGGCGGGCCCGTGAACGCCGGCTACTACCGAGCCGACGTCGGCGCGCTCGCCGCCGAGACGCGCAGCTACGTCCCGCGCGTGCTGGAGCTCTACGCCCGGCTCAAGGACCAGTTCGAGACGGGGACGACGCCGCCGGCGGAGGCGACGCGCCGCGACGAGAAGCGGGAGGGCAAGGCGCTCGGCGTGCGAACTTCCGCGCTCCAGGGCCGGCCGACCGCCCCGGCAGCGGCGCGGGTCAGGCCGGCGTCGGGCGAGCCGAGCCCCCACCGCGAGGCCAGCGGGACGGCGCGCTGACGGGTCGCCAAATGGGCCTTGCGGCCGCGCTGGTCCGGGCCTAGATTGGGATGAGACGGGAGGGATGGAAGGCGGCCGGTGGCCAGCCATCCCGAACGCCCACGGGCCGACTGGCGAGGCGAGACAGCCCTCGACGGCAACCCGACCAGGCACCCCAATGGGGTAGCAGCCGGGCAGCCCGCGGTGCCGCGCTGATGGCACGGCATGTCGAGTAGGGACCGGCACGAGCGCGACGAGCGATTCGTCGCGCTCGTTTTCTTGTGGGCGTTGGTTCC
>DATEUE010000011.1:0-15864 GCA_035283305.1 Vicinamibacteria bacterium | reverse complement strand
GGCCCATCTCGTCGACGGGGACGAACACGACGTTGCCCGGGATCGGGAACTCCTCGATCGGCCGGGTCGCCATCACGGCGGCCCAGAACTCCATCCAGATCGGGAGTGCGATGCTGCCGCCGTCTGCCCGGGGACCGAGCGAGTCCTTCTTCTCGTCGAAGCCCACCCACACGCCGGCCGCGAGCGAGGGCTCGTAGCCGACGAACCAGGCGTCGGTGAAGTCGTTGGTGGTGCCGGTCTTGCCCGCGATTGGCCGGCGCAGGCGGCGGGCCCGCGCGGCGGTGCCGTGCTCGGCCACTCCGCGCAGCAGCGAGGTCAGGATGAACGCCGTGTCGGCGCGCAGCGCGTCCGTGGCGCGCGGCAGCGTCTGCTCGATCACGTTGCCCTCGCGGTCGGTGATGCGGTCGATCAGGAACGGCTTCATGCGCAGCCCCTGGTTCGCGAAGGTGGCGAAGGCCGCCGTCATCTCCATGAGCGTCGCCTCGCCCGCGCCGAGTGCTATCGGCAGATAGGGCGGCAGCTCGCCCTGGAGTCCCAGCCGCCGCGCGTACTCGATGCCTTTCTCGAGCCCCACCGCCTGCAGCGTGCGCACGGCGGGGATGTTGCGGCTCTGCTCGACCGCGCGCCGCAGCGGGATCGGCCCCATGAACGCGCCGTCGTAGTTCTGCGGCGACCAGACCGAGCCGTCCCAGGGGTTCGGGAAGCTGAGCGGCGAGTCGACCAGGATCGTGGCGGGCGTGTAGCCGAGCGTCTCGAGCGCGGCGGCGTAAACGATCGGCTTGAACGCCGAGCCCACCTGCCGCAGCGCCTGTGTCGCGCGGTTGAACTTGCTGCGCTCGAAGTCGTAGCCGCCCACCATCGCGCGCACGCCGCCCGTGCGCACGTCGAGGGCGAGCAGCGCTCCCTCGACCTTCGGCTCCTGCTCGAGCTGCAGGCGAGCCTCGCGGCGCCCCCCGGCGTCGGAGAGCGCGACGATGCGGAACGGGGCCACCGCCCCCCGCGGCAGCACGTCCGACAGGCTGGTGCGTCGCGTCCAGGCCACGTCCGCCGCCAGCAGCCGTCCGCGGTACTCGCCGATCTGCACCACGGCGCTCGCGCGGTCGGAGGCGACCACGACTCCGCGCACCACGTCGCCCTCGCCGAACGGCCAATCCCACTCGTCGAGGTGGAGCGGCTCCGGCAGCAGGCCGTCCGGGCTCAGCACACTCGCTTCGGGCCTGACGAAGCCGCGCGCCCGCCGGTCGATCGCGCGCAGGCCGTCGCGCAGCGAGCGTACGGCCACGCCTTGCGCCTGTGGGTCGAGCGTCGTGTAGACGCGCAGCCCGCCCTGGTAGATGCGCTGGCTGCCGTACTCCCGCTCGAGGTACTTCCTGACCTCCTCCACGAAGTGCGGGGCGATCGACGGCGGATCGCGGCGCAGGTGCAGCGTGATCGGCTTGCGCTTGGCGGCTTCCGCCTCCTCGCGGCTCACGTACTTCTCGTCCGCCATGCGGTCGAGCACGTGGTTGCGGCGCTGCAGGGCGCGCTCGGGGTTCTCGATCGGGCTCTGGCGCCCGGGGCTTTGGGCGATGCCGGCCACGAGCGCCGCCTCCTCGAGCGTCAGGTCCTTCACGGTCTTGCCGAACAGGAACCGGCTCGCGGCCTCGACCCCGTAGTTGCCGTGGCCGAAGTAGATCTGGTTGCAGTAGAGGGTGAGAATCTCCTCCTTGGTGAAGTTCTTCTCGATCTGGAAGGCGAGGATGACCTCCTTGATCTTCCGCTCGTAGGTCTTCTCGGGGGTCAGGAACAGCAGGCGGGTGAGCTGCATCGTGAGCGTCGAGAAGCCCTGGCCGCGGCGGCCCGAGCGCAGGTTCGCGAGCGCCGCGCGTGGAATGCTCCACGGATCGATCCCGATGTGTTTCCAGAAGTCCTCGTCCTCGACCGCGACGATCGCGTTGCGCAGCACGGGCGGGATGTCCCGGAACGCCACCACCACGCGCTTCTCGATCGCGAACTCGCCGATCACGCTGCCGTCGCTCGCGAACACCTGCGTGATGATGTTCGGCTGGAAGTCCTCGAGCGAGGTGACCTGGGGCAGGTCGCTCTCGAAAGCGAGGAAGACTCCCAGCAGCGCGCCGCCGATGACGGCGGCGGCGAAGAGCGCTGTCACGACGACGCGGCGCAGGGTCAGGACGCGCGGCGGTGCCGCGGGAGGCGCCATCAAGGACGATTATGACGCGCCCGGGAGCCGCGGACCAGCGGGCCGCGACCCGGCGTGCTCCCTAGCGGTTGCGCGGAGGCCGTGGCGCGGAGCGCTGGCCGCCGCCCGAGTGCTGCCCGCCGCTCGAGCGCTGCTGCCCGCCGCCAGAGCGCTGCGCGCTGCTCGAGCGCTGCCCGTCACTGGAGCGCGCGCCCGAGTCGGAGCGCGACGGGCGGGAGCTCGACTCGGCGCGTGGCGCGGAGCGCGGCGTTCGCGGCTCGGAGCGGGAGGCCTGAGGCCGAGACGAGCTGCTGTCGTCGCGTCGCGGCGAGGACGAGCGGTAGCGCGCCTGCCCACCCAGGCTCCCGCCCCGGTCCGCGTCCTGGCGCGGACTGACGCCGCGCAGGCTCGACTGTCCCGACTGCTCGCGGACGGGCGGCTCCGCGCGCCCGGCTCGCGGCCGGTACGTGCTCTCGGGCCGGGCGGTCGAACGCGTTGCCTCGCCCCTGCGCAAGGCCTGCGTGTCGCGCTGGCGGGACTCGCGGCCCTGCAATGCCGTCGAGCCGGCGCGGGGCGCCCCGGCTTGGCTCCGCGGGGCGTACCAGGGCACGGACGTCCGTGCCGCCGAAGCGGCGTCGCTTGCCCCGCGACGAGGCCGCGCGGCGGTCGCCTGATCCTGTGACTGACGGGCCCGAGACTCTTCGGCGCGAGCCCGGCCCCGGATCAGCCACGGCGACGGGATCGTGGTCTTGTTGTCGACCGCCAGCTCACGGACGAAGTCCCCGGGGGTGGGCCGCCGGCTGATGGCGCGCGCCGTCGGGTTGGACGCGACCAGCGACCGCCCGTTGCGGGTAGGCCGCAGGTTCGCAGACTCCGCGACGCGCAGCGCGCCGGGGTCGATGCCGGCAAGCGGCATGCGCCGCCGCGCGACGTCGCGGTGCCCGAAGTCGCCTTCGCGGACCACGTTCCAGCCGCCGTGCCCGCCGCGCCGTGGGACCGCGTAGCCACGGTTGTGTCCGCCCCACGCGTAGACGGGCCGGTCGCGATAGCCGAGCGGGCACCAGCCGACGTAGCCGCCGCCCACGCCCCAGCTCACCCAGCCCGGGCCCCAGACGCGGCCGGGCGCCCAGTACCAGCCGACGCCGACCGAGAAGCCCCAGCGCCCGTAGTGGAAGGGCGCCCAGCCCCAGGTCTCGTAGGGAACCCACGTCCAGCCGTAAGGCGTCCAGCTCCAGTGTCCGCTCGAGTAGGGGCTCCAGCCAGCGGCCACTCGGGGCGTCCAGACGTATCCGACGGAGGCCTCGAAACCCCAGCTGCCGTTGCGCTCCAACTCGCCCGCGTAGGGATCGAGCTCGGCCGGAAGGTATTCCGATGAGCGCGAAGCCCAGCGCTCCTCCGCCTCGCGCGCCTCGTCCCAGCGCGCGAAGTCGTCCTCGGGCGAGATGTCGAAGGGCTCGGGCGACGCGGCCGCGCCGCCCCAGCGCACCACCGTCTGCTCACCCGACGAAAGCCGCACGCGACCCCGGCCGTCGTCGACCACGGCCTCGCCCCGGTAGGCACTCACGCGGGCCTCGCCCGCCTCGACGTCGACGCGGACCATCGCCTGGTCCATGAGCTCGACGGAGCCGGCTGGCGTCTCGATCTCGAAGCGCGCCGCCTCGGCCGTGCGCACGCGCGCGATCAGGCTGCCCGACCAGAGCCGCAGCACGATGCGTTCCTCACGGCCCTCCTCGTGGCCCGCGTAGTCGAGCTTGCTGCGGCTGTCCAGGCGCACGAGCGTCCCGTCGGGGAACTGGAACTCCACGCGGCCGGAGGCGTCCGACCAGACGCGGTCGCCCGGCAGGAAGGGGAGGTTGGCCAGGGCTTCCTCGGCGCTCACCTCGGTGGCCCGGTGAAGGGTGACGCCGGATTCGACGAATCGGACGCGGCCGTGGCGGTAGCCGTCCTCGTCGGCGGCCGAGACGACCGACGACGAGGCCGAAGCGGCGATGAGGCCGGCGGCAACGACGAGGGTGGAAGGCCGCATGGCGTGTTCTCCAGGGAGCGGGCTCGCGCTCCGCCTCAATGAAAAGCAAGGAGCGTGCCGCCGGCCTTACAGACCCAAGTGCCTCAGGTGGATCGGGTTGGCGCCTCGCTCTCGTCCCGTGGTTGTCCCGCTGCGAGGGCATGGGCGTCCTCGGGCGAGAGCAGGGGCCGCCGCTTGCTCCCTGGAGCGCACGCTTGTAGTATGGTCTCTTCGTCCGCTGCCGGAGTGGCGGAATTGGCAGACGCGCACGGTTCAGGGCCGTGTTGGCTTCGGCTAGTGTGGGTTCAAGTCCCACCTCCGGCACCATCCTCATAACGGAATCCCCGATAGACAACGCAGACAACCTCGAACGCCGGGTGCTCGACAGCGTGTCGAGCCTCGGCAAGCCTGTCTCCGTGCGCGAGCTCGTGCACGGCCTCGACCTCGACGCCACGGCCCGCAGAGAGCTCAAGACCGTCCTGCGCCGGCTGATCGACAAGGGCGCCCTGGTCAAGATCCGCGGCGCGCGGGTGGGCCTCCCGGACCGCATGAACCTGGTGGTGGGCCGCCTCTCGTGCAGCCCCGCCGGCCACGGCTTCGTGGTTCCAGAGGCGCGCGGCGACGGCCAGGGCGACCTGTTCGTCGCGCCGGCGAACATCCGTGAGGCGCTCCACGGCGACCGCGTGGTGGCGCGCGTCGAGCGCCATGGGCCCAAGGGCGCGGAGGGGCGCATCATCCGCGTGCTCGAGCGAGCGAATCAGCGCATCGTCGGCCGCTACGAGAGCGACGGCCGCTTCGGCGGGCGCGTGGTGCCGTTCGACCGCCGGGTGCTGCACGAGGTGTTCGTGCCGGCCGGCGAGGAGGGTGGCGCCCGGCCCGGCACGATGGTGGCGGCGGAGATCACGCGGCCGCCGACCGCTACGCGCAACCCGGCGGGTCGCGTGACTGAGGTGCTCGGCCTGCTCAGTGACCCCGGCGTCGACCTGAAGGTCATCGTCGCGAAGTACGCGCTACCCGACGCCTTTCCGCCCGAGGTCGAGGTCGAGGCGCAGGGCGTGGCGCGGCCCGTGACGGCCGCCGAGGCGGCATCCCGGACCGACTTCCGCGGCTGGCTCACCGTGACCATCGATCCCGAGACGGCGCGCGACCACGACGACGCCGTGGGCATCGAGCGCCGCCCGGGCGGCGGCTACCGCCTCGCCGTCCACATCGCCGACGTGGCGCACTACGTCCGCGAGGGCGGAGCGCTCGACCAGGAGGCCTACCTGCGGGGCACCTCGGTCTACTTCCCCGACCGCGTGGTCCCGATGCTGCCGCACGCGCTGTCGAGCGACGTCTGCAGCCTTGTAGAGGGACAGGACCGGCTCACGCAGACGGCGGTGATCGACCTCGACGCGAACGGCAAGGTCGAGCGCACGGCCTTCCACGACGGGCTGATCCGGAGCGCGGCGCGGCTCTCGTACCAGCAGGCCCAGGCGATCGTGGACGGCGACGCCTCGGCCCGCGGGCGCGCAGCACCGCTCGTCGAGCCGCTCCTCGCGATGGACGAGCTCGCCAAGAAGATGCGCGCGCGCCGCTACGAGCGCGGCTCGCTCGACTTCGACCTGCCCGAGCCCAAGCTGGTGCTGGACGCGGCGGGGGAGATGACCGGGATCGTGCGCCACGAGCGCCTCGACAGCATGCGCCTCATCGAGGAGTTCATGCTGGCCGCGAACGAGGCCGTGGCCGAGGCGCTCCACCGCGCGGGTGCGGGTGCGCTCTACCGGATCCACGAGCAGCCCGACCCCGGGCGGATCGAGGAGTTCGTGGACCTCGTGGCCTCGCTCGGCTACCGCATGCCGACGGACGCCGCGACGGTCCGCCCCGAGCACTTCCAGCTGGTCCTGCGCCAGATCGCGGGCAAGCCGGAGGAGAAGCTCGTCTCCTACCTGCTGCTGCGGACGATGAAGCTCGCGCGCTACCACGAGGAGAACCTCGGGCACTTCGGCCTCGCGACCGAGATGTACGCCCACTTCACGAGCCCGATCCGCCGCTACCCCGACCTGGTGGTGCACCGCGCGCTGCGGGCGCTGCGCCAGGGCCAGGACCGGGAGCGCGAGGCGTGGCTCAAGCAGAAGCTGCCCGAGATGGGGCTGCACCTCTCGGAGATGGAGCGGCGGGCGTCGGAGGCCGAGCGCGAGCTCATCGAGTGGAAGAAGGTCCGCTTCATGGCGGGCAAGCTCGGCGAGGTGTTCGAGGGCTACGTGACGGGCGTCCAGGCCTTCGGGCTGTTCGTCGAGCTCGAGGAGGTCTACGTGCAGGGGCTGGTGCACGTCTCCTCGATGACCGACGACTACTACCGTTACGACGAGCGCGCGCACCTGCTGAAGGGCGAGAACACCGGCCGGACGTACCAGCTGGGGGATCGCGTGGTCGTGCAGGTCGCGCGCGTCGACCTCGAGCGCCGCCAGATCGACTTCGCGCTCAAAGACGTGCTCGAGCGTGCCCCCTCGAGCGGCGCCGGCTCGGCGCGCGGCCGTCTCGCGAAAGCCCGTCCGCTGCGGGCCGGCGAGGGAGCCACCCGCACGGCCGCGCGGGGGCCGCGTGCGGCCCGGCCGCCAAAGGGCGGCCGCAAGGCGCGGCGGAACCGTCAATAATGACAGTTGGACTTGCGGCTGCGGCTGTCTAGAATAGGCGCCCCGAAGCCCTCGCCGGCCCTTTCGTCGAAACGGAGATGTGCGTGACCCCTGGAGCCCAGAAGCCGCCCGCCCGCAATTCCGAAGTCCGAATGGTCGCGCTCAACCTGTCGGCCAAGGAGCTGGTGTTCCTGCAGAAGGTGACGCGGCAGGAGTACCACTTCATCACCGACGACGAGCAGCAGGCCCGGCTCAAGCTGCGCGACAAGCTGGTCGAGGCTTCCTTCGACCAGGAGCGCGGGCGCGTGGTGCTGAACCTGAGCCGCGACGAGCTGCTGTTCCTGATCAAGGTCGCGCGCGAGAACTACTCGTTCATCGCGCGCGCGGAGAAGGAAGCCCGGCTCGCGCTCGCCGCCAAGCTGCACAAGACCGCGGAGTCGGTGTTCGGCGTCACGACCCGCGAGGACTGAAGCACCCCTGCGGTCCTTCGTCGTCGGGACGGCGGGCCACATCGACCACGGCAAGAGCGCGCTGGTGCGCGCGCTCACCGGCACCGACCCCGACCGGCTGCCGGAAGAGAAGGCCCGCGGGATCACGATCGACCTCGGCTTCGCCCACGTCGAGCTCGCAGGGGACGTCGTGGCCTCTTTCGTGGACGTGCCCGGCCACGAGCGCTTCGTCCGCAACATGCTGGCCGGTGCCCACGGCATCGACGCCGTGCTGCTGGTGGTGGCGGCGGACGAGTCGGTGATGCCGCAGACGCGCGAGCACTTTCACATCTGCCGCCTGCTTGGTGTGCCGCGCGGCCTCGTGGCGCTCACCAAGTGCGACCTGGCCGACGCCGAGAGCCAGGCGCTCGCCGCGATGGAGACGGCCGAGCTCGTGAAGGGCTCGTTCCTGGCCGGAGCCCCCGTGGTGCGCGTCTCGGCCCGCACGGGCGAGGGGCTCCCCGAGCTGCGGGCGGCGCTCCTGGCGCTGGCGCGAGCGTCTCCCAAGCACTCGGAGCAGGGCCTGCTGCGGCTACCGATCGACCGTGTGTTCAGCGTCAAGGGCTTCGGCACGGTCGTGACCGGCACGCTCGTCGCGGGCACGCTCTCGGCGGGAGACGAGGTGCTGGCACTGCCCTCGGAGCGGCGCGCCCGCGTGCGCGGGCTCCAGGTGCACGGCGAGCTCGTGGAGCGCTCGGTCGCCGGCACGCGCACCGCGGTCAACCTGGCCGGCGTCGAAACCGAGGACCTCGCGCGCGGCTTCGTGCTGGTGCGGCCCGGGAGCCTCATCGCGACCTCGATGCTCGACGTCGAGCTCGCGCTGCTGCCCGACGCGAAGCCGCTCAAGGACGGCGTGCGGGTTCGCGTGCACGCGGCGAGCGCCGAGGCTCTCGCGCGCGTGCGCCTGCTCGAGCCGGGTCCGCTCGCGCCCGGGCAGCGAGCACTCGCCCAGCTGCGCCTCGAGTCCAAGCTGGCGGCGGGGCGCCACGACCGGCTGGTGATCCGTTCCTACTCGCCGGCCGGCACGATCGGCGGCGCGCTCGTCGTGGACCCGCTGCCCCCGCGGCGCCGAGTCTCGGACCGGCCGGCGGTCGAGCACCTGCGAGAAGCGCCCGGCCTCGCCCAGGCGGCCCTGGCCCTCGTCGAGGAGGCGGGCACCGCCGGCGTCGAGGCGAACCACCTCGCGGCACGCCTCACGGTGGAGGCCGCGGAGCTCGGCCAGGCCCTCGCCGCGTGCCCCGCGATCGTCAGCCTCGGGACGGAGCCGGCCCTGCTGATGGCGCGCAGCGCCCTCGATCGCCTGCAGGCGGCGACGCTCGAGTCGCTCACGGCCTATCACCGCGAGAATCCGCTTCGGCCGGCGATGCCGCGCGAGGAGCTGCGCGCCCGGGTCTTCGGCAGGTCGCGTGCGGCCGTCCTCGAGCGCGTGGCGGACGAGCTCCGCGCAGCCGGGCGGGTGCGGCTGCTGCCGGACGCCGTGGGCCTGACGGGACACGAGGTGCGCCTCAGCGCCGGCGAGGAGGAGGCCCGGCGCCTGCTGCTGGCCGCCGCCGCGGCCGCCGGGCTCGCGGGGATCGAGCTCGCAGCGCTCGCCGCCGAGGGCCACGGCGACGCCGCGCTGCTCCAGCGCGTGGCGCGTGTCCTCGCGGAGGAGAGAGTGCTCGCGCGCGTGGGCGAGGCCCAGCTCGTGGAGCGCGCTACGCTCGAGTCGCTGAAGCAGCGGGTTCGCGAGCGCTGGCCGAAGGGGACGCGGATCGAGGTGGGGGAGTTCAAGGACCTGGTGGGGCTCACGCGCAAGCACGCGATCCCGCTGCTCGAGTATCTCGACCGTGAACGTGTGACGCGCCGCATGGGCGCGTTTCGGGTCGTCATCTAGCCAAAGGGCGCCGCGCGACGCCGCTCGCGCTTGTCCTTTGTGGCCGCACCTGTAGAATGCAACGGACATGGCAGGCACGAAGGAGGACGAGAAGCGACGGGCCGGCGGTGCGATCCGCGTCCCGTTCGTGAGGCGCTGCCATCTCGACTACGGCGACGGACAGCTGGACAGCGCGTTCATCGTCAACATCAACACACTCGGCGCCTACGTGGCGCACGAGACGCTGCCGGCCCTCGGGCGCGCGGTCGTGTTCCGCTTCCAGGTTCCCGGCAGCGAGCGCGAGGTGGTGGTGAACGGCGTCGTGGCCTGGACCAACCCGCAGCAGGAGCATCCCGTCCACAGCCTGCCGCCCGGCTTCGGTGTCGCCTTCCGCGGCCTCTCCGACGACGCCCGCTCCCGCATCGAGCAGATCGTCGCGGACTACCTGGCCCGGCAAGCCGGGGACTGAAGCTCGAGCTTCAGCCAGCGCCGCCTCGGGGGCCTACAACAGCAGGCTGGCCGGGTTCTCCAGCAGGCGGCGGACCTCGGCCAGGAACTGTGCCGCGAGCGCGCCGTCGACCACTCGGTGGTCGGAGCTCAGCGTGACCTTCATGCGGTGACCCACGGCTAGTTGGTCGTTCTTGACGACCGGCTGCTTCCGAACCGCGCCCACCGCCAGGATGCAGCTCTCGGGCGGGTTGATGATGGCCGTGAACTCCGTCACGTCGAACATGCCGAGGTTCGAGATCGTGAAGGTCGAGCCCATGAACTCCTCGGGCTTGAGCTTCTTGTCGCGCGCCCGCGCGGCCAGGTCCTTGATCTCGGCCGCGATGTCGACGACGTGCTTCTGGTCCGCGTTCCTGACCACCGGCGTGATGAGCCCGTCGGGGACCGAGACCGCGACGCCTATATGGACCTCGGCGTGGGTCTGGATCGTCTCGCCGGTCCAGGACGCGTTGACGGTGGGGAAGCGCGTGAGCGCCTTGGCGCAGGCCTTCACCAGCAGGTCGTTGAAGGAGACCTTGACCTCCTCGGCTCGCAGCAGCTGCTCGCGCAGCGACACGGCCGCGTCCATCTCGATCTCGACCGTGACGTAGAAGTGCGGCGCCGTGAAGGCGCTCTCGGAGAGCCGCTTCGCGATCGTGCGGCGCATGCTCGAGAGCGGGAGCGCGGTTCCCGCAACCACCGTCGGAACGGGGGCCGCGGGCCGCGCCGCCGCGGGAGCCGAGCGAGCCGGTGCCGGCGAGGCGATGTAGCCCTCGACGTCGCGCTTGACGATCCGGCCGCCGGGGCCGGAACCGGCCACCGCCGCGAGCGGTACGTTCGAACGGGAGGCGATCGCGCGAGCGAGCGGGCTGGCCTTGACGCGGCCGGAGGCGGCTGCTGCCGGGGGCGGGGCCGGCGGCGCGGCGGCGATGGGCGCGCGCGGCGCCGCTGCGGCAGTGGGTGCCGGTGACGCAGGCGCAGCCGAAGCGACCGGCGCGGGGGCCGGAGGAGCGGGAGCCGGGGCGGCAGCAGCGGCCTTGGCGGCCTCGGCGAGGGTCGGCGCGATGTCCTCGCCCGCATCCGCGATCACGCCGATGAGCGCCCCCACCGGCGCCTTGCCGCCCGCAGGGACCAGCAGCTTGCGCAGCACGCCGGCGCCGAGCGCCTCCATCTCCATGTTGGCCTTGTCGGTCTCGATCTCGGCCAGCACGTCGCCCACCTTGACGACGTCGCCCTCCTGCTTGCTCCACTTGACGATCGTGCCCTCCTCCATCGTCGGGGAGAGCTTGGCGAGGACGACCCGCGTGATCATCGGTAGAGCACCTGGCGCACGGCCTCGACCACCCTTTCCGGCTGCGGCAGGAAGGCCTTCTCGAGCATCTTCGAGTAGGGCATCGGCACGTCGGCCGCGGTCACGCGGATGACGGGCGCGTCGAGCTCGTCGAAGCACTCGCGCTGCACGCGGTCGGCGATCTCGGCCCCGAAGCCGGCGTAGCGCCAGCCCTCCTCGACCACGACGCAGCGATTCGTCTTGCGCACGGATTCGAAGATCACGTCCTCGTCGAGCGGCCGCAGCGTGCGCGGGTCGACCAGCTCGGCCTCGACTCCGTCCTTCGCCAGGAGCTCGGCCGCCTGCAGCGCGTACTGGACCGAGCGGCTCCAGGCCACGATCGTCACGTCCTTGCCCGCGCGCTTCACGTCGCCGAGGCCGAGCGGGATCGTGTACTCAGCTTCGGGCACCTCGCCCTTGAGGTTGTAGAGCACCTCGTTCTCCATGAAGATCACCGGGTTGTCGTCCCGGATCGCGCTCTTCAGGAGGCCCTTCGCGTCCTTCGGGGTCGAGGGCATCACGACCACCAGCCCCGGGATGTGCACGAACCAGCTTTCGAACGCCTGCGAGTGCTGCGCCGCGACCTGCGCCGCCGCGCCGGAAGGCCCGCGCATTACCATCGGACAGCGGATCTGGCCGCCCGACATGTAGCGGTACTTGGCGGCGTGGTTGACGATCTGGTCGAGCGCCAAGAGCGAGAAGTTGAACGTCATCATCTCGGCGATCGGGCGCATGCCGACGAAGGCCGCGCCCACGGCGACGCCGGCGATCGCCTCCTCGGCGATCGGCGTATCGCGCACGCGCCACTCACCGAACTCCTGGAACAGCCCCTGCGTGATCTTGTAGGCGCCCTGGTACTCGGCCACTTCCTCGCCCAGCAGGAACACCGAGGGGTCGCGCCGCATCTCCTCGCGCATCGCGGAGTTGAGGGCCTCGCGCATCGTGATCACGGGCACCGCGTCAGCCCTCCACTTTCGCGGGGGCCGCCTGCTGCGCCCAGGCCGGGAAGCTCTCGGGGACCCGGTCGTCCGCCACGGCGGCGCGCCACGCCGGGTCCTTGTCCGCCCCCTTCGTGTGGATGTAGGGCGAGCGCACGTAGACGTCCTGGTAGAGCTCCTCGGCA
This sequence comes from Vicinamibacteria bacterium, assembly GCA_035283305.1. GTDB lineage: Bacteria > Acidobacteriota > Vicinamibacteria > Fen-336 > Fen-336 > DATBSL01. Next base: position 3,783 of record DATEUE010000011.1, on the reverse strand, counting down.
GTCGGCCACGGGCTCGATTCGGCGAAGCGGACCGAGTCGGCGACCTGCGCCTGCACGTCCTTGTCGAGCGCGTCGAGCTCGGACTGGGCGACCCGGTACTGCTCGGTGAGCACCTTGACGAAGCGCAGGATCGGATCGTGGCGCATCATCTCCTCGACCTCTTCCTTGGTGCGGTACTTGCCCGGGTCCGACATCGAGTGGCCGCGGTAGCGGTAGGTCTCGACCTCGAGCAGCGTCGGCCGCTTTTCGCGACGCGCACGGTCGATCGCCTCGGCGAGTGCCCCACGCACGGTCAGCAGGTCCATCCCGTCCACGTCCCGACGAGGGATCCCGTAGGCGCTGCCGCGCTGGTAGAGGTCCTTCACGGACGAGGCACGATCGAGCGATGTGCCCATTCCGTAGCGATTGTTCTCGATGACGAAGACGACCGGCAGGTCCCAGAGCGCGCTCACGTTGAGCGCCTCGTGGAAGGCGCCTTCGTTGACGGCGCCGTCCCCGAAGAAACAGAGCACCACCTGGTCGGTCTTCCGCAGGCGGATGGCGTAGCCCATGCCCGCGGCCAGCGGCAGGTGACCGCCCACGATGCCGTCCCCGCCGAAGTTACCGGTCGGCACGTCGTAGAAGTGCATGCTGCCGCCCTTGCCGCGGCTGATGCCCGAGGCACGGCCCCAGAGCTCGGCCATCAGCGGCCGCGGGTCGGTCCCGCGGGCGAGGGCGTAGCCGTGGTCGCGGTAGGAACCGAGGAAGTAGTCGTCGGGCCGCAGCAGGCTCATCGCACCGACCGCGACCGCTTCCTGGCCGATGTAGAGATGGAGGAAGCCGCCGATTTTGCCCTCCACGTAGACCTGTGCGCAGCGCTCCTCGAAACGCCGGATCAGGAGCATGCTCCGGTACAGCGCGAGCGCCTCGTCTTTCGTCATTCTGTCCGCTTCCCTCCACGCCGCCCCGGCGGGCGAAATTCCTTTTTTACAGTGAATTACGCCGTGCGTCAACGAACGCGAAGCAGGGGGGTCTGGGGGGCGGCTTAGGAGCCCCCCAGGTTGCCGTCGCCCGTGCCCCCTAGATAACAAGGACCGCGATGGCCGTCAGGGCGATCCCGAGCAGCAGCATGCCCACGAGCGAGATCGCGAAGGTCGGCTCGGCGGAGTCGGCCCCCGGCGGGCTCCCGTACGCACCCTCGAAGGCCGCTTTGACCTCGGGCCGCGTCATGTAGAGGAGCACCGTTGCCGCCGCCAGCGTGAACGGGCAGACCAGGAGCCCGACCGCCGCGGTCGCGATCTGGAGGTGGCGGGCCCAGGAGGCGAGAGCCCGCAAGCCGAGAGCCATGCTCGTGCCGAAACCCGCGCACACCGCAGCGAGCGCTGCCGCGCCGAGCCAGCCCAGCCAACCCGCCTGGAGGCGCGCTGCGGCCAGAAGCGTCCCCACCACGGCCACCGGGACGAATAGCGCCCACAGGCCCGCCAACAGGCTCACGGTCGCCGGCCGGGGAGGGCCGCTCGCGGCGCGCGGGGACGGCCGCGGGCGCGCCGGGGGCCGGGCGCTCGGCGGACGGGGCACTGGCCTCGGGAGCGGGGCCGGGGGGGCGGCAGCTGGCAGGGCCGGCAACGGGTCCGGGGAGGGGAGCGGCCGGGGCCCCGACTCACCGAGCTCCGTCGGCCCGCCCAGGCCCTCGAGTTCCAGTCCTTCGGGCGCCATGACCACCGTCTCGCCGATCTCGGCGAGCAGGCGCAGCTTGACCTCGCCGAGCCTCACGGTGTCGCCCGGCCGCAGCGGCGCCTGGTCCACCTTCCGGCCATTGACGTAGATGCCGTTGGCGCTGCCGGAGTCCCGGATGACCGGGCCCTCCGGCCCATCCTCCACGACCGCGTGGCGACGCGAGCATTTCGAGTCGTTCAGCACGATGTCGCAGCCGGGATCGCGGCCCACGACGCACACGCTGCTGGGCAGATCGACCTCGTGGGTCGTCCCTCCGGAGTAGGAGATCTGGAAGCGCATGGGGCTTTGCCCCTGGTGACCTGGGCGATGGATTCTAGCAGTCCTGTCGCCCCTCGACTTCGGTCGACGCGGCGGTTTACGATCGACGGGCACGACGGGGCGCAGGAGGCGAGGAGCACGATGCTGCAAGCAGACGAAGGCGAGCGCGCGGCCCGGCTGGCGCAGGTTCTCGACGCCCTGAAGCGCGAGGCCCCCGCCGAAGACCGGGAGCTCGTGCTGTCGCTCGCGCCGATCCTGTTCGCCGGCATGCCTGCCCGCATCGGCCTCGGCATGCCGGCGGAGGTGGTCGCGGCCCGCATCCTGAAGCTTCACTACCCGTTCATCGCCCGCGAGATGGCGCCCGCGCACCAGCTTTACAGGGGACTGCCGGGCATCCACGTCAGCGCGACCAACCTCGGCGAGGACGATTCCCGCCGCATCGGGGGCGGCACCGGCCTCCCGCTCGAGACCACGGTCCTGCGCACCCACACGCCCGACCGGCCGTTCATCTTCGACAGCCTCAAGAACTACCTGCAGAAGTCCGGCCTGCGCGTCTACGCCGCGTTCCACCCGATCTTCACCGTCAGGCGCCAGTGGGAGCGCGTGGCTGCCTTCGGCGATGCACAGGCGGAGGGCAGCAAGGAGAGCTACTGCCTGTTCCACATCGAGCCGGTGCAGTCGAAGGAGCGGCTGCGCCGCATCGAGCACGAGGTGTTCTCGCTGCTGAAGGCCGTGTTCCTGGCGGTCGACGACTTCAAGGACATGGGACGCGCCTGCCACGAGCTGGTGCCACGGCTGCGCGCGCGCCGCGGTGACAAGGGCGAGCTCGACTCCGCGCGGGCATTCCTGGAGTGGCTGCAGGACGACAACTACATCTTCATGGGGACGGTGTCCTACGCGGCCGGGCCCGACGCGAAGCTCCAGCGCGTGGACGAGAGTGCCACCGGCGTCTTCAGCGACCCGTCGCTGCTGCCGGTGGTGTTCCCCGGCGTCGTCGAGCACGTCGAGGAGCACCTCCACCCCCAGGCGAGCGACGACCGCATCCTGGATCTGGACTTCTGCGCCAACGCCTCCGCGATCTACCACCTGGAGCCGATCGAGGACCTGACGGTGCGGGAGTGGCGCGAGGACGGCACGCTCGCGGGCCTCACGCTGCTGCTCGGGCGCTTCGCGCGCGGGGCGTTCGCGCAGCGCGCCGACCGCATCCCGCTGCTCAAGGAGAAGCACGACCGCGTGCTCGCCCACTGCGGCGCGCTGCCCGGCTCGCACACCTGGCGCGAGACGCGCGCCACCTTCAACCACTTCCCCAAGACGGACCTGTTCTACGCGGGAATAGGCGACCTCGAGCGCGTGATCCAGAAGATCGTCGAGGTTGCGAGCGACGAGGAGCTGGTGGTCGAGAGCCGCCAGGGAGCGGGCTACGAGGCGCTCTACGTGGCCTTCTCGCGCCTGCGCTACTCGTACCAGATCGAGGCCGGGCTGCGGCGCGCGTTCGAGCACGCCTTCGGGCCGGTTGCCTTCGCGACCTCGGTCGATTGCGGGCCCGTGACGCTGCTGATCTGCTACTTCGACTCTACGCGCCTTGAGCACACCGTGGACGCCGCCGAGGCGCGGCGCCTGACCGAGCCTTTGGTCACCGACTGGGAAGACCGAGTGGCCGTGGCGCTCGAGCGCGAGTTCGGCGAGCGCGAGGGTCGCCGCCTGTTCCGCCGCTACGTCACGCCCGAGTCGAGGAGCGGCCTCTACCGCGAGGTGACGGCGCCCGAGCAGGTGCCCGTCGACCTGCGCCAGCTCGAAGCGCTCGAGAGC
>DATEUE010000010.1:0-6748 GCA_035283305.1 Vicinamibacteria bacterium | reverse complement strand
CCCGCGAGACCAGATCGAGCGCGTGGATCGTGACAGGCGTGGCGGCGCGAGCCACGGCCTCGCCCCGTCGCGCGAGCTCATAAAGGCGCCGGCCTCCGACCTGGCGCGCGGAGAATGCCGGAGGCACTTGGTCGAAAGTGCCCACGAGCCCGGCGAGCGCCTCCAGCAGCGTGGCGTCCGCGAGCTCGACCGGTCGCTCTTCCCCGAGCGGAGCGCCCGTCACGTCGTCGGTGGTGGTTGCGAATCCGAGCCGGACCGTAGCCCGGTAGGCCTTTTCCCCGGCCGCCAGGAAGCGCGCCAGCCGGGTCGCCCGGCCGACGCACAGTACCAGCACGCCCGTGGCGAACGGATCAAGCGTTCCCGTGTGGCCGACGGCCCGCGTCTTGAGCGCACGGCGGGCCCGGTCCACGATGTCGTGGGACGTGGGTCCCGCCGGCTTGTCGACCACCAGGACGCCGTCCACAGCCTGCTACTCCGGCTTCCCGTCGCCCTCGTCGTCTTCCGCCGGCGTTCCGCCGCCCGGCTCGGTCGGGGCTTGCGCCTCGCTCCGCAGCCGCTCGTCCTCGAGCAAGCGGGCCACCCGATCGGTGGCGTCGAGCCCCTTGTCGTAACGGAAGTCGATCTCGGGCGTGTGGCGGATGCGCAGCCTCTTGCCGAGCTCCCGACGCACGAATCCGCTCGCCTGCTGCAGGGCCGCGAGGCTCTTCTTGCGCTCGGCTTCGCCGCCCAGCACCCCGACGTGCACGCGCGCGTGACCCAGGTCGTGGGCCAGCTCGACACGGGTCACGGTCACGAAGCCGATGCGCGGATCCTTCAGGTCGGACGCGATCATGCGCGCCACCTGCTCGCGGATCTCCTCGGCCAGCCGCTCGGCGCGCCGGCCCATCACAGGATCTCCAGCTGCTGGTCCACGAGCAGCACGTCGCGCGCGGTCGCGGCTTCGCCCGCGACGGCCGACAGGGTCGATTCCAGGTGGCCGTGGTCAGTGTTGACCGACACCACGGCCAGCCGCGCCCGCTGCCAGAGATCTTGGTACTCCACCTCGGCGATCGCCACGTTGTGCCGGTTCCGAGCCTTCGTCTCGAAGCTCCGCAACGCCTGCCGCTTGTCCTTGAGGCTACGAGCCCCGGGGAAATGCAGATCCAACGTCAACAAGCCAATCACCATGGGCCACCCTGGGGGGCCTGGGGGGATGGAATCCCCCCAGAACATGAACGCAGGCAACAGACCGTCGACGTTTCGCGCACCTGTATCCCCCGCACTTGGAGAGTCACGGGCAACAAGACCGATCACCGCACCTGAAGAGCAACGAGCGAACGGGCCAAGGAAGGCTAGAGCGTTTCCTTCACCTTCTCGGTGGTGAAGAACTCGATCACGTCGCCCGGCTTCACGTCGTTGTAGCCGGCGATGCCGATGCCGCACTCGAAGCCGGACTTCACCTCGCTGGCGTCGTCCTTGAAGCGCTTGAGCGAGCTCACCTTGCCGGTGTGGATCACGACGTTGTCGCGCAGCAGCCGCACCTGCGCCGTGCGCACGACGCGCCCGTCCTGAACGTAGCAGCCGGCGATCGTCCCGACCTTGGAGATCTTGAAGGTGTCGCGGACTTCGGCCGCACCCAGCCGCACCTCGCGCAGGCTCGGCTCCAGCAACCCCTCCATCGCCTTCTTCATCTCCTCGGCGACGTCGTAGATGATCGTGTACTGGCGCAGCTCGACCTCGTCGCGCTCGGCGATCTCGGCCGCCTTGCGCTCCGGCCGGACGGCGAAGCCGATCACGACGGCATTCGAGGCCGCCGCCAGCAGCACGTCGCCTTCGGTGATGGCGCCCACGCCCTGGCGGATGATGCGGACCTTGATCTTGTCCTGCGGCAGCTTGTTGATCTGCTCGGCGACGGCTTCGAGCGAGCCCTGCACGTCGGCCTTCAGCACCAGCAGCAGCTCCTTGAGCTGGCCCTCGGCGATCGCGCGCCCGAGGTCCTCGAGCCTGACGCGCGAGGAGGCGGCGAGCGCCTTCTCACGCATCCTGAGCTGGCGGAAGCTGACGATCGACTGCGCCTTCAGGCTGTCGGTGACGCCGAGCAACTGGTCGCCCGGCTCCGGCAGCGACGGCAGCCCCAGCACCTCGACGGGCGTCGAGGGACCGGCCTGCTTCAGGCGCGCACCGCGGTCGTCCACGAGCGCTCGGATCTTGCCGGTGACGGCGCCAGCGACGACGGTGTCCCCGATGCGCAGGGTGCCGTCCTGCACCAGCACGGTCGCGACGGGGCCGCGGCCCTTGTCGAGCCGGGCCTCGAGCACGGTCCCGAGCGCGGGCTTCTTGGGGTTGGCCTTGACCTCCTGCATGTCGGCCACCAGCAGCAGCATCTCGAGCAGCTGCTCGAGACCCTGCTTCTTCTTCGCGGAGACGTTGACGAACACGTTCGTGCCGCCCCACTCCTCGGGCATCAGCCCGCGGTCGGAGAGCTGCTGGCGCACGCGGTCCGGCTGCGCGTCCGGCTTGTCGATCTTGTTCACCGCCACCACGATCGGCACGCCGGCGGCCTTGGCGTGGTCCATCGCCTCGAGCGTCTGCGGCATGACGCCGTCGTCGGCCGCCACCACCAGCACCACGATGTCGGTCACCTTGGCGCCGCGCGCGCGCATCAGGGTGAAGGCCTCGTGGCCGGGGGTGTCGAGGAACACGACGCGGCGGGTGCCCACGTCGACGTGGTAGGCGCCGATGTGCTGCGTGATGCCGCCCGCCTCGCCCGCTGCGACCGCCGTCTGGCGAATCGCGTCGAGCAGCGACGTCTTGCCGTGGTCGACGTGACCCATGACCGTGATCACGGGTGCGCGCGAGACCAGGTCTTCGGGCTTCGACTCGACCTCCCCGAACTTGAACTGCTCCTCCTCGAACGACTGGACCTCGGCTTCGTAGCCGAACTCCTTGCAGATCTCGATCGCGAGCGCCGGCTCCAGGCTCTGGTTCACGGTCGCCATGATCCCGCGCGAGATGAGCGCCTTCATGATGTCGCGCGATTTGGCGTCGGGCATCTTGTCCGAGAGCTCCTTGACGGTGACGCCCTCGGAGAGGCTGATCTTGCGCGGCGGCCCCGTGTAGACCGGACGCTCCTCGCGCTGGACGACGACGGGCGTGCGCGTCTTCGGGCGCGGCGCCGGTCGACCCGCGGGCCGCGGGGGTCCGGGCGGCGCGGGACGCGCGTAGGGGGAAGCGGGGCGGGCCAGGATGCCCGGCCGCGCGACCGCGTGCGGCGAGCGAGGCAACGCCGAGCCGACCCCGGCCGTCTGGTGCGGGCTCGTCGGGTGCGGGCCGGCGGGCCGCGGGGGTGCGATCGGGCGCAGCGGCCTCGGAGGCGCGGGCCGCGCAACCGGTCGGGCCGCGAGCGGCGCTGCCGCCACGGGGCCGGGCGCGGCTTCGGCAGCCGGCTCGCGTACCGCGAGTGCGGGTGGCGCCACAGGAGCCGCGGGCGCTATCGGGCGCACCGAGCCGGCCAGGCGAGCCGCCGTCACAGTCGTGCGCAGCGGCCCGGGAGACGGTGGAGGAACTGCCGGGGCCTGGATCGGCGGCGGCTCGGGGGCCGGAGCCGGCGCCGTCTCGGCCACGGCAGGCTCCTCGAACGCCTCTTCCGTCTCGTCCTCGGGCGGCAGCTCCACACGGACCGCGGTGCTCTTGGGTGCGAGCCGCGGCGCGCCGGCCGCGTGCGTCAGCACCGTGGCGCCGGCGTCGGCGGGCTTGTCGGGCTCGGCCTTGCGGCGGCGGCCCGACTTGCGCTCCTCGGCGGCGAGGCGCGCCTCCTCCGCGGCGGCTTCCCGCGCAGCGCGCTCGGCGGCCACCTTCTCCTTTTGCTCGCGCTCGAGCCGGTCGCGCTCGTCCTCGTCTTCCTCGCTGCCGTAGACGCGCCGCTTCTTCGCGGTGAGCGCGTCGATCTTCATGATGCGGCGGAGCTTGTCGGCGGTGTCTTCGTCGACCGAGCTGGAGGCGGTCTTCACCTCCACCCCGAGCCTCTTCAGGCGGTCGATGACCTCCTGGCTCGAGAGCTTCAGATCCCGGGCGAGCCCGAAGACCCTAACGTTCGCCATCCGCACCACCCTCCTCTGCGCCGCCACCGGCCGCCGCCTCCGCCGTCTCGGCGGGGACGTCCGTCTGAGTCTCGCCTGTCGCCGCCTGCTCCGCGGCGGCCTGCTCCGCGGCGGCCTGCTCCGCGGCAGCCTGCTCCGCGGCAGCCTGATCCGCCGCGGCCTGCTCCGCCGCAGCCTGCTCCGCGGCAGCCTGCTCCTGCTCCGCCGCGAGCCGCTCGGCCTCGTAGGCCGCGTCGCGGGCGTCCCACTCCGCCTGGGCGAGCCGCGCCGCTTCACGCAGCTTCTCGACCGTCTTCGGGCCCACACCCTCGAGCGCGCCCAGGTCCTCGTCCGTCATCTCGGCGAGGTGCGCGAGCCCGTGGATGCCCGCCTCGACCAGTGTGTGCACCGTCTTCTCGCCAATGCCGTGGGTCTCGAGGCTGCGGATCTCGTCCACCGCGCGCGCCATGCGCGCCATCTCGGCCTCGACCTCGCGGCGCTTCTCTTCCTCGCTCTTGATGTCGATGCGCCAGCCCACCAGCTTGGCCGCGAGCCGTACGTTCTGGCCCTTCTTGCCGATCGCGAGGCTCAGCTGCTTGTCCTCGACCACGACCTCCATGATGCGCTGCTCCTCGTCGACGATCTGGACGCGGCTCACCTTGGCCGGCGAAAGCGCGTTGAGCACGAAGGTGGTCGGGTCCTCGCTCCACTCGACGATGTCGATCTTCTCGCCGCGCAGCTCGCGGATGATCGACTGCACGCGGGTGCCCTTCATGCCGACGCAGGCGCCCACCGGGTCGACGTCGCGCTCGCGCGAGATCACCGCGACCTTGGCCCGCTCGCCGGCCTCGCGCACGGCGCCCTTGATCTGGACGGTGCCGTCGTAGATCTCGGGCACCTCCATCTCGAACAGCTTGATCAGCAGGGCCGGGTCGGTGCGGCTCACGATCACCTGCGGGCCCTTGGCGGCCTTCGCCACCCGCACGATCGCGACGCGCACGCGGTCGCCGGTCTGGTAGGCCTCCGCGCGGCTCTGCTCCTTGCGCGGCAAGAGCGCCTCGGCGCGCCCGAGGTCGACCACGAAGTCGCCCATCTCCTGGCGCTTGACGATGCCGTTCACCACCTCGGCCACGCGCCCCGAGTACTCCGCGAACACGTTGTCGCGCTCGGCTTCCCGGACCTTCTGGAAGATCACCTGCTTCGCGGTCTGCGCGGCGATCCGCCCGAGCACGTCGGTGGGCTTGGGAAACTCGATCTCCTGGCCAAGCTCGAGCTCGGCGCCCGGGAAGAGCTGCCGCGCCTCCTCGAGCCCGAGCTGGGTCTCGGGAATCTCGACGGTCTCCACCACCTGCTTGACCGCGAAGACCTCGATCTGGCCGGTCTCCTCGTTGAAGCGGCTGCGGAGGTCCTCCGCGCCCTTGTAGTACTTCTTCGAGGCGGTCAGGATCGCGTCCTCGATGGCGGCGATGATCACGTCGGGATTGATGTTCTTCTCCCGGCTGATCTGCTCGATCTGCTGACGCAGCTGATTGGCCATCGTTTCTTCGCTCGCTATCCGTTCTTCGGGAACTCGACCTCGAGGCGCCCGTGGGAGACCTTCGCGAGCGGCACGCGCGCGCTCTCGGCCTCCTTCTCGAGCGCCAGGGTCACGATGCCGTCGTCGCACGCGACGATGCGGCCGGTCCAGTGGCGGCGCCCCTCGACGGGCTCGTAGCTCGAGAGCTTCGCGAGCCGCCCGACGAAGCGGCGATAGTCGGCCTCCCCGCGCAGGGGCCGATCCAGGCCCGGCGAGGAGACTTCGAGTGTGTAGTGCCCCTCTATCGGGTCCTCGGCGTCGAGGATGGCGGAGACCTCCACGGAGACGGACTGGAGCTCGTCGAGGCCGATCCCGCCTTCGGGCCGGTCCACGTACAGCCGCACGAGCTGCCCACCGGCGGCGCGCTTCAGCTCGACGTCCACGAGCTCGAAGCCGCGGTCGGCCGTCACCCTCAAGGCGACGGACCTCACCCGCTCCACCGTCCCCTCCTGCCTCGCCAGTTTGTCCTCCAAAAAAAAGAGTGGGCGAGCCCACTCTGGTCCAGCGCCCGTTGCCAGAAGGGAAAGTTTAGCAGGGATCGGGGGCGCCTCGCAAGGACCGTAGCCGCGCGCCGAACCCCGTCCCGCCAGTCGGATCGCGTCGCCGCTGGCTATTTCGCTTGAAAGCGTCATCCCGCCCGAGGTATACGTCTCCTCAACCAATCGCGCGGCGTCTCGCGCGCATTGCCCGTCGCGCACAAGAAGGAGGTCGTCGCACATGCTCCGTTCTCGTCGACTCGCGAGCCTTTTGGCGCTGGCGCTGCTGTTCGTCCCCGCCCTGGGCCTGGCCCAGTCCCAGGCCACGACGGGTGTCATCGAGGGAACCGTCGGCGATCCGACCGGCGCGCCGGTCCCCGGCGCCACGGTCGCGGTCAAGAACACCGCTACCAACCTGGAGCGCACCCTCACAACCGACGCCGACGGCCGTTTCCGCGCGTTGTTGCTGCCGCTCGGGCCCTACCGGATCACCGTCAGCATGGCCGGCTTCGCGACGCTCGTGCGCGAAGGCGTCGTGCTGACCGTCGGCCAGTCGGCCAACCTCGCGCTCGCGCTCAAGGTCTCGAACGTGCAGGAAGAGATCGTCGTGCAGGCCGACTCCCCCGTGATCGAGACGA
>DATEUE010000009.1:0-14686 GCA_035283305.1 Vicinamibacteria bacterium | reverse complement strand
CGGGCCCCCTCGGGTAGCGCGCTCGTGTCGACGGCGGACCCCCGCGCGGCCGCCAGGCCCGCGGCCGAGAACAGGAAGCTCACGAGCGCGCTGTCCCAGGTCTCGAGGCCGGCGGCTTCGAAGACGAGGCGTGTGCCCGCGGGCGCGGATTCGAGCTCGCGGGCGACCGAGTCAGTCGAAGGCAGGCCGTCCGCGAGCGTCCATCGCCCCGAGAGACGCACGCGGATGGCGCCCTGGCTGTCGCGCGCGATTTGGAGGCGGGACAGGGCGTCGGTCGCCGGAGCGGGAGCGCTCACGAGGCCTGCATGTTAGCGCATGCCCACGGACGGCCTACTTCACCACCTCGACCATCGAGTCGAAGACGCGCACCTTCTTCCAGTTCTTCTGCTGCTCGGCGATGAACTGCTTGTGGCGCGGGTGCTCCTGGTAGGCGTCGTGGGCCGCCCGGCTCGCGAACGTGACGTGGAGTGCCACGTCGAAGTCGCGGTCGTTGACGGGCCGGGCGAGCTCCGCGGCCACGACTCCCACCGAGAAGGAGAGCGTTCCCTCGTAGCCGGTCAGGTACTTGTGGCAGGCCGCGACCAATTCGGCCCGCGCCGCCTGTGAGGCGTCGTTCAGGCTGAAGTAGACGTCGTGCGCCAGAGCCTTCTGGGCCCAGGACGCCACGGGTGCGAGGAGCAGCAGGGACGCGAGCGCGACCGTTCGCTTCATGAAGGCCTCCGGAATGGAATGCCATCATAGGCCACGGCCCGGCGATCCGTCCGAGGCTCGTCGGTGCTCGCGAAGGGGTAGACTGAAAAGGTGGACTCCGGACTTCGCGACAAGGTCGTGATCGTCACGGGCGCAGCGGCCGGGATCGGTCGCGCCACGGCGCTGCGCTTCGCGCGCGAGGGCTGCCGCGTGGCCGGCTTCGACGTGGACGACGTCCGCGGCCGCGCGCTCGTCGCCGAGGTCGTGGCCGCGGGCGGCCAGGGCCAGTTCGAGTGCGTCAATGTGGCCGAAGCGGCCTCCGTCGAGGAGGGCGTGAGAGCCGTCGCGGAGCGTTGGGGCCGCATCGACGTGCTGGTCAACAACGCCGGCATCCTGCGCGACGCCCAGCTCGTCAAGTGGAAGGACGGCGCCGCGGCCGCCACGATGAGCGACGAGGCGTGGGAGGCGGTGATCGGCGTCAACCTGCGCGGCGTCTTCCACTGCACGCGGGCGGTCGTGCCGCACATGATCCGCGGCGGAGCAGGGGTGATCCTGAACGCCTCTTCGGTCGTGGGCCTCTACGGCAACTTCGGCCAGACGAACTACGTGGCCACCAAGGCGGGCGTCGTCGGCATGACGCGCACCTGGGCGCGCGAGCTCGGCAAGTTCAAGATCCGCGTCAACGCCGTGGCGCCCGGCTACGTCGCCACCGAGATCCTGAAGGCGATGCCGCAGAAGATCCTGGACGGCATGGTCGAGCACACGCCGCTCGGCCGCATCGGCGAGCCCGACGACATCGCCAACGCCTACGCATGGCTCGCCTCCGACCAGGCGAGCTTCGTCACCGGCCACTGCCTGTCCGTCGACGGCGGCGTCGTCGTCGGAACCTGAGGGGAAGGAGCCGTCGTGAAGCCGATCTACATCGCCGCCTACCACCAGTCGGTGTTCGGAAAGCTCATGGGCATGGGCGTGCCCGAGATCGTGGCGAACGCCGTCCGTGGGACGTGCCAGGAGATCGCCGTCGATGCCGCGGCGCTCGACGTCGCCTCGATCGGCGCCACCTGCAACATCTCGCTCAACGAGCAGGGGCTCCTGGCCGGGCTGGTCGCCGAGGTGCCCGGCCTCGGCGCCAAGCCGATCGAGTCGGTCGAGAACGCCTGCGCCTCGGGCGGCCAGGCCGTGCTGTCGGTGATCCAGAAGCTCCAGTGCGGCCTCGGCGACACAGGGATAGCCGTCGGCTACGAGAAGATGCGCGACGCGGAAGGCAAGATGGACGGCAAGCTCGTGGGCAAGGTGCTGGGCTACTTCTCCCACCCCGACGAGCGCCCCGGAAAGGTGTTCGTGTTCCCGCACCTGTTCGCCGAGGTGATGGACGTCTACTTGAAGACCCACGGCTACCGCGAGGAGGACCTCGCTTCGATCGCCGTCCTCGAGTACGCGAACGCCAAGTACAACCCGTACGCGCAGATGCGAAACGTGGACCTCACCGTCGAGAAGGCCTGCTCGATCGAGGGCATCAACCGCTACATCGCCGAGGGGCTGCGGCTCAAGACCTTCGACTGCTCGCAGATCACGGACGGCTACGCGGGCATGATCCTGGCGACGGAGGAAGGCCTCGCGCGCCTCGGCGTGAAGAGGAAGGACTGCGTCCAGATCGTGGGGTGGGGCCAGGCCACCGATCCGCTCAAGAAAGAAGGTCGCGACGTGCTGCGGCCGAAGGGCGCCTACGCTGCGATGGGCCGCGCCTACGCGATGGCGGGGCTCACCCCGAAAGACGTGAACGTCGCGGAGCTCCACGACTGCTTCACGGTCATGGCGGCGATCGGCACCGAGGTGATCGGGAAAGCGGAGTACGGCAAGGGAGCACGGTACTGGGTGGACGGCAAGGCCGCGCCCCAGGGTGAGTGCGGGATCAACACCTCGGGCGGTCTCATCGCCAAGGGCCATCCCATCGGCGCCACCGGCGTCGCCATGATCGGCTGGTGCGCCTGGCAGCTCCAGGGCAAGGTCGCCAAGGAGCTGCAGGTGAAGAACGCGCACGCCGCGGCCACCTTCAACATCGGCGGGCCGATCTGCGCCTCGGTGTGTACGGTGCTGAAGCCGGCGGCCTGAGCGGGCCGCTATCGGGCTACTTCTTCGGCTTCTTGTCGTGCACCTTGCCGAGCATCTCGTCCTTGAACTCGGCCGGCTTGTGGCACTTGGCGGTGCAGCTCGCCTTCTCGGGCTTGGCGATGAGGCCCGCAGCCTTGGCCTGCTCCGGGTTCTTCATGACGCTCATCTTCCAGTAGTCGCCGCCGTTGCCGTGGCAGGTCTCGCACTCGGCCTTGGGCTCGGCCGTGGCGTGCTTCGTCTTCGACCAGGAGTCGAATTCGACCTTGTGGCACATCTTGCACTTGGCGACCCCGACGGCCGCGTGCTCGGCGGCTGCGGGCGCGGCCTGGAGCGCCAGCGCGAAGGCGGCGCCTGTCGCGAAGGCGAGCAGCTTCTTCATGATCCTTGTCCTCCCGGGCATCGAGGCGGCACGCCCATGATCCAAGTCTCTGCACCTGTCCCACCGAGCGTCAATGGCTCATTTGATGGGTCCAGCCTATTATGGGGCCTCGAACCAAAGATGAACCCGGAGGACAGTCCATGCAGCGCCTCGCCCTCAGCCTCGTGCTGGCCATGAGCACGACCGCAGGAACCACGACCGCCGGCGAAGCCCTCAAGGCGCCCGCCCCCGAAGACCGTTTCATCTGGCTCGAGGACGTGACGGGCGACAAGTCGCTCGACTGGGCGCGGGCGCGGAACGCCGAGAGCGCCAAGGTACTCGGGACCCCGGACGAGGTCGCGCTCGAGAAGCGCATCCTCGACATCCTGGACTCGAAGGAGCGCATCCCCGGTGTCCAGAAGCTCGGTCCCTGGTACTACAACTTCTGGAAGGACGCGAAGAACCCCCGCGGCCTGTGGCGGCGGGCGACCCTCGCGGAGTATCGCAAGCCCGAGCCCGCCTGGGAGACCGTGATCGACGTCGACGCGCTGGGCGCGGCGGAGAAAGAGAACTGGGTCTGGCACGGGGCCGACTGCCTGAAGCCCGGCTACAAGCGTTGCATCGTCCAGCTCTCACGCGGGGGCGCCGACGCAGACGTGGTGCGCGAGTTCAACCTGGAGACGAAGGCGTTCCTGAGGGACGGCTTCTCGCTGCCCGAGTCGAAGAACAGCGTCGGCTGGCTGGACCCCGACCACCTCTACGTCGGGACCGATTTCGGCGCGGGCTCGATGACGACCTCCGGCTACCCGCGGATCGCGAAGGTCTGGAAGCGGGGCGCGCCGCTCGCGCAAGCCGAGACACTCTACGAGGGACAGCCGGGAGACGTCGCGGTCGTCGCCTTCCGCGACCACACGCGGGGCTACGAGCGCGACTTCGTGCTTCGCGCGCCGACGTTCTTCACGAACGAGCTCTACCTGCGCCGCGACGGCAAGCTGGTGAAGATCGAGAAGCCCGACAGCGCCAAGGCGAACGTGCACCGCGACCTGCTGCTGTTCGAGCTTCGGGACGACTGGACGACGGGCGGCAGGACGTATCCCGCCGGCGCGCTGCTCGCGAGCGACTTCGAGGGCTTCATGAAGGGGGAGCGGCGCTTCGACGTGCTGTTCGAGCCGAGCGAGCGCCGGTCGCTCGCCGCCTTTAGCCCGACGCTCAACCACGTCCTGGTCAACGAGCTCGACAACGTCAAGAACCGCGTCTACGTGCTGAGCCGGCAAGACGGCAACTGGACCCGCGAGTCGCTGCCGGGGATGCCGGAGTTCGGCACCGTGGTGGCGACCGCGGTCGACGACGAAGAGTCGGACGACTACTTCATGACCGTCACCGACTACGTCACCCCGACCAGCCTGTCGCTCGGCACGATCGGCAAGAGCGCGCCGGAGAAGCTCAAGCAGCTGCCCGCCTTCTTCGACGCGAGCGGGCTCGCGGTGAGCCAGCACGAGACGGCCTCCAAGGACGGCACGCGCGTCCCGTACTTCCAGGTGGCTCACACGGGCCTGACGCTCGACGGCAAGAACCCGACGCTGCTCTACGGCTACGGCGGCTTCGAGGTCCCGATGGTCCCCGGCTACAGCGGCGGCGTGGGCGCTGCGTGGCTCGAGAAGGGCGGGGTCTACGTGGTCGCCAACATCCGCGGCGGCGGCGAGTTCGGCCCCAAGTGGCACCAGGCCGCGCTCAAGGCGAACCGCCACAAGGCCTACGAGGACTTCATCGCCGTGGCCGAGGACCTGATCCGGCGCAAGGTCACCTCGACCCCGCACCTCGGGATCCAGGGCGGCAGCAATGGTGGCCTGCTGATGGGCAACATGCTCACGATGCGGCCCGACCTGTGGGGAGCTGTCGTGTGCCAGGTGCCTCTGCTCGACATGCGCCGCTACCACACGCTCCTCGCCGGGGCGAGCTGGATGGGGGAGTACGGCAACCCCGACGACCCGCAGGAGTGGGCGTTCATCCAGGGCTTCTCGCCCTATCACCAGCTGAAGGGCGGCGTGAAGTACCCGCCCACGCTCCTCACCACCTCGACGCGCGACGACCGCGTTCACCCCGGCCACGCCCGCAAGATGATGGCCCGCATGAGCGAGATGGGGCAGGACGTCCTCTACTACGAGAACATCGAGGGCGGCCACGGTGGCGCCGCGAACAACCAGCAGGCGGCGCACATGACGGCGCTCGCCTACACCTTCCTGTGGCAGAAGCTCGGGCTATTGCAGCGCCAAAAGGAGCGCAGCCTCGAGTGACGGCTTGTCCTGCTGGTTCACGAAGTGCTTGACGATCGTGCCCTTGGCGTCGACGAAGAACATCGTCGGGAAGACGCTGACGGAGCCGTAGGCTTCCTGGACCTCGGGCGTCAGCTGGGCGAGCGTGAACGTGAGGCCCTGCTGCTTCGCGTAGGCGCGGCGCTCCTCGTCGCCGTACGGCAGCTCCAGCACACGGTCGGCGTTCAGGCCCACGATCCGGAAGCCCTTCGCTGCGTAGGTCCGGTCGAGCTCCACGAGCAGCGGTGAGGTGCGCACGCAGGGCGGACAGTTGGTGAACCAGAAGTAGAGCAGGTGAGGCCGGCCCGCGAGGTCCGTCGAGCTCACGGGCCTTCCGTCGTAGTCGGTCGCGGACAAGGCCGGCGCCGGGCGCCCCTCCCAGCCCGCGATCGTGCGCTCGAGCGCCTTGCCGAAGCGCGGGTCGGCCAGGACGCGGTCGACGTCTACGATCACGATCTCCCCGTTCAACGGATGGCGCCTGATGAACCTCGGCATGCGCGGGTCCGACTCCATGATGCGCAGCAGCAGCTCGGCCTCGCCTGGAACGTTGAACTCGAACTGTTCCGAGATTTCCTTGAGCGTCGGCGGGCGGCCGGCGCCCTTCTGGTGCTGGGCCAGGTACAGCGGCAGCTTGAAGAAGGAGTTGAAGAGCCGATTGAGCGCGGCGCGCTCCTCTGCGGCGGTGAAGACCTCGTTGTAGAGCTGGGACACCACCACCCGTTCGCCCGCCTTCACGTGGGCCTTCAGGTACTCGACGACCTTGACCTCGGCCTCCGGGGCCTGCGCGGCGCCTGCCGTGGCCACGAGCGGGATCAGGACGAGCGCGTACGCCAGGACGGCGCAAATCATCTGGAGCATCCTGCGATTCTATCTTCGCGCGCCGCTGCGCGTCGGCCCCGAAACTCTATACTGGGCCCCTGATGCCCACGGGCTCGGGGATCCTGCGCCTCGCGCGCGGCCGTAGCTCCGCGATCGACCTCGACACCGAGGAGGGCCGTGCGTTTCTGCAGGAGCGACTGGCCTTCTACAACAAGGTCTGCTTCCTGATCTCGGGATCGTTCTTCGTCGTCAGCCTGGCGCTGATCGCGAGCGGGCTCCAGGCGCCGGAGGCTGTCACCCGCGAGCACGAGCGGCGCGCGGTCTGGCTCCACGCCGCGACCCTGGTCGTCGGGCTCTCGGTTTGGTGCGTTTGCTCGCGCGGGCCCAGGCTCGGCTCCCGCTTCCTGCGCGCGATCGACGCGGGGGCGCTGCTGCTGGTGTGCGCGGGCTTCTGCCTGCAGTTCGTGAGCGCCGAGGCGCCCCACCTCGAGCGGATGGGCCCGTTCCCGCGCGTGACGCTGGTGCTGATTCTGACCCACGCGCTCGTCGCGCGCGCCGTATTCGCCCCGACCCCGGGAGCCCCGATCGGCGCTGCAGCGGTGGCGATCTGGACCGGGCTGTGGGTGCTGTGCGCCGTCGTGGTCGCGACGCTCACCTCGCGGCTGATCTACGGGCTGCGCGAGCAGGTGCGCGAGGCGAAGCGTCTCGGCCAGTACACGCTCGAGCAGAAGCTCGGCGAGGGCGGGATGGGCGTCGTCTACCGCGCGAGCCACGCGATGCTGCGCCGGCCGACCGCGATCAAGCTGCTGCCCCCGAAGAAGGCGGGCAGCGTCAATCTCGACACGCTGGTGCGCGAGGACGGCCCGCAGCCGCCCGGCCGTGTCGTGCACGTGCTGAGGCAGGTCGCCTCCGCGCTCACCGAGGCCCACGGCATCGGCGGGATCCCGGACGTGGCCAAGGTGGTGGACTTCGGGCTGGTCCGAGATCTCGAGCGAGCCGCGGACGTCTCGCGCACCAACGTCGTACAGGGCACACCGCTCTACCTGTCGCCCGAGGCGATCACAGCGCCCGACCAGGTCGACGGCCGTGGCGACATCTACGCGCTCGGAGCCGTGGGCTACTTCCTGCTGACCGGGCAGCACGTCTTCTCGGGCGCGACGCTCGTCGAGGTGTGCAGCCGGAGCCGATCGAGGCGCTCGTGCTCGCCTGCCTCGAGAAGGACATGGCGCGGCGTCCCGCGAGCGCGGCTGGGCTCGGGAGCCGCCTCGGCACGCTCGCGGCCGCGTACGCCTGGACCGAGAACGACGCGCGCGCCTGGTGGGACCGCTGGCGCGAGCGGCCCGACCGCGCCGCGGCGCCGAAGCACGAGTTCTCTGGAACGCTGGCGGTCTCGCTTCTGGACCGCTCGCGCTAGCGCTCGGTGAGGAGCTCACGACACCCCTTCTGCTTCTCGTCGGCCTGCTGGCAGCGGCTCCCGAGCCGCCGAGTGGTGCTGGGCTCCGCTTCGGATTCGCCAAGCGCCCGATCACGCCCGCCCTCGCCGGAAATCCTATCTACCTCGCGGGCTTCGGTCACGATCGCAAGGCCACGGGCGTCCACGACGACCTGTGGGCGCGCGCGGTGGCCGTGAGCGACGGGCGCCAGAAGCTCGCGATCGTCGCGATCGACCTGATCGGCGTGTTCCACGCGGACGTCGCGAAGGCCCGCGCGCTCCTGGAGCGGAAGGTCCCAGGCGCGCGGCTCATCGTGTCGAGCACGCACAACCACGAAGGCCCGGACACCATGGGTCTGTGGGGCAGCGGCCGTTTCTCGTCGGGCGTCGATCCGAGCTACCTGGAGAGCGTCCGCAGCGCGATCGCGGACGTCGCGGCCGAGGCGCTCGCCCGCCTGCAGCCGGCGCGGCTCGTGCTCGCGAAGACGCGCACTCCGGGGCTCGTCGAAGACGGTCGGCTGCCGCGGGTGATCGACGACACCCTGGTGGCGATGCGGGTGATCGCCGAGGACGGAGCGACGCTCGGCACCATCGTCAACTGGAGCAGCCACCCCGAGGCTCTCGGCGGCTCGAACACGCTCATCACCTCCGACTTCCCGCACTTCCTGAGGACCCGGATGGAAGAGCGGCTCGGGGGCACCGCGCTGTTCGTCGTGGGCTCGATCGGCGGGCTGATGACGCCGCTCGGGCTGAAGCTCACCGGGCCCGACGGCCGTGAGTTCGCTAAGGACAGCTTCGAGCTCGCTCGGGCGGTAGGCGAGCGCGCTGCGGACGCGGCGCTCGCCGCCCTCGAGACGGGTCGACCCTCGGCCTCGGCGACGCTCGAACACCGCCAGGCTACCGTCTTCGTCCCGCTCGAGAACCGGTTGTTCCGCCTGGCCATGTTCCTGGGCGTGCTCGACCGCGAGGTCTATAGCGGCGGGAAGCGCGCCACGTCCGCCTTCGGCGACGACCTCATGACCGAGATCGGCTACCTGCGCCTGGGCGACGCCGAGGTGCTGCTGGTGCCGGCCGAGTTCTACCCGGAGCTGGTGCTGGGTGGGATCCAGCACCCGCAGGAGCCGGGCGCGGACTTCCCGGGGGCGCCGCGCGAGCGCGCGCTCTTCACGCTGCTGCGCTCCGAGTACAAGCTCGTGTTCGGCCTCGCGGGCGACGAGATCGGCTACGTGATCCCGCGCTCGCAATGGGACGCGAAGAAGCCGTTCGCGTACGGCCGCGCCGAAGACCAATACGGCGAGGTGAACTCGGTCGGCCCTTCGGCTGCCGCGCGCCTCGCCCTTGCCTTCGAGCGGCTGCTCGGGCGTTAGGCTCGCCGCCTGCGCAAGATCGCGGCCGAGAGCGCGCTGGCGACGAGCCCGATCGGGAACGGCTGGACGAAGGTCAGCGCCGCGTTGGTGAGCGGGCTGTCGTAGAGCTCCTTCAGCATCTGCGCCTGCTTCGCCGTCTCCTCGAGCTTCTGCGGGCTCGCGCCCGCCGCCTGAGCGCGCTCGACCATGCACGCCGCGAACTTGTCGCCGAACTACGGCGTCACCTTGAAGTAGACGATCTGAAAGGCCACGACGGACGCCACGCACGAAACGAGGGTGATCAGCAGGCCGAGGGCGAAGCCTCGGCCAAAAGTGATCCGCCCCGCGACGGCAGTGTCGCGATACGAGCGGACCCCGAAGAACACGATGAGCGCCGACAGCACAATCGTCGTGTAGCCGATGAGGTCCGTCTTCTCGAACCCGATCGAATCGAGCAGGGGCACCGTGGCCAGCATCATCGCGACCGACAACGCGGCGGACGCGAACCCGAAGCTGAGGACCGTCTTCCTCATGGACTCTCGGCCTCCTTCCGTGAACCCCGGTTCACGTATCGCCAAACTAGGGCCCGCCTTGCCTGCTGTCGTCGTCCTTTCGGGTGATTCTGCGGCCCACGTTGCAGAATCATGCCTCCGGGCGACGCCTCGGCGTCAGGCAACGAGACGCAGAGCCTGGGCGATCTGCACGGCCTGGGTGCGGCGCTTCGCCCCGAGCTTGTCGAGGAGGCGGCTCGAGTGGGTCTTCACGGTGTTCTCACTCACGCACAGGCTGTCGGCGATCTCGCGGTTGCCGAGGCCCGTGGCGATGAGGCCCAGGATCTCGAGCTCGCGGGGCGCGATGCCGAGCTCCTGGAGGCGTGCCTCGTCGAGCTCGAAGGGGCCTGCGGCCGGGATCTCTCTCACGATCACCGTCGGCTTCCGCCGCCGCAGCGTCAGGCCCAGCCAGATCCCGGGCCCTGCGAACAGCGCGGACATCAGGCCGGCGTAGATTTCCACCGAGCGCTCGACGACGAGGAAGCGATACTCGGCCAGCTTCAAGGCCGCGATCAGGACGCCGCCACAAAGACCATAGAGAACGACGTCGCGCAGCGCCCGGCGGCGGCGTGAAGCGGAGTGACCGATCATGGCGCCCTAGCGGAAGTTCTCGACCAGCATCAGCTCGGACTGGCCCTCGGGCCACTCGGAGTAGAGGACCCACTCCTCGTCGGGAGAGACGGCCAGCCACATATGCCGCGAGGAGCCGACCTGGGTCTCAACCTTGGATTCCTCAACCTCCCGCGCGCTCGTCCACTTCGCCAGGCCGAAATCGAGCACCTTCGCGTCGCCGCGCGCGGTGACGAAGATGTTCGCGGGCTTGATGTCCCTGTGGACGGTCCCCTTCGCGTGGGCGGCGGCGAGGGCGTCGGCGATCTGGGCCGCGAGATCGACGAGCTCCGCCGTCCCGAGGGGCTGGCCGGCGATGCGGTGCCTGAGGGTCTGGCCTTCCAACAGCTCCATGGAAATGAAGGGCTGGCCCTCGTGCTCGTCGATGTCGTGGATGGTGCAGCTGTAGGGGTGGTTGAGGGCTGAGGCGGCCCTGGCCTCGCGCTGGAAGCGCTCGAGCGCCGTCGGGTTGTCGAAGTGCTCGGCGGGCAGGAACTTCAACGCAACCGATCGGTCGAGTCGCGTGTCCCTGGCCTCGTAGACGACGCCCATGCCGCCGGCGCCGAGCTTCTCGACGATCCGGTAGTGGGAGACCGTTCTACCGATCATGGCGCTTGAGCTTTCCCGTCCAGTGTCGGCGTGCTTGGCGAATGGTACACGACGGGTCCACTCAGGGCTGCCGCCGCGCGTCGTCGATCGCGGCCGCGAGGCGTTTCATACCGTCCTCGACGGAGTCCGCACGGACCCCGCCGAAACCCAAGACGAGCGCGTTCTGGGGCTGCGCCCGGCCGAAGTAGTAGGCCGACAGCGGCATGACTTCTACGTTTCGCTCCGCTGCCGCCTCGAAGGCGCGTCCCGCGTCGGCGTCCACCAGATCGGCCACGGCGTGCAGGCCGGTGCGCGCCGGACGCAGCCGCAGCGCGCCGCCGCAATGCCGTCGCGCCGCCTGCTCGAGCGCCTCGAGCCGCTCGCGATAGGCCGCGCGCACGCGCCGCAGGTGCCGCTCGTAGTGGCCGCCGAGCATGAAGTCCGCGAGCACCGCCTGGTCGAGCCGCGGGGGGTGCACCTCGCTGGCGCGGCGTACCGCCAGCAGCTCGTCGTGAATGTCGCGCGGCACGATCATGAACCCGAGCCGCAGCGCCGGGAACAGCGTCTTGCTGAAGCTGCCGACGTAGATGACCCGGCCGTCGACGTCGAGGCCGTGCAGGCACGGGCCCTCCTCGTCGACCTTCACCGGATGGATGCGCGCGCCGGCCGCGACCAGGGCGCTGCGCGCGCCGGGGTAGCCGGGCTCCTCCATCCACGCTTCGTCGCCGGGGTCGAGCAGGAGCTGGCACAGGAGATCCATCGCGCGCTGGGCGCCGGACACCACGAACACCTGGTCGGAGTCGCACTCCGTCCCGCGCGCCGCCCGCACGTGAGAGGCGATCGCCTGACGCAGCTCACGCAAGCCGGCGGAGTTCCTCCACGGTGGAAGCACACGCGGACGAGCTGGCCGGCTACGACACGAGCCCGGGCACCATTCGCTTCCGAGCGGACGAGCCCCCTGCCGGCCACTCTCGTGCGGAAGCTGGTCAAGTCTCGGATCGCGGAGAATGCCCGCCTCGGCTCCTCCAAGCCGCCAGGGCCGCGCGCGCGCGGCTCCACCGCTCGTGCGACGTGAGACCGGTGGTCGTGGGCGCGGCGCAGGGCGCGTGTAGGATACGGGCCACAGACTGGCCCGCAAATGAAAGACCTCACCCGCGGATCCGTGGGCGGACACGTGTTGCAGCTCGCGGGCTTCATCGCGCTCACCACGACGTTCCAGACGCTCTACTTCCTGGCCGACCTCTACTTCGTCGGCACGCTCGGGAAGGAGGCGGTGGCCGGCGTGTCGCTCTCGGGCAACCTCGCCTTCCTCGTGCTCGCGCTCACGCAGTCGCTCGGCGTCGGCGCGACCTCGCTGATCGCTCAGGCGCTCGGGCGCAAGCAGCGTGAGCAGGCCGAGCTCGTATTCAACCAGGCCCTCGTCCTCGCCAGCCTCACCGGCCTGGCCTTCGGTCTCGTGGCGTTCGCAGCGCGCGCGGCCTACTGCCGCTGGCTTGCCGCCGACGCGGTGACGGCCGCCCGCGGCATCGAGTACCTGTCCTGGTTCGTGCCGGCGCTCGCGCTGCAGTTTCCGCTCGTGGCCCTGGGGGCGGCGCTGCGCGGGATGGGGGACATGAAGATCCCGACGGCGATCCAGGTGGCGACCGTGCTGTTGAACATCGCGCTCGCCCCGACGTTGATCTTCGGGTGGCTGAGCGGGCGTCCGCTCGGCGTGGCCGGTGCCGCGATCGCCTCGCTCGTCGCGATCGCGGCGGGCGGAGCTGCTTTCGTCGCCTACTTCCGGCGCCAGGCGAGCCCGTTCCGCTTCCGGTCGCGCGACTGGGTCCCGCAGCCGCGCCTCTGGGGCGACATGCTGCGGATCGGGCTGCCGGCGGGCGGGGAGTTCGCGCTCATCTCCGTCTACATGGTGCTCGTCTACGACATCACGCGCCACTTCGGGACGCCGGCCCAGGCGGGCTTCGGCATCGGCGTGCGAGTGATGCAGGCGATGTTCCTGCCGGCGGTGGCGATCGCCTTCGCCACCGCCCCGGTGGCGGGCCAGAACTACGGCGCGCGGCTCGGCGCGCGGGTGCGTGAGTCCTTTCGCGTGGCCGCGTTGATGAGCGTCGCCGTGATGCTGGTGTTCACCGTGCTGTGCCACGTGGCGCCCGCCGCGATGGTGCGCTTCTTCAGCCCCGACGAGGCGGTCGTCGCGTTCGGCTCGGAGTACCTGCGCATCGTGAGCTGGAACTTCGTCGCCTCGGGTCTGGTGCTCGTGACCTCCAGCATGTTCCAGGGCATGGGCCACACGCTCCCCGCGCTCGCGAGCTCGGCGCTGCGCCTGCTCTTCTTCGCGCTGCCGGCCTACACGCTCTCCCACCGGCCGGGCTTCGAGATGCGGCACGCGTGGTACCTGTCGGTGGCCTCGGTCGCCATCCAGGTCTGCCTGAACCTCTGGCTCCTGCACCTGGAGTTCGACCGCAAGCTGGCGTTTGCCGTGCCTCCCAGCCCACCTGCCACCCACCCGGCCTGACCGGCTCGCTCAGGCACTCGACTATCTCGGTGAAGAGCTCGACCATCCGGTCGAACCCACCGACAGCTCATCGCACCGCCGTGGCCCCCAAACCATTGTCCGCATGAGTCTTCGGCGTGCGTCCCCGCTGCACGTCGGGTGGGCCTCGCTCTTGCTGTTAGTCCACGGTGGACGCACCCAGCGAGCGGCGGC
This sequence comes from Vicinamibacteria bacterium, assembly GCA_035283305.1. Classification (GTDB taxonomy): domain Bacteria; phylum Acidobacteriota; class Vicinamibacteria; order Fen-336; family Fen-336; genus DATBSL01. The sequence continues at coordinate 1,165 of DATEUE010000009.1, read as the reverse complement.
CCACCGCCGAGCCGCGACAGCCCAAGGGGGCCATACAGGAGGACGACATGCGGATTTCTTCTTCACGACTTTTGGCGTTCGGCGCGCTCGGCGGGGCCCTCACGCTCGTCGCGTGTGGCGGCTCGTCCGAGATTTCCCCGGTGGCACCGGCGCCGCCGGTGGCCAGCCAGAGTGACGCCGGCGGAACAGTTTCGAGCGACGGGTACGGACCCGGCACCGGCACGTGCACGAACGATTGCGACGGCACGGGCCAGGGCCCAGGCCCGGGCAACGGCACGGGAAACGGCTATGGACCCGGCCCGGGTCCGAGCGACGGCTTCTGCGGCAACGCCTGCGTGGGGCCCGTCGGTCCCGATCCCGGCGACATCGTTGCGATCCTCGAGCGCGCCCTGCACGAGGAATACGGCGCGGAGATGCTCTATCGCCACGTCCTCTCGATCTTCGGCCCGGACACGGCGCCGTTCGCCCTGATCGCTGACGCGGAGGCCCGACACGTCGCGGCGCTGAAGCTGCTCTTCACGCGGCGGAATCTCGCGCCTCCGCCCTGGACGGCCGAGAGCTTCCGGACATACACCTCGATTCCCGAGGCCTGCGCTGATGGAGTCGCGGCCGAAGCGAAGGATGCGCAGTTCTACACGCCGTACCTCACCCGCGACGACCTGCCTCAGGACGTCAAGAACGTGTTCGAGAACTTGCAGGCCGCCTCGCTCTACAACCACCTCCCGGCTTTCGAGCGCTGCCAGTAGCTGACGCCATGACGCGGAATGCCCCCGCCCGCTTCCACTGGCGTGACAGTCGTCGCCCTGCTGCTCGGGCGGGCGGGGGCGTTCCACCTCTGGTTCAACCGGCGGACCTTCCGGTCCTACGTCCGCTCGAGGCTCGACGAGGGGCTCGCGCGGCGGCGGGCGCGGGCGATCCTCGCCGGCGCCTGATGGTCTAAGCTCACGGACGTGACCAGCCGACGCCGCAGCGCTCTGCTGATCCTGGCCGCATCGGCCGTGGCGCTCGGGCTCGTCGGTCTCGTCTGGCTCGACGACCGTGCGACCCGGGGCGAGCTCGTCGGGCTACTCCGCGAGCAGGCTCATGCGTTGCGCGAGAGCGTCGCGGCCGCCGCCCGCTCGAACCGCGCGGCGTCCAGCTTCGCAGCCACGCAGCTCGGCGAGCG
>DATEUE010000008.1:0-4964 GCA_035283305.1 Vicinamibacteria bacterium | reverse complement strand
CGGACTTCGCCCACCGCGTGGCCGACGCGGTCGCGAGCGGCCGGCGCGCGCGCGGCGTGCTGATGTGCGGCACCGGGATCGGGGTCGCGATGGCGGCGAACCGCCACGCGGGCGTGCGCGCGGCCGTCGTGTGGAACGAGGACAGCGCGCGGCTTTCGCGTGAGCACAACGACGCGAACGTGCTCGCGCTCGGGGGCCGCACGCTCGACCCGCTCGTCGCCGAGCGCATCCTCGAGGTGTGGCTGAATACGCCGTTCGCGGGTGGACGCCACGCTCGGCGTGTCGCAAAGATCGAGCCCGGGGGGGCGAAGGCCGGACCGAGGTGAAGGCGATGGAGAACCTGGCGCGTACCGATCCCGAAGTGGCGGAGGCGATCCGCAACGAGACCGAGCGGCAGGGGCGCCAGCTCGAGATGATCGCGTCGGAGAACTTCGTCTCCGAGGCGGTGCTCGAGGCGCTCGGCACGGTGCTCACGAACAAGTACGCCGAGGGCTACCCGGGTCGGCGCTACTACGGAGGCTGCGAGTTCGTGGACGTGGCCGAGAGCCTGGCGATCGCGCGCGCGAAGCAGCTCTTCGGCGCCGATCACGCGAACGTGCAGCCGCACTCGGGCGCCCAGGCCAACACCGCCGTCTACATGGCTGCAGTCAAGCCGGGCGACACGATCCTCGGCATGAACCTCTCGCACGGCGGCCACCTGACGCACGGCCACCCGCTCAATTTCTCGGGCAAGTACTTCAGCGTCGTCGCCTATGGCGTGCGCCCGGAGGACGAGCGGATCGACTACGACGAGCTGAAGCGGCTGGTGGTCGAGCACCAGCCCAGGCTCGTGATCGTGGGCGCGTCCGCCTACCCGCGCACGATTGACTTCACGGCCGTGCGCGCGGCGGCCGACGCGGCGGGCGCCCCGGTGATGGCCGACATCGCGCACATCGCGGGCCTGGTGGCGGCGGGGCTGCACCCCTCGCCGGTGCCGCACTGCGAGTTCGTGACCACGACCACGCACAAGACGCTGCGCGGTCCGCGCGGCGGCATGATCCTGTGCCGCGAGGCGTGGGCGAAAGAGGTCGACAAGGCGGTCTTCCCCGGCGTCCAGGGCGGCCCGCTGATGCACGTGATCGCGGCAAAAGCCGTGGCCTTCAAGGAAGCGCTCGCGCCGGAGTGGAAGGCTTACCAGAAGCAGATCGTCGCGAACGCCGCGGCGCTCGCGGCGACGCTCCAGGGCGAGGGTTTCAGGCTCGTCTCGGGCGGCACCGACACCCACCTGATGCTGGTGGACGTGTTCGCGAAGGGCATCACCGGCAAGGTCGCGGAGAAGGCGCTCGACAAGGCGGGCATCACGGCCAACAAGAACACGATCCCCTTCGACACCAACTCCCCGATGGTCGCATCCGGGATCCGCCTCGGCACGCCGGCGCTCACGACACGCGGCATGAAGGAAGCCGAGATGGCCGAGGTGGGCAAGCTCGTGGCGCGCGCGCTACACGCCGTCGAGAACGAGACGGCCCTCGCCGACGTGAAGCGCGACGTGCTGAAGCTGTGCGAGCACTTCCCGCTCTACGCCTCCCGGCTCGCCTCGTACGAGAAGGCGCTCGCCAAGGCCTGAGCACGCAGCTCCAGCGTGCCTCGGGCGCCTGATGCAAACGGCGCAGGCCCCGCACCCCTCGCTTCCGGCCTATAGTCGGGGTGCCATGACGATGCACTCATCGCAGCTGCTGTTCGTCCTCGCCGTGCTCGCGCCCGGCGTCGTCCCGATCGCCGCCGCCCAGCCGGCCACACCCGCCGCCATGCCCGACGCCAACCCCGTTTCGACCGAGAGCAACCTGCCGTTCCGCTACCCGCGCTTCGACCTGATCCGCAACGAGCACTTCGCGCCGGCCTTCGAGCGGGGCATGGCGGAGCAGCTCGCGGAGATCCACGAGATCGCCGAGAGCCCCGCGCCGCCGAGCTTCGAGAATACGATCGTCGCGCTGGAGAAGAGCGGCCAGACCCTCGCGCGCGCGTCGCGGCTGTTCTTCGCGCTCAACTCCGCGAACACCAACCCCGAGATGCAGGCGGTGCAACGCGAGATGGCGCCGCGGCTCGCGGCGCATTCCGACGCGATCAGGCTCGACCCGCAGCTCTACGCGCGGATCGGCGCGCTCTACGAGAAGCGCGACGCGCTCGGGCTCGACGACGAGTCGAAGCGCCTGCTCTGGCGTTACCACCTGGACTTCGTCCGCGCGGGCGCGAGGCTCGGCGAGGCTGACAAGCAGAAGCTCAAGGCGCTCAACACCGAGCTCGCGGCGCTCGGTGCCACCTTCCAGCAGAACGTGCTCAAAGAGGTCGCCGCGTCGGCGGTGCTGGTCGCGTCCCGCGACGAGCTTGCGGGCCTCACCCCGGCCCAGGTGACCGCGGCGGCCGACGCCGCGAAGGCCGCAGGCAAGCAGGGCCAGTACCTGCTGCGCCTGCAGAACACCACCGGGCAGCCGCTCCTAGCCTCGCTCGAGAACCGGGCGCTGCGCGAGCGGCTGATGGCCGCCTCGCTCGCGCGCGGCAGCCACGGCGGCGACTCCGACAACCGCCAGGCGGCGGCCCGCATCGCGCGCCTGCGCGCCGAGCGCGCGGCGCTCCTGGGCTACGCGAGCCACGCGGCCTACCAGGTCGAGGACCAGACCGCCGGCAGCGTCGAGGCGGTGAACAAGCTGCTCGCCCAGCTCGGCCCGCCGGCCGTCGCCAACGCCCGCCGCGAGGCGGCCGAGCTGCAGAAGCTGGTGGACGTCGCGGGCCTCGGCTTCCAGGTCGCCGCCTGGGACTGGGCCTTCTACGCCGAGAAGCTGCGCCAGGAACGCTACGCGTTCGACGACGCTCAGCTGCGGCCGTACTTCGAGATCGACCGCGTGCTGCGCGACGGGGTGTTCTACGCCGCGGGCGAGCTCTATGGCCTGCGCTTCCAGGAGCGCAAGGACCTGCCGGTGTACGAGCCGAGCGTGAGGGTGTTCGACGTCTTCGACAAGGACGGCTCGCAGCTCGGCCTGTTCCTGGCCGACTTCTACGCCCGCCCGAACAAGAACGGCGGCGCCTGGGCGAGCGCACACGTGCCGCAGTCGGGTCTCCTCGGCACAAAGCCGGTGATCGCCAACCACCTGAACGTGCCGCGACCGCCCGCAGGCGAGCCGACCTTGCTCACGTACGACGAAACCCGGACGATGTTCCACGAGTTCGGCCACGCCCTGCACGGCCTCTTCTCGAACGTCCGCTACCCGCGCTTCGCGGGCACCAGCGTGCCGCGCGACTTCGTCGAGTTCCCTTCCCAGGTGAACGAGATGTGGGCGACCTGGCCCGAGGTGCTGGGCCACTACGCGAAGCACCACCAGACGGGTGCTTCGATCCCCCAGGAGCTGCTCGACAAGGTGCTGGCCGCCGCGAAGTTCGACCAGGGCTTCGCGACCACGGAGCTCGTCGCGGCCAACGTGATCGACCAGGCGTGGCATCAGCGCAGGGCCGACGAGATCCCGGACGCGGACGGTGTCCTCGCGTTCGAGGGGCGAGCGCTCGCCGAGGCGGGCGTCGACTTCGCCCCCGTCCCGCCGCGCTATCGCAGCACGTACTTCTCGCACATCTTCGCGGGCGGGTACTCGGCCGGCTACTACTCCTACTTCTGGAGCGAGGTGCTCGACGCTGCGAGCGTCGAGTGGATCAAGAAGAACGGCGGGCTCTCGCGGCGCAACGGCGACCACTTCCGGAGCACGCTGCTCTCACGCGGCGGCAGCGAGGACGCGATGACGCTGTTCCGCAGCTTCACTGGAGGCGATGCGCCGATCGGGCCGTTCCTGGAGCGCCGGGGGCTCTCGCCCGGGAACTGACGCACGAGTTCGCCGATCCCGCGGGCGCCGGCGCGCCCGACACCCGTGATCCTCGAGGCTGCGGGCGCCCGGTTCCTGATAGCATCGGCCGGCTCCCCGCCATGCGCACCTGCGACGCCTGCGGCTTCGAGAACGCCGAGCCAGGCAAGCCCTGCGCCCTGTGCGGGTCGAGCGAGATCGTCCACGCGACCAGCGACCTCTCGACCATCGCCGGACCGGCGACGCCAACGCCTGCGGGTGGCGCGAGCAAGCCCCGGGTCGAGGCCGGGCAGGTCTTCGGTGAGCGATACCGCGCCCTCTCCCTTCTCGGCAGCGGGGGGATGGGAGAGGTGTTCCGGGTCGAGGACCAGACGAGCGGCCAGTCGCTGGCGCTGAAGGTGCTGCGGCCACTCGACAGCGACGACGGCGACCGCGTGCGCCGCTTCCAGCGGGAGATCCAGATTCTCACCCGTGTCCGGCACCCGGCCGTGCTTCACATACTGGACTGGGGCGACAGCCCGGCCGGCCTCTACTTCGTGACGGAGCTCGTGGACGGTGAGGACCTGAAGCTCGCGATCCGCAAGAGCGGTCCCTGGCCGGCGGCGGAGACCGCAGCTCTCGGCGCCACACTCGCCGACGCGCTCGCCGCCGCGCACTCACAGGGTGTCGTCCATCGCGACGTCAAGCCCAACAACGTGATGATCGCGCGCGATGGCTCGGTGCGGCTCCTCGATTTCGGCCTCGCCCGCGGTGCCGGCATGGACCTCACGACCCTCACCCGCACCGGGACCATCCTCGGGACCCCCGGCTACATGTCGCCGGAGCAGTTCGACGCCCACGGTGTAGACGAGCGCAGCGACCTCTACTCGCTCGGCGTCGTCCTGTTCGAGGTGCTCACGGGGCGGCTGCCCTTCTCGGGCCAGACCCCGATTGCCGTGGCGATCGCCCACAAGACGCAGGCCCCGCCGCTGCCTCGTTCACTTCGGCCCGGGGTTCCCGCCTGGCTCGAGCGCGTCGTGCTGCGCTGCCTCGAGAAGGACCCGGCGCGCCGCTTCGCGAGCGCCTCCCAGCTGGCGGCGGAGCTGCGGCGGCCGCGCGACGGCGCCCCGCCTCGCGCGCGAGCGCTTCCGAGTGGAGACG
>DATEUE010000007.1:0-11250 GCA_035283305.1 Vicinamibacteria bacterium | reverse complement strand
CGACCTGGTAGGGGCCCAGAAGGACCTGGAGCGGATGGAGGGGCTGCTCGGCGCCGGGTCCGGCACCACGAAGGCGCGCGACGACGCGCGCACCCGCCGCGACGTGGCGCAAGCGGCGCTCGATGCCGCGCGCGAGCGCCTGAGCCGGCTTCAGGCCGGCTTCCGCCGCGAGGAGAAGGACGCGGCTCGCGCGCGGCTGGACGCGGCCGACGCCCGCATCGCCCAGCTCGAGCAGCAGATCAAGGACGCGCTCGTCGTGAGCCCGGTGAAAGGCGTCGTCACGGAGGCGCTCGCCGAGAAGGGCGAGCTCGCCGCGCGCGGCACGGGGATCGTGGTGGTCACCGACCTAGCGGGCGCCTGGCTCAACGCGTACGTCGCGGAGCCCGAGCTCGCTCGCCTGCGGCTCGGGCAGGAGGCCGAGGTCGTGACCGACGACGGCCAGGTTCGCAAGGGACGCGTGTCCTACATGGCCTCGCGCGCCGAGTTCACGCCCAAGAACGTGCAGACGCGCGACGAGCGCGTGAAGCTCGTCTACCGCATCAAGGTGGCGCTCGCGAACGACGACGGTCTCTTCAAGCCGGGGATGCCGGCCACCGCGCGCCTGCAGGCCGCGAGCGGACGGCCGTGACGACCGAGCTCGCCGGCGCGGCGGCGCCCGAGACGCTCGTGAGCGCACGTGCTCTCACCCGCCGCTTCGGCAGCGTGCGCGCCGCCTCGCAGGTGAGCTTCGAGGTGCGCCACGGCGAGATGTTCGGTCTCATCGGACCCGACGGGGCCGGCAAGACCACCACGCTGCGCATGATCCTCGGCCTGCTCAGGCCCGACTCCGGCGAGGCTTTGACCTGCGGCCTCGACCCCGTCCGCCACCGGCGCAGGCTCTCCTCGCGCGTCGGCTACCTGTCGCAGAGGTTCTCGCTCTACGGCGACCTGAGCGTCGACGAGAACGTGGCGTTCTTCGCCCAGATCCACGACGTGGCCGACTACGCGGCGCGCCGCGACGCGCTGCTGGAGATGGTGCGCATGACACCCTTCCGCAGCCGCCTGGCCGACCGCTTGTCGGGCGGGATGAAGCAGAAGCTCGCGCTCGTGTGCACGCTCGTCCACACCCCGCAGCTGCTCGTGCTCGACGAGCCGACGACCGGCGTCGATCCCGTCTCGCGGCGCGACTTCTGGAAGCTGCTCGCGCGGCTGCAGCGCGAGGGCCTCACGTTGCTGCTGACGACGCCCTACCTCGACGAGGCCGAGCGCTGCACGCGCGTCGCGCTCATCGACGAGGGCCGCATCCTGACGGTGGATAGGCCCGACGCGCTGCGCGAGGCCGAGGCGGGCGTGATGATCGAAGTGGTCGCCGAGCCGCGTCGCGGGGCCCTCGCGGTCCTGCGCGAGGCGCCGGGCGTCGCCGAGGTCGAGGTCTTCGGCGAGCGGCTGCACGCGAGCCTGCCCGGCGAGACGCCCGCGCGAGCCGGGGCGGCGGCGGACGGGCTCGCCGCGCGGCTGCGCGAGGCGGGGCTCGTCGTCCACTCTTCCCGACCCACGACGCCGTCGCTCGAAGACGTGTTCATCGGCCGCATTCGCGCCCGCGAAGCGGCCGCCGCCGCCGAGGTGAATCCATGACACGCGCCATCGTCATCCCCCTGCTCCTCTCGGCGGCCGCGGCCCTGGCCCAGGAGACGCCCGCGCCCGCCACCGCAGCGAACCAGACCACGCTCGTCCGGCTCACGGTGGACGAGGCCGTCGCGCGGGCCATCGCGGCCTCGCCGCGCCTCGCGCGGCTCAGCGCCCTCGGGGTGGCTGCCGAGGCGCAGGCGCGCGGGGCCCGCGCGGCGCGCTGGCCCCAGGTGGAGGTCGGGGCCGGCTACACCCGGCGCTCCGAGGTGCCCGAGCTCGCCATCTTCGCGCCGACCGACAACCCGGCGCAGCCGGTCGAGCGGATCGTCGTGTTCCCGAACATCCAGGACAACTGGCGGCTGCGCGCAGGCGCCGCTCTGCCGCTCTACACCGGCGGGCGCCTCTCCGGCCAGATCTCCGCCGCGGACCACGGCCGGGCGGCGGCCGGCGAGGACCTGCGCGCGGGCCGGGCCGACCTGGTGCTCGAGACGAAGCGAGCCTATTGGTCGCTCGTGACGGCACGCGAGACCGAGCGCGTGCTGCAGCAGGCGTTGCGCGCCTACGACGCGCACCTGCTGGACGCCAGGAACCGCGAGCGCTTCGGGATGGCGGCTCGCAACGAGGTCCTGGCGGTCGAGGTCGAGTGCTTTCGCTCCGAGCTCGAGCGCCTGCGGGCCGAAGCCGAGGCCGATGCGGCCGACGCGAACCTGCAGCGCCTGCTCGCGCTCGACCCGGCCACGCACGTCGAGCCGAGCGAGCCGCTGCAAGCCGCCCCGGCACCGCGACCCGAGCTCGAGGGCCTGGTGGCCGAAGCGCAGGCGGCCAGGCCGGAGCGCAGGGCGATCGCTGCGCGGGTCGCCGCGGCGGACGCCGCCGCGGGTGCCGAGCGCGGCGCGCGGCTGCCCCAGCTCGCGCTCAGCGGCGGCTACACCTACGCGAACCCCAATCGCGACATCGTGCCCCCCACCGTCGACTGGAAGGACACCTGGGACATCGGCGTGGGCCTGTCCTGGAGCGTCTTCGACGGCGGCAAGCGCTCGGCCAGCGAGGCCCGTGCCCGGGCGCAGGCCGACGCGGTGCGCGAGCAGCTGCGCGAGCTCGACCGCGCCGTCCGCCTCGAGATCACCGAGCGCGTGCTCGAGCTGCGGACCGCCGAGGCGCGCCTCGCCGTCGCCGAGCGCAGTGTCGTGTCCGCGGCCGAGAGCCGGCGGGTGGCGGCGGACCGCTACCGCGAGGGCGTGATCCCCTCTTCGGAGCTGTTGGACGCCGAGCTCGCCCAGGAGCGCGCCGAGCTCACCCGCACGCAGGCGCACGCATCGCTGCGGCTCGCCGCGGCCGGCCTCGACCGGGCGGTGGGGCGCTAGGCGTGAACGTAGCCGTCGAGATCCGCGAGCTCTCCAAGCGCTTCGGCGCCTTCACGGCGGTCGACCGTGTCTCGCTCTCGGTGGCTGAGGGCGAGATCTTCGGCTTCCTCGGCGCCAACGGCGCCGGCAAGTCCACCACGATCCGGATGCTGTGCGGCCTGCTCAGGCCCAGCTCCGGCACCGGGCTGGTGCTCGGCACGGACGTCGCCCGCGACCCCGAAGGCGTGAAGCGGAAGATCGGCTACATGAGCCAGCGCTTCAGCCTCTACGACGACCTCACGGTCGGCCAGAACCTGCGCTTCTTCGGCGGCGTCTACGGCCTGCGCGGTGCTGCCGCCCGCGAGCGCGAGGCGTGGGCGATCCACATGGCGGGGCTCGAGGGCAAGCAAGGGCGCCTCACCGGCGAGTTGCCGGGCGGCTGGAAGCAGCGGCTGGCCCTCGCCTGCGCGGTGCTGCACCGGCCGCGCGTCGTGTTCCTCGACGAGCCCACGAGCGGCGTCGACCCGATCTCGCGCCGCCGCTTCTGGCGGCTGATAGACGAGATGTCGGCCGAGGGCATCACGGTCTTCGTCACCACCCACTACCTGGACGAAGCCGAGTACTGCCACCGCCTGGCCTTGATCCACGCCGGCCGGCTGGTGGCGCTCGGCACCGTCTCCGAGCTGAAGCGGGTGTTCGCCGGGGACGCCGTGCTGGAGGTGATCGCGCCGCGCGTGGGCGAGGCGCTCGAGACCCTCGGAGCGCAGCCGTGGGCGCGCGAGACGTCGGTGTTCGGGACCCGCATCCACGTGGTCGTGCGCGACGTCGACGAGGGCCGGCGCGAGGTCGAGCGGGTCCTCCTCGCCACGTCGAACCCGGCCTCGTCGATCCAGCGCATCCTGCCCTCGCTCGAGGACGTGTTCATTCACCACGTCGAGGCCGCCGAAGCCGCGCGACTCGAGGAAGCCGACGTCGCCAGGCGGGCGGAGGCGGGCCGGTGAAGCGCCTGCGCGCGGTGGTGCTGAAAGAGGTCCGCCAGGTCCGGCGCGACCCCTTCTCGCTGATGATGCTGATCGCGCTGCCGGCGTTCATGCTGGTGCTCTACGGCTTCGCGCTCAACTTCGACGTGCGCCACGTACGGCTCGCCGTCCAGGACCGCGACATGAGCGCCGCGAGCCGCGAGCTGGTCGCGTCGTTCACGCACTCCAGCTACTTCGACCTGGTCGCGACTCCCGCGGCCGGCGAGGACCTGGATGCGCTGCTCGAGCGCCGCACGGCCTGGGCGGTGCTGGTGATCCCGCGGGGCTACGGGCGCGACCTCGCGGCGGGCCGAGCGTCCCCCGTCCAGTTCCTGCTCGACGGCGCCGACTCGACCACGGCCCAGACCGTGCTCGGCTACGCCCGCGCGCTCGTCTCCGAGCAGAACGCGAGCCTCGTAGCAGGCGCGCTCGCGCGTCAAGGCCGGCGCGCCGAGCCGCCGCTCGCGCTCGACCCGCGGATCCTGTTCAACCCGGAGCTCGAGTCGACGCAGTTCCTGGTGCCCGGGCTGATCGGCTTCCTGCTCATGCTCACGGCCGTGCTGTCCACGGCGCTCTCGGTGGTGCGTGAGAAGGAGCGCGGCACGATGGAGCAGCTGCGCGTCGCCCCGCTGCGGACCTGGGAGCTGATCCTGGGCAAGACGATTCCCTACCTCGGGATCTCGCTCGTCGCCACGCTCATCATCCTGCTAGCGGCGCGCGCGCTGTTCGGCGTGGAGATCCGCGGCCCGCACCTCGACCTGCTGGTGGCCGTGCTGCTCTACCTGTTCGGCGCGCTCGGCTTCGGGCTCCTGATCTCCACCATCGCCAACACCCAGGCGTTCGCGTTCCAGGCAGGCCTGATCGCCTCGATGCTGCCGGCGATCCTGCTCTCCGGCTTCATCTTCCAGATCCGGATCATGCCGGTGTGGCTGCAGGTCGTCACCTACCTGGTTCCCGCCCGCTACTTCCTCGTGATCCTGCGCGGGATCATCCTCAAGGGCGAGGGCCTCGCGACCTACTGGCCGCAGGTCGGCGCCCTCGTCCTGTACGGCGTCGCCACGGTGGCGCTCGCCTCGGCGCGCCTCGCGCGGCGGGAGGCCTGAGGTGCGCGTGCTCTGGCGCGTGATCGTCAAGGAGTTCCTGCAGATCCGCCGCGACCGCAAGATGATCCCCGTCATCTTCGTGGCCCCGATCGTCCAGATCACGGTCTTCGGCTTCGCCGTCAACACCGACGTGACCAACGTGCCGACGGTGCTCGTGGACCAGGACCGGAGCGCGTCGAGCCGCGAGCTCGTGGAGCGCTTCGTCGAGTCGGGCTACTTCGAGATCATAGGCAGCGGCGAGCGTGCCGCGGAGATCGACCGCTGGCTCGTGACCTCGCAGGCGCAGCTCGGCCTCGTGATCGGCCAGGGCTTCGGCGCGGCCCTGGCCTCGTCTCGCCCGGCCGCCGTCCAGCTGATCGTGGACGGCAGCGACGCTGCTTCGGCCAACGTCGCGCTGGGCTACGCCTCGTCCGTCACGCGCGAGTTCGGCGCCCTGGTCGAGGAGCGGCGGCGGCGCGCGGCGGGAGCGCCGCCCGTCGCCGTCGGCCAGGCCGTCCTCGTCCCGCGGGTCTTCTACAACCCCGACCTCAAGAGCCGCTGGTTCTACGTGCCGGCCGTGCTCGCGATGATCCTGATGGTGATGACGATGCTGCTCTCGGCCATGGGGGTGGTGCGCGAGAAGGAGATCGGCACCATGGAGCAGCTCATCGTCACGCCGATCCGCCCGTGGCAGCTGCTGGTGGGGAAGCTCCTTCCGTTCGCCGTGATCGGCGTGTTCCAGATGATCCTGGCCAGCGCGGTGACCGTCTTCGGCTTCGGCGTGCCGCTGCGCGGCTCGTTTCCGCTGCTGCTGGGCCTCACCACGCTCTTCATCCTCAGCACGCTCGGGCTCGGGCTGCTCGTCTCGACGCTGGTCCAGAACCAGCAACAGGCCATGATGGCCGCGGTGTTCTGCGCGATGGTGCCGATGATCTACCTCTCGGGCCTGATCTTCCCGATTGCGAACATGCCGCCCGCGATCCAGGCCGTCACCTACGCGATCCCGCTGCGCTACTACGCGGAGATCATCCGCGGCGTCTTCCTGCGCGGCTCCGGGATCGCGGTGCTCTGGCCCGAGGCGCTGACGCTGTTCCTGATGGGCATCGCGATCCTGACCTTGGCCGCACTGAGATTCAGGAAGAGGCTCGATTAGCCCCGGGGGAGTCAGGGGGGGGCGGGATGCCCCCCCTTAGGTTCAGCCCAGGCCGTGATGCCGTCGTCCGTTGTCCGTTGTCCGTTGGCTTGACGCCTCGCCGGCCCGCGTGCTCGTATTGCCTCGATGCGCGTGCCCTTCGACCGCCTGCTCTGGCTCACGCTCGTCCTGGGTTCGCCCGCCTGGGCGCAGGTGCCGGCCGCCGACTCAGCCTCCGCGGCACCCACTCCTTCCCCGCCGGAGCTCGCCTCCGAAGCGCCCGACTCGCCCCGCGCCTCCGTGAGGCGTTACATCGAGCTCGCCGGCGTCGAGGGCGACTACGCGCGGGCCGCGCGCTACCTGGCGCTCGACGCCGGGGAGAAGAGCCGGGGACCCGAGCTCGCCCGCCGGCTGCGCGCGGTACTCGAGCGGCGGCTCGACGTCCACCTCGACGCGCTGTCGCCCGAGAGCAAGGGCGCCTCCGAAGACGGGCTGCCCTCCGGCGTCGACACGCTGGGCGAGATCCCGGACGGCCGTGGTCGCCCGGACCCGGTGTTCCTCGTGCGCTCGCACGACGAGGCGGGCGCCTATTGGGCGTTCTCGAGACAGACCGTCTCCAGGATCGACGGCTGGTACGACGCGCTCCCCGACCGCTGGATCCGCGAACGCGTCCCGGAGCAGCTGCAGCGCTACGGCCCGTCGCAGCTGATGTGGTGGCAGTGGCTCGCGCTGCCGGCGCTGGTCGTTCTCGCACTCGCGCTCGGGCGTGGGGCGGGCGCGCTCAGCCGTGCCACGCTGTTCCGACTGGTGCGGCGCACCGAGACCCGCTGGGACGAGCGCCTGCTGGAGCGAATCGCTCCTGCCCTGACTCTGCTCTGGGCGGTCGCGGCGGCGGCGGTGCTGCTGCGGTGGCTGGCGCTCCTGCCCGCGGCGGAGCGCTTCGCGCGCGGCTGGCTCGGCGGCATCGCCACCGTGTCCGTCTTCTGGGCGCTGTGGCGCGCGGCGGACGTGTGGGCGAGCTTCCTGGCGTCGCGGCCGGGCGTGATCGACAACCCCTCGGCGCGCTCGCTGGTCGCGCTGCTGCGCAACTTCGCCAAGGCCTTCGTGGCTGCGGGCGGCGTGCTCGCGACGCTCGCGGCCTTCGGGTACCCGGTGACGACGGTCCTCGCCGGCCTCGGCATCGGCGGCGTGGCGCTGGCCTTCGGCGCGCAGAAGACGGTCGAGAACCTGTTCGGCTCGGTCGCGCTCGCGGTGGACCAGCCGTTCCGGCTGGGAGACTTCGTGAAGATCGAGGACTTCGTCGGCAACGTCGAGCGCATCGGCATGCGCTCGACCCAGATCCGCACTCTCGATCGCACGCTCGTCTCGATCCCGAACGGCATGCTCGCCGACATGCGGGTCGAGGACTACGCCTCGCGCGACCGGATCCGGCTCAGCTGCACGATTGGCGTCGTCTACGGCACCACCCGCACCCAGATCGAGAGCATCCTGGCCGGCATGGAGCAGGTCCTGCGCGCCCACCCCCTGATCTGGCCCGACACGGTGGTGGCGCGCTTCGCGGGCTTCGGGGACTCGACGCTCGAGATCGAGGTGATGGCCTGGTTCCGAACCTCCGACTTCAACGTGTTCCGCGACTGCCGTCAGGAGGTCCTGTTCGGCTTCATGCGTGTCGTCGAGGAGGCGGGCTCGAGCTTCGCCTTCCCGACCCGGACCGTCCACGTCGTGGGCGCGCCCCCCGCGCCCTGAGGTGCCCGCTTACTTCGCGAACACCTCGGCGAACAGCTTCAGCATCTTGTCCCACGAGGCCTGGTCGGCCTCGGCGTTGTAGGCCAGCGCCGCCATGCCGACCTTGTCGGCGTCCGGGTTCGTGAAGCTGTGCTTGGCGTGCGGCAGGTTGACGAACTCGAACTTCGCCTGCGCGGCCGTCATCTCCTTCTTGAAGGCCGTGATCTGCTCGGCGGTGACCATGCCGTCGTCCTCGCCGTTCAGGACCAGGAGCCGGGCCTTCACGGCGCCCGGCGCCGCGGGCTGCTGCGTGGCGATCGAGCCGTGGAAGCTCACCACCGCATCCAGGTCCACGCCCTGGCGAGCCATCGCCAGCACGATGCCGCCGCCGAAGCAGTACCCGGTCGCCGCCACGCGCTCCGGGTCGACGTGCGGGTCCTTCTGGAGCACGTCGAGCGCCGCCAGGAAGCGAGCCTTCACGAGCTGCGGGTCCTTGGTGGCCTCGGTGGCGAAGGCCTGCGCGTCCGGGGGATGGGTCGTCACCTTGCCCTTGCCGTACATGTCGAGCGCGAAGCCGACGTAGCCCGCCTTGGCCAGCCGGATCGCCTGGTTGCGGGCGTGTTGGTTGTGGCCCCACCACTCGTGCACCACGATCACACCCGGCTGCTTCCCTTTGGCCTGGGCGTCCCAGGCGAAGAAGCCCTGAAGCTCCGTCTCACCTTGCTTGTAGCTGACTTCCTTCGTCTGCACCTCGGCGGCAGCTGGCAGTGCGGGCAGGAGCAGGAACACGGCGGCCAACGCAGCGAGTCGTTGCATGGAGACCTCCCTCGGATGAGCGCAGGTTCTCACGCCCGCGCGGCGGCTGGCAAGGGCGGGGTCGCTAGCGCAGGAGGGCGTATGTCGCAGCCCACGGCGTCGCGCCCGGCCGCTTCGTGACGCCGCGCTCCGGGTTGGCGACAAGCCGCTCCAGCAGGTGGAAGACCGTCTCGACCTCGTCCGGCGCTCCCGCCAGCGCGGCGAGCTCTTCGCACGTCGCGCCGGCCTCGCCGCGCGAAGCAAGCGTACTCATCACCTTCCGCTGCAGCTCCAGCACCAGGGCCGCCGCCTTCTTGCCGGCCTCGACGCCCGGCTGGTGGTAGGCGTTGATGCCCACGAGACTGGCGTAGAGCCCTACGGCCCGCTCGTAGAGGGCGATCAGCATGCCCAGACTGTGCGGGTCGAGCTCCCGGATCGTGAGCGTGAGCGAGGGTCTCCCACTCTCGTGGAGCGCACGCCGCGTCCCGAGCTGGAGGCCGTCGAGGAAGTCGCCGCTCGTGGCACCCGGCTCGACCTCGAGGCTGCGGCCCCCCCGATCCCGGAGCACGCGGACGAAGCTGACGAAGAAGTCCGGGGTCCCGTCGCGCAGCTGCTGCACGAAGGCGTGCTGGTCGGTCGAGCCCTTGTTGCCGTAGACCGTCAGCCCCTGATGGACCACCCGGCCGGCGAGGTCCTTCTCCTTGCCGATCGACTCCATCACCAGCTGCTGCAGGTAGCGGCTGAAGAGCAGCAGCCGGTCCTTGTACGGCAGCACCACCATCGCCTTCGCGCCCCGGCCCTCTCCCGCGACGTGCCACGCGAGCGCGAGGAGCGCCGCCGGGTTGCGCCGCGCGTCGGCCCGGCGCGTGAGCTCGTCCATCGCCGCGGCGCCCGCCAGGAACCCCTGGACGTCGATGCCCTGCAGCGCCGCCGGCAGCAGGCCCACGGCGCTCGTGACGGAGGTGCGCCCCCCCACCCAGTCCCACATCGGGAAGCGCTCGAGGAAGCCCTGCTCGCGGGCCTGACGATCGAGCGCGCTGCCGTCCTGGGTGACGGCCACCGCGTGGCGGGCGAAGTCGAGGCCGCGCGCGGCATAGGCCGCGGCCGCTTCCAGCATGCCGTTGCGCGTCTCGGGCGTGCCGCCCGACTTCGAGATCACGAGCGCGAGCGTCTCCGCGAGCGCCTCGCCCAGGCCCCCCAGCACGCGGTCGAAGCCGTCGGGGTCGGTGTTGTCGAGGAAGTGCGGCTGCATGCGGTCCGCTACGCCGCCGAGCGCGTCGGCCACGAGCTGCGGCCCGAGCGCCGAGCCGCCGATGCCGATCACCAGCACGTGGCGGAATCGCTCGGCCCGCGGCGGACGTATCCGGCCGTCGTGGACGCGGGCCGCGAAGTCCAGCACACGCGCCTGCGTCTCGCGGATCGCCGCGGCGATCTCGGGCGTGGGCGCCCGCTCCGGGGCGCGGAGCCAGTAATGGCCGACCATCCGCTTCTCGTCCGGGTTGGCGAGAGAGCCCCGCTCGAGCGCGGCCGTCGCCCGAAGCGCCTCGGCGATCGCGGGCTCGCGCTCGGCCAACGCGGGCTCGGAGAGTCCCATGCGGCTCACGTCGAGCCGGAACCCGAGGGAGGGCTCGTCGAGCAGCAGCGCCTTGTAGTCCTCCCAGAGGGAGCGTGGGGTCATCACGTGCCCATTCTAGCGGGGCTCGACCCTGTCAAACGATGCACCGGCGTTGCGCCGGCCCTCGCGGAGAGCGACACTCATGCCGAGACCGAAGCGTGCCCCAGAGACCCCTGCTCCTGCTTGCCGCCGCCCTGTTGGCCTCGTGCGGGGGCGCCTCCTCGCCGACCGCCTCTTCGAGCGGCTCCGCGAGCAGTACGTCCGCCAGCTGCACGACCCCCGGTCAGTGCACCTTCGTGCGCGACGCGCTCCAGCAGTACTACTACTGGTACCGGGAGCTGCCGAACCCGGACCCGGCCTCCTTCAGCTCGCCCGAGGCCTACCTCGACGCTGTGCGCTACCGGACGCTCGACTCGACCTTCAGCTACATCACGTCGAAAGCCTCGAGCGACGCGTTTTTCTCGGACAGCCAGTTCATCGGCTTCGGCCTGTCCTACAAGCGGACGGGCGACCTGGAGCTGCGCGTCACGCAGACCTACCCGGGGAGCCCGGCGGCCGACGCCGGCCTCGACCGCGGTCACTACCTCGTGGAGGTCAACGGCAAGCCGGTCGCGGACCTGATCCGCACCGGCGAGATCGCGACGATCTTCGGCCCGGAGCAGGTCGGCGTCACGGGCGAGATCGCGTGGCGGGCCCCGGGCGGCTCGCTGCAGCGGGCGACGGTCACCAAGCGGCTGGTCACGATCCCCACCGTCTCGCAGACCGCGGTGATCGCGTCGGGATCGACGCCCGTCGGCTATCTCCACTTCCGCAACTTCGTGCAGCCTTCGGTCGAGGCGCTCAACAGCGCCTTCCAGCAGCTGCGCGACCTGGGCGTGACCGAGCTCGTGCTCGACGTGCGCTACAACGGCGGCGGGCTCGTCTCGGTGGC
>DATEUE010000006.1:0-10709 GCA_035283305.1 Vicinamibacteria bacterium | reverse complement strand
CGCGATGCCCCCCGATAAGCCCAGTCCAGAGCGTCCTGGCCCTGGTCGTTCTTTCCGGTTCGTTCAACAGTCCAGCTAGTCCGTTCCGCCCTTTTCCTCGGCCAGCACCGGGAGCTGCGGCTTGGCGGTGTGCTCGAAGATCAGGTGCGTCTCGATCCGTGCCACCTCCCGACGCGAGGTGAAGGCGTCGAGAGCCAGGTCGCGCAGGTGGTCGGCGTCCCTCGCCGCCAGGTGCACGATGAAGTCGTTGTGCCCGGCCACGTGGTAGAGCGCCACCGTCTCGGGCAGCGACAGTGCGTGCTGTCGGAACGCCTTCACCTGCTTGCGCGCGTGGCGCACGAGCCGGACGAAGACGAGCGCCTGCATCGCGATCCCGAGCGCCCGCGGGTCCACCAGCGCGCGGAAGCCCGTGAGTACCCGCCCCGCGCGCAGGCGGCGCACCCGCTCGAGGCAGCTCGAGGGGGCGAGCCCCACGCGGGCGGCGAGCTCTTTATTCGACAACCGCGCATCGTTCTGCAGCGCCGCCAGGATGGCGAAGTCGATTCGGTCGGGGACGTACATGGAGGCCTCTTCCCGAAGTCTATTCGATTGACCGTCTGCCAACCGAATGTACACCATATCCTCATGAGTGCACCGAATCCTGTGCGAGACCAGCCGCTCTCGTTCGAGACCCGGGCGGTCCACGCCGGCCGCGAGGACTTCGGCGAGCTGGGCGTCCACGCGTCGCCGATCGACCTCTCGACCACCTACCCGACGGGGCCGCTCGCGGACGCGACGGCCTCGATCGACCGGATGGCCAAGGGCGGCGATCCGACGGGCAGTCCCGTCTACGCCCGCTTCCACAACCCGACCGTGGCGCGCTACGAGCGGGCGCTCGCGTCGCTCGAGGGTGCCGAGGCGGCGGTGGCCTTCTCCTCAGGCATGGCCGCGCTCACCGCCGTGCTGCTGGCGGCGCGGGACGGCAGCCGCAACCACGTGGTCGCGGTGCGGCCGCTCTACGGCGGCAGCGATCACCTGCTGGCGAGCGGCCTGCTCGGGCACGAGGTCAGCTTCACGAGCCCTGACGGGATCGCTCAGGCGCTGCGCGAGGACACGGCGCTCGTTCTGCTCGAGACCCCCGGCAACCCGACGCTGGACCTCGTGGACATCGAGGCGGCGGTGGGTGCCGCTCGCGGCGTCCCCGTGATGGTCGACTCGACGTTCATGACGCCGGTGCTGCAGCGGCCGCTCGAGCTCGGGGCCTCGCTCGTGCTCCACAGCGCGACCAAGTTCCTCGGCGGCCACGGCGACGTAATCGCAGGAGTCGTCGCCACGAGCCAGGCGTGGGCGGCGCGCCTGCGACAGGTGCGGATCGTGACGGGGGCCCTGCTGCACCCGCTCGCCGCCTACCTGCTCCACCGCGGGTTGCCGACGCTGGCGCTGCGGGTCAGGGCCGCGCAGGACGGGGCGCGCATGCTCGCGGAGCGCCTGGCACGCCACCCGCAGGTCCTCAAAGTGCACTATCCCGGCAGCCCCGGCGCCGATCCCAGGCACTTGCTCGGCCGCCAGATGGCCGGGCCCGGCAGCGTGCTCGCCTTCGAGGTCGAGGGCGGCTTCGAGGCGGCCCGCCGCACACTCGAGTCAGTGAAGCTCATCGTCTCGGCCGTCAGCCTCGGTGCGACCGACACGCTGATACAGCACCCGGCCGGGCTCACGCACCGCTGCGTGAGCGACGACGCCCGCGCGGCCACGGGCATCAGCCCCGGACTGCTGCGGCTCTCGGTGGGGATCGAAGACCCGGACGACGTCTGGCGCGACCTCGAGCAGGCGCTCGAGGCGGCGCACGCGTCGTCCGCGAGCGTCGAGCCGCTGACGACCGAGACCGCCTCGGCCTGAGCCGCCGGGAGACGCGATGGAGTAAGCTCGTCGCGACATCCGGGGGGACAACGGCATGGCCTACAGGATCCGCCGCGTCGACTACTTCCACGCGACCGTCGTGGACCAGCCTGGCGAGGCCTACCGGGTGCTCGCGGCGCTCGCCAGCCTCGGGGTCAACCTGCTCGGCTTCACCGGGGTGCCGGTCGGGCCCGACCGCACCCAGATCACGCTCTTCCCGGAAGACCCGGGCAAGATGAAGAGCGAGGCCCAGAAGGCCGGCATGGCGCTCGACGGGCCGCACCCGGCGCTCCTGGTGCAGGGCGACGACGAGCTCGGCGTGCTCGCGACCGTGCACGAGAAGCTCTACCGCGCCGACGTGAACGTGTACGCCTCGACCGCGATCGCGGACGGGGCCGGCAAGTTCGGCCACATCATCTACGTCCGGCCCGAGGACTACGACCGCGCGACGAAGGCGCTTCAGGTCTAGCGAGCGGGGTGCGGGGGCGCTCAGCCCCCCGAAGGCTCAGTCCAGCCTGTCCGGGCTCTTTCGTTCGTAGTCTCCGCTCCGTCTCGTCAAGCGGCCGCTTCCCCCTTCACCGACAAGGCTGAAAGCGCCTCGAGCAGCTCGTCCGTCGTCTGCCAGCGCTTCGCCGGGTCCTTCGCGAGCCCCTTCAGGATCAGCGCCTCGAGCTCCGCGGACAGCTTCGGGTTTACGCTACGCGGCTTCGGCGGGAGCTGCTGGATGTGCGCCACCACCACCGCCATCGGGTTGTCGCCCTTGAACGGAAGCTTGCCGGTAAAGGTTTCGAAGAACACGACGGCGAGCGAGTAGATGTCGGAGCGGAAATCGGCCTGCTTGCCCTGCGCCTGCTCGGGCGGCATGTAGTCGGGCGTGCCCATCACCGTGCCGGCCGTGGTGAGGCCCGAGGTGCCCGGCTCGACTGACGACACGCGCGAGATGCCGAAGTCCATGATCTTGAGCTCGCCCGTCTCGGGCAGGATCAGCATGTTCTGCGGCTTGATGTCGCGGTGCACGACGCCCGTCTCGTGCGCGGCGCCGAGCCCGTGGCACATCTGCTTCGCGATCGAGAGGCCGACGCCGAGCGGGAGCGCGCCGCGGTTCTTGACGAGGTCCTTGAGCGTCACGCCCTCGAGGTACTCCATGGAGATGAAGGGCACCCCACCCGTCTCACCGAAATCGTGGGTGCGCAGCACGTTGCGGTGCGTGATGCGGCGCGCCAGCTTGATCTCCTGCTTGAAGCGCTCGAGCAGCGTCTTGTCCGTGGCGAGCGCCTCGGGGCGCAGCAGCTTGAGCGCCACCACTTCGTCGAGCTGGCGGTCGCGCGCGCGGTAGACGACGCCCATGCCGCCCTTGCCGAGCGTGCCGAGGATCTCGTAGCGGTCGGCGAACACGTCGCCGCGCTGCATCGCCGCGCCCTTCGTCGGCTGGATCTGCAGCGTCGGCGCGTCCAGGCCGGCCGCAGCGCCGGCGGGGCCGGGGGTGCTGGGGAGCGTGCCGCCGCCGCCGCCGGTGGTCGTGCCGGCGCCCTTGCGCATTTCGGTCATGCCATCGCGCAGGAAGCCGATCATCTGATCCTTCTCGCGCAGGTCGGCCACGAGCGCGTTGAAGGCGCGCGCCAGCACGCCGATCTCGTCGCGGCCCGAGACGGCCACCGCCCCGGTGTACGAGCCGTCGCGGATCCGCTCGACGAGCCCCACCAGCTTGCGCACCGGCCCCGTGATGCGCGCCGCGGCCACCCACGCGGCCAGCAGGCCGAGCAGCATCACGCCCAGCGAGACGGCGATCAGGATGTTGCGGAAGCGGCGGAACGGGACCGTCTCGGCGGACAGGCTGCGCAGCGCCAGCGCCGCCCCGACCTCCTCTCCGGTCTCGCTCTTGAGCGGGATGCGGATCCCGATGTGGCGATCGCCCGCGAGGTCGAGCTCGAAGGGCGCGTCGGCGTGCGCCAGCGAGGGCAGCGCGAGCGCTTGCGCGAGCGCCGGCTCGCTCGGGCCCAGCGAGGACACCGCGAGCTTCTCGGGAGCACCGGACGGCCGCACCAGGAACGCGATGTCGCTGTGGGTCAGCTTGTGGATCTGGGAGGCGACCGCTTCGTTCAGCCGATAGCCCGCGACCAGCACGCCGACGAGCTCGGGGCCGGTCTGCATCGGCACCGCGACGGCGGTGAAGAGCTGGTCGCCCTGGAGCCAGAGCGACGCCGAGTCCTCGCCCTCGAGCGCGCGCTTCACGATCGGGTCGGCCGAGAGGTCGTCGCCCGTGTCCGAGGGCCGGTCGGTGCGCGCGATCAGCTTGCCGGCGGGGTCGGTCGCCATCATGAAGTCCGCGGCGAGGTCCTGGCCGCGCTCGCCCAGCGAGTCGAGTGTCGTGTTCTGGTCGCGCTCGGAGATCGCGGCCTTGAAGTAGGGGTCGTTC
Source organism: Vicinamibacteria bacterium (assembly GCA_035283305.1). Lineage (GTDB taxonomy): Bacteria > Acidobacteriota > Vicinamibacteria > Fen-336 > Fen-336 > DATBSL01. The sequence goes on along the minus strand of DATEUE010000006.1, from coordinate 6,418 downwards.
GCCAGCACGCGCACCCCGAGCCGCAGCTTGTTGAAGCGGTCGGCCTGGATCGTCTGCCAGACGTCGCGCGTCTCCTTGAGTCCCTCGTCGATCGTGCCCCGCGCGAGGCGCTCGGCCTGGACGGTGGTGAACGCCAGCGTGCCGCCCACGAGCAGCACCACCAGCGTGGCGATGAACAGCAGGATCTTCCCGGTCAATCCCATCGGGCCTCGAGCTCCTTCAGTACTTCTCGCCGACTTGGTAGTCCTTGCCGAACTTGTTCTTGTGCGGGGCGCGCTTCCACTTCGAGGCGTCGAGGCTGAACGTCGCGTCCACCGCTCCCGATTGCGGCACTTCGACCGTCTGGGCGCTCTCGCCCGAGCGCTCGTGCCACGCCTTCACCAGCCAGGCCCCGGCCGGCACGTCCGGAATCGTGAAGCTCCCGTCGGCCGAGACGCGCGCCCAGAAGGGGTTGTCGCGCACCAGCACGAAGCCGCTCATCTGCGGGTGGATGTTGCAGTAGATGCGGACGACGCCGGGCTCGTCGAAGACCTTGAAGCCGCTCTTCGGCTTCTTGTAGAGCTCGAGGTCGAAGCGGTTCTCGCCCGAGACGGAGAAGACGTTGTGGAAGATCGAGTCCTGGTTCGGAAACTCCACCCTGCCGCCGACGCTCACCACCGTCACGCGTGGCACGAAGGCCTTGCTCTTCATGGTGACCGTAGAGCCCGTGGGCCGCATGCGGACCTTCGGTCCCTCCACCCACACGACCGCCTCGTCGGTGTCCTGCGCCCGCTTGCCGTCCTTCTCGAGCACCGTGACCCGGCCCCGCAGCGTCCCGGCCGCGAGGGGCGCGGCGGCGCACAGGACGACCCACACGAGCCCGAGCCACGCCAAGCGCATCCTTGTCTTCTGCCCCCGGACGATTTCGGGCGAGTCTAGCATCCCCCCGCCTCGAGCTCGTCGGCATAGAATCGCGATGGCGCGCGACCATGATCATCGCCATCCGGACCGGAGCCGTCGTGGCCCTCGCGCTTCACTCCGGCGCGTTTGGAGGATCTGCGGTGCCGGACCCGCGCGCCGCCGAGGCAGCCTCCTATTACACGGTCCGCCTCGAGGATCCGAAGGCCGTGTTCGTGACACGCGAGCGCTTCGGCGCCGCGGGCGACGGCATCGCCGACGACACCACGGCGCTCCAGAAGGCGATCGATGCGGTGCAGGAGACGACCGGCGAGGGCGTCGTCTTCGTCCCCGAGGGTCGCTACCGTCTCTCCGCGACACTCCACGTCTGGCCGGGGATCCGGGTCGTCGGCTACGGGACCCGGCGTCCCGCGTTCGTGCTCGGCGATCGCACGCCCGGGTACCAGGACGAGGCGCAACCCCGCTACTTGGTCTTCTTCGCGGGCCGCAGGCCGAGGGACGCGTCCCCGCCGCCGGATGCGAACCCGGGCACGTTCTACTCCGCGCTCAGCAACGTCGACCTCGAGATCGGCGCGGGGAACGAAGGCGCGGTCGGCGTGCGGGCGAGGTATGCGCAGCACTGCTTCACCTCGCACGTGGAGTTCAGGATCGGCTCGGGCCTCGCGGGTATCCACGAAGGCGGCAACGTGGCCGAGGACGTGCGTTTCGTGGGCGGCGACTACGGCATCTGGACCGGCACGCCGTCGCCGGGCTGGCAGTTGACACTCGTCGACGCCCGCTTCGTGGGCCAGCGAAAGGCGGCGATCCGCGAGTCGGCAGCGGGCCTCACGTTGATCCGCCCGCAGTTCCGCGACGTGCCGACCGCGATCGAGATCGAGACGGGCCGTCCAGACGATCTTTTCGTCAAGGACGCGCGCTTCGAGAACATCTCCGGGCCGGCGCTCGTCGTGAGCCTCGAACAGAGCCCGCGCACGCAGATCAACATGGAAAACGTGGCCTGCCGCGGGGTAGGCACGTTCGCGCTCTTCCGCGAGAGCGGCCGCCGGCTCGCGGCGTCCGGCGGGAGCTACGTCGTGAAGGCGTTCTCGCACGGCTTGCACTACGCGGACCTCGGCGCCGCGGGCGAGACGAAGACCGTTTTCGACGCGGCGCCGGTCGCCACGCTGCCGGCAGCCGTGCCGTCCGACCTCGCGCCGTTGCCGCCGGGCGAGACCTGGGTGAACGCGCTCGCGCTCGGCGCGCGCGGCGACGGGAAGACGGACGACACGGCCGCGCTGCAGAAGGCGATCGATACCCACCGCACGCTCTACCTGCCGACGGGCAAGTACGTCGTCAGCGACACGCTCACGTTGCGGCCCGACAGCGTTCTCGTCGGCCTGCACCCGAGCGCCACCCAGCTGGTGTTGCCGGACCGCACGCCGGCCTTCCAGGGGGTCGGGGGGCCGAAGCCGCTGCTGCTGGCCCCGAAGGGCGGGACCACGATCGTGATCGGCGTCGGGCTGTACACGAACGGCATCAACCCGCGGGCGCTTTCGGTCCAGTGGATGGCCGGTCCGCGCTCGATGATGAACGACGTGCGCTTCCTGGGCGGCCACGGCACCACGGGCCTCGACGGGAAGCGCGAGAACCCGTACAACAACGCGCACTCGGCCGATCCCGACCTGGCGCGCCGCTGGGACAGCCAGTACCCGAGCCTGTGGGTGACCGAGGGCGGCGGCGGCACGTTCTTCGACCTGTGGACTCCAAGCACGTTCGCGGCGGCGGGCCTGCTGGTGTCGAACACCGAGACGAGCGGCCGCGTGTACCAGATGTCGAGCGAGCACCACGTGCGTTACGAGGTGCAGCTCAAGAACGTCGCGAACTGGGAGCTGCACGCGCTCCAGACCGAGGCGGAGCGCGGCGAGAGCGGCTCCGCGCTGCAGCTCGAGGTCCGGGACTCGCGCCGGATCACGTTCTCGAACCTCCACGTTTACCGGGTGATCAGCAGCGACCAGCCGTTTCCCTGGGCGGTGAAGCTCACGAACTCCACGGACATCCACTTCCGCGGCATGCACTGCTACAGCAACAGCAAGGTGGCGTACGACTGGACGGTGTGGGGCGACGGGCTCGGCGCGGGCGTCAAGCAGCGTGAGTTCGCCTGGCTCGACGTGTCGGGGCGCGCACCGCAGCCCGCCGCGAGCGCGCCCTCCCGGGTGCTGGAGCCGGCTGCAGTGGCGGAACGCCTCGCGAGCGGCTTCCACAACATCTCCGGGGGCGCCGCGGGCCCCGCCGGCGACTTCTACTTCGTCGACGCTCGCTGGCAGCGTATCCATCGCTGGTCGGCGATGGAGCACCGCCTGCTGACGGTCGCGGACGCGCCGCTTCAGCCGGTGAACCTCGCCTTTGACACGGCCGGCAACCTGCTGGTGGTGTCCTACGCCGGGAACGGCACGGTCTACTGGCTGAACGCGGAGAACAGGGCTGGCCCGCCGACGCTCGTGGCGGCACAGGGGGCGGCTCGGCGGCCCCGCCTCAGCGTGATCCTGCCCACGGGCGACTGGCGGCTGCAGCGGGACGCGCATGGCGCGCTCGTCCCGCGCGCCCACCACTACCTGGCCCCCGACGGCCGCACGGCCGTCTCGGCCACCCAGGCCTTCGTCGACGGCGCGATGAGCTGGGGCGTCAAGAGCAGCGATCTCATCCGCGCCTTCGGCCTGCAGCGCGCGCGGCCGGGCGAGCGCGTCTACCTGACGAGCGAGGCTGACGTGGCCACGTGGTCGGCGCTCGTGGGCGACGACGGCGGCCTCACGGAACTGCGGCCCTTCGTCCACCAGGGCGGCGAAGGTGTCGCCGTCGACGCCGAAGGCAAGGTCTTCATTGCCGCGGGCGACGTCCACGTCTACGACCCCGCCGGCACGCTCGTCGAGACGATCCCGGTCCCGGGCCGGCCGACACAGGTGGTCTTCGGTGGCCCGGACGGCCGCACGCTGTTCCTCCCCGCGCGCGACGCGCTCTACGCCGTCCGCACGCGAGTGCCTGGGAGGACGGAATGAGGAGTCGGGGCAGGAGCCGCTATAATCCCGGCCCCGGATGAGCCCGCTCGTCGGTCTGCTGCTCGCCGCGTCCGTCTCTGGCGAGGCCGCGCTGCGCCACGCGTCGGCGCTCGCCGCGCTCGGCCCGCATCCCTGGGGCTCGCCGCGCAACCAGGCCGCGGCCGCGTACGTCGCCACGCAACTGCGCGAGGCCGGGATCGACGCGGTCGAGCTCGCGCCGTTCGAGCGCCACGGCGTCCAGGGTACGAACGTGATCGCCACGCTGCGCGCCCCCGGTGACGAGTTCGTCCTGGTGAGCGCGCACCACGACACCGCCCCCGACGCGCCGGGCGCCTACGACGACGGCGGCGGGGTCGGGATCCTGATCGAGCTGGCGCGGGTCCTCGCGAAGGACGCGCGGCGGCCGCGCACGATCGTGTTCGTGTCGTTCGACGGCGAGGAATCGTGGTCGACCGGGAAGGGCACGACCGCCGGCTCGCGTGCCTACATCGAGCGCCTCGGGCCGCGCGCGCGGTCGCTCGTCGCCGCCTTCGCGATCGAGATGTCGGGATGGAAACGCGGCAGCCCGGTGCTGCACCCGATCGCGTACGCCGACGCGCGCGAGAAGGGGCGGGCGGTGATCGCCCCGGCGTGGCTCGTCCGCGCAGCGCTCGCGGGCTCGCGCGAGACGGAGTCCGCCCTCGGCGTCGGAGACCCCTGGCTCTCCTGGCTCTACCAGCCCGCCGTGCGCACCTTCCGCGTGCACCTCTATGGCGACGACCTTTCGTTCCTCCAGGCGGGCCACCCGGCGCTCTTCGCTTCGGATTCGTCCTTCTCCGCGTTTTACCCCGATTACCACAAGGCCTCGGACACCGCCGACAAGCTCGACGCCGCGGCACTCGAGCGGATGGCCCGGGGTGTGCTGGGTGTCGTGCGCGCGCTCGAGCGCGTCCCGCGCGGGCCCGCGGACGAGCCGCACTGGTTCGCCGCCTTCGGCCGCGTCGTGTCGGGCCCATGGCTGCTCGGGGCAGGCGCCCTGAGCCTGCTGCCGGGGCTCTTGCGCGGGCTCGGCGCCGGCGGAGCGGTCCTCGGCCTGCGGGTGGCCCAGGCCCTGCTCGCGGGCCTGCTGCTGTGGCGCCACCCGGTGCCGGCACTGTGGATCCTGCTCGTCCCGCAGCTGCTGCTGCCGCTGCGGCGCACGTGGTGGACGGTGGTGCTGTCGCTCACGCCGTTCCTGGCGCTCGTCGGACTTGGCGTCGCCGCATGGTGGCGCGGGCCCGTGAACGGACTCTGGCTCGCCCCCTGGGAGACGGGCGTGGCGCTCGCCGCACTGGCGCTCGCGTTCGTCGGTTTCGGGGGACGCGCCGGAGGCCGTGCGCCACGAAAGACGAAGGCTCCCCGCAGGGGAAGGGGCCGCTGAAGCCCGTGCCTATGCCGGGAAGCCGTCGTGGTGGTGCGCGAAGAAGCGCTCGAGCACGACCTTGCGGCCGGCGAGCTGCTGGCGCAGGCGCTCCATCTCCGAGGCCGGCAGCGGCGCCGCGTACGCCCGTGCGCTCGCGACGTTCGCCTGGAGGAACTCCAGCTTCGGCATGCCGCACACCACCGTGGAGACGGGCAGGCTCCAGGCGTAGTGGAGTAGCGCCGCTGCGTCGGCGCCGCCGTCTACCATCAGCCGGTCCTGGCCCGTCACCTTCATCAGGATCACGCCGAGGTTCTTCTTGTTGGCCGCCGGCAGCGCGAGCTCCTCGAAGTGCGCGGCCCGCGCAGGGTTCATCGCCAGCTGCACGCAGTCGAGGTCGTTCCGCGCGATCGCCTGCGCCATGACGGCTCCGTCGGTGTGGCTGCTCATGCCGATGAAGCGCGCCACCTTCTGCTCGCGCAGCTCGTAGAGCGCCTTGAGCGCGCCGTCCTTGGCCTCGATCGTCGCGAGGTCGGCGGCATCCGTGAGGCTGTGCAGATGCACGAGATCGACGTGGTCGGTCTGCAGCCGCTTCAGGCTCTCCTCGACTTCCTTGAGCGCGGCGTCGCGCGTGCGCGACCGGCCGGGGATCTTGGTGGCCAGGAACACGTCGTTGCGCCGTGTCGCCATCACCCGCCCGACGCGGCGCTCGCTCTCGCCGTTGCCGTAGTTCACGGCGGTGTCGAAGTAGTTGATGCCCGAGTCGATCGCCTGGTGGAGCACCGCAGAGGCCTGCTGCTCCGGGTACAACAGGAAACGACTGCCGCAGCCGAAGGCCAGGATCGAGACGCTGCGGCCGGTGCGTCCGAGCGTGCGCCGGGGCAGCTTCGTCGCGACCGCGGCGTCCTTGCCGATGGTCGGGGGCAACGACGGCATCGCGGCGACGGCGCCGACCGCGAAGCTGCTCTTCCCCAGGAACTCCCGGCGGGTCACCTTCTGGCGCTTGGGCATGCTTGCTCCTCCCTAGGACGTCTTCACGCCGGCTTCGGCCAGGTACTCGCGCATGGTCTTGGCGTAGTGCGGGAACGCGACTTCCGGCTCCTCGATCTCC
>DATEUE010000005.1:0-16248 GCA_035283305.1 Vicinamibacteria bacterium | reverse complement strand
GACCAGGTCGAAGCGGACCGCGGCCCGGAGCGGGCGCGGCGGCAGGCGCGTCTCGAGGTCCTGGCGCGGGGCGGCCTCGCCGACGAGGACACCGTGATGCCCGCGGTGCCGATGTGGTGGGGCGAGCTCGACGAGGCGCGGGCGCAGTCGCAGCTCGACCACCTGGGGGCATCGGCCCTGGCGAGCGACTGGGGCACACGCCTGCTGTCGGAGGCGAGCGAGCTTTACGACCCGCTCTCCTACCACCACGGCTCGGTGTGGCCGCTCTTCACGGGCTGGACCGCGATGGCCGCCTACCGCTACGGGCGGCCCCACGTGGGCTACCAGGCGCTCCTCGCCAACGCCGACCTGCGCTCGCGGACGGCCCTCGGCTACGTCACGGAGCTGCTTTCCGGGGACTACCTCGCCGCCTTCGGCCGCTCCTCGCACCACCAGGTGTGGTCCGAGGCCATGGTGGCGACGCCCCTCGTGCGCGGCCTGCTCGGCCTCACGGTCGAGGACGGCGGCCGCAGCGTACGCTTCGCTCCGCAGCTTCCCGCCGACTGGGAGCGCATCGCGATCAGGAGCATCCCCGCTGGCGGGGGCCAGGTGGACCTGACCATGGTCCGCGCCAGCGGTGAGGACCGGGTCGTCCTGGAGCGCCGCTCGCAAGGCCGGGGGGCGCTGCGTGTGCTGCTCGCCCCTTCCTATCCGCTCGACGCTCGGATCCAAGCGATCGCCGTGGATGGCCGGGCGGCGACGTTCACGATAGAACGCGTGGGGGACGTGCAGAGGCCCAGCCTCACCGTGGAGAGTCGGGAGAAGCGATCGCAGGTCGTGATCCGCTACCGCCCTGGAACCGACGTCTACCTGCGCCACGGCCTTCCGGAGGCGGGAGCGCGCAGCGTGGGATTGCGCATCCTCCGCTCCCGCGCCGACGGCAGCCGCTTGCGATTGCTGCTCGAAGGCCGGGGCGGCAAGAGCTATCCGCTGTTCGCCCGCTCCCCGCGACGGCTCCAGGGTGCGCCCGGGGTCGTGGTGAAACCCGCCGAGCGGGGCCCCTTCGAGCTCGAGGTGAGCTTCGAAGGTCCGCCCGACAGCTTCGTCCGCCGCGAGCTCGTGCTGCCGCGGGAGAAGTGATCGCTACAGCACAGCCGGCTCGAGCATGCGGATCGTGCCGGCGGCGGCGTCCAGCTCGACCTCGACGCCGACCGGAACCGTGAACTGCTGGTGCTGGTGCCCGATCATGGCGCCCTCGTACGCGGGGATCCCGAGCGGCCTCACGTGCTCGTCGAGCACCTCCTCGAGCGTCAGCGACCCGTAGCCTTCTCCCGGCTGGCACTTGCTGCACGAGCCGAACACGAAGCCGCGTACGCGGCCGAGGACGCCGGCGAGCCGCAGCTGCATCAGCATGCGATCCACACGGTAGATCTCCTCGTTCACGTCCTCGAGGAACAGGATCGCGCCGTCGAACGCCGGGACGTAGGGGGAGCCCAAGAGCGCCGTGAGCACCGTCAGGTTGCCGCCCAGCAGCCGGCCGCGGGCCCGGCCAGCCGTGATGGTGCGGATGCGGTTCTCGCGCTGCACCAGCCGCTCCTCGCTGCCGGGCGGGTTCGCCATCGTCACCGCCTCGCCCTCGAATACGACCCGGCGGAACAGGTCGACCGAGAACGGCGGCCAGTCGCTGAGCGCCGTGGGGGCGTGGAACGTGACGAGGCCGGTGCGCGCGAGCAGGCCGCAGTGCAGCCCCGTCACGTCGCTGTAGCCGGCCACCACCTTGGGATTGCGCCGGATCGCCTGCCAGTCGAGGTAGGGCAGGATCCGCGCGCAGCCCCAGCCGCCGCGGATCGCGAACACCCCGCTGAGCGAGGGGTCGGCGAAGCAGGCGTTCACGTCTGCCGCGCGATCCTCGTCGCGCCCGGCCAGGTAGCCGTGGCGGTCGCGCACGTGGGCGCCCAGGCGGGGCTCCAGCGAGAAGGCGCGTGCCACGTCCTGGGCGATCTCGATGTCGAGCGAGCGGAAGTTGGCCGACGCGGGCGCCACCAGGCCCACGCGGTCGCCCGGCTTGAGGCGCTTTGGCCGGACGACCGCGGGTGATCCGGCCGTCGTGCCGTCCGCGTGCGCGGTGGCCGTTGCGCTCCAAGCGAGCGACGCCGCACCGGCCCCCTTGAGGAATTCGCGGCGCCGTGTCACGACCGCGCTACTTCCCGGCGAAGGACGGCAACGCGAGGCTGCGCATCGTGTGCAGGCCCGGGGCAGCTGCGAGCACCCTCGGGATGGTGTTGACGGTGATCGAGGCCGTCGCAACGTCGCCGTGGTAGCCGCCGTCGGACTTCACGTCGAGCCGCGGCGAGCCCTCGATCCGCACGCGGTCGTAGGTCTCGGGGGCGCCCAGGTAGGCCTCCATGTGCAGCGCGATGCGCGGCTCGCCGGAGACGTAGCCGATGCCGTCCTGCACGATGCCGCACACGCGGCCTGCCGCCACCTTCAGGAACTGGCTCTCGACGGGCGCCTGGGCGATCTTCGGCTGGATCTCGTCGGTGATGCGGTCGAGCTTCCAGCCGAGCGCGTCCGCGAGCATCGCCACCGACTCGGTGAGGCCGACGTGGCGCACGCTCAGGTCCTTGACCTTCTCCGCGAACTGCTCCGGCGTCAGGCCCGAGCCGATCTTCTGCTGGAACGGCAGCCGCCGGATCCGGGCGTCCTGGATGCGGTCGACCCGCAGCGAGTGCACCCGCTCGCAGATCGCCGTGAGCGTGATCGGCAGCGCGTCCATCGCGAAGCCGGGGTTGACACCGGTGCCGACCACCGCGACCTTCGCCTTCTTCGCCGCGGCGTCGATCTTGCGTGCCAGCACCCGGTTCGAGAACCAGGGATACGAGAGCTCCTCGGTGGTCGAGACGATCGGGACCTTGAGCTTGAGCACACTCTCGAGCTGCGGCCACACCCGCTTCAGGCTCGAGCTGGTGCAGAGCACCGCGACCTGCGGCTTGGCCTTGCGGATTGCGGCTGTGGCGTCGGCCACCACCTTGACGCCGGACTTCTTCGCGAGGCCGAGCACCTCGCCCAGGTCCTTGCCGGCCTTGGCGGGATCGATGTCGACGGCCGCGACGATCTTGAAGTTGCTGCGGGAGAGCAGCTGGCGGGCGACGCCCGCCCCGATCGGGCCCAGGCCCATGATCATTACCTTGGTCGGCATGAGTTCGGCTCCTTGTCGATGAACCTGCGGCCCCGGACAAGGGGGCGGCACGATGATAACTCGCTCTTGTGGCCGGCCCCCCGACTCGCGCAGAATCGGACCTCGGGAGGCTGCCATGAACAGGCGCGACTTCGTTGCGGGCGCCGCGGGCACCGGCGCCGCGCTCACGCTCTTCCCGCCGGGGCTCAAAGGCGTCGAGCGCGAGAAGGGTCCGGGCGGGCTCGAGCGGCGCGCGCTCGGAAGGACCGGCGAGAAGCTGTCGATCATAGGCTTCGGCGGCATCGTAGTGAGCCAGGCGACACCAGAGGAGGCGGCGCGCCGCGTGAGCGAGGCGGTCGAAGCCGGCGTGAACTACTTCGACGTCGCCCCGAGCTACGGCGACGCCGAGGAGAAGCTGGGACCGGCGCTCGAGCCCCATCGCAAGGGCGTGTTTCTCGCCTGCAAGACGCAGGCACGCACCCGGGACGCGGCCGCCGGCGAGCTCGAGTCCTCGCTGCGCCGGCTGCGCACGGACCACTTCGACCTCTACCAGCACCACGCGGTCACGACGCGGAGCGACGTCCTCACGATCCTCGGCCCGGGCGGCGCGATGGAGGCCTTCGCAGCGGCGAAGAAAGCCGGCAAAGTGCGCTTCGTCGGCTTCTCTGCCCACTCGGCCGAGGCCGCGCTCGCGCTCATGGACGGCTACGCGTTCGACACGCTGCTGTTCCCGTTCAACTACGCGACGTGGCACGCCGGCAGCTTCGGGCCGCAGGTGCTCGCGCGAGCGCGCGAGCAGGGGATGGGGATCCTGTGCCTCAAGGCGATGGCGAAGGGGCCGTGGCCCGCGGGAGCCGAGAAGCGCTACCCGAAGTGCTGGTACGAGCCGCTCGACAAGCCGGAGCAGGCCGCGCTCGGCCTGCGCTTCACGCTCTCGCTGCCCGTCACGGCCGCGATCCCTCCTGGCGACGAGCGACTCTTCCGGATGGCGCTGTCGCTGGCTGCGCGCTTCGAGCCGCTCTCGCCCGCCGAAGCGGAGACGGTCAGGGCGATGGGTCTTTCGGCCGCGCCGCTTTTCCGCTTTCCAAGCGCTTCGGCCTGACGCGTCGCGTCAGAGCGGGAACGTCTCGGGCGGCCGGCCGCGCCGCCGCTCGTCGAGGCGGCGGCAGCCCTCGAGCAGCAGGGCGTTGAAGTCGTCGCTCATCGGCACGCCCTCGGCGTGGGCACCGCGGTCGAACTCGAATTGCCCCGAGGGCCAGGCGATGAAGTCGTAGACGACGGCGGCGCCGCGATGGTCGTGCCCGGTGGCCGAGACGATCTGGCCGCGGCGGAAGGCGATGCGCAGCGACTGGCTGCCGCGCCGAGCGACCAGCACGCCGGTCAGCTGGCTCAGGTTGCAGATCTGCAGCACCGCGGGCGCCCCCATCAGCTCGACCGCCCCGCGCAGGCCCGCGCCCGGCTCCTCGGTGCTGACGTCGGCCGCGAAGCGGCGCAGCACCAGCTCGAGCCGGACCAGGTGCTCCCGCGAGGGAGCGGGCTTCACCAGGTAGTCGTCCGCCCCCGCCTGGAGCGCCTGGTGGCGGATGTCGCAGTCGTCCCGCTCGGACAGGAACACGACCGGCGTGCGACGCAGCAGGCTGTGCGAGCGCACCCGGCGGCAGAACTCGAGGCCGCTCTCGTCCGCTAGCTGCGTCTCTGTCACGACCAGCCACGGACGCCGCGCGACGGCAACGCGCAATGCGTCCTGGCCGCTGCCCGCCTCGTAGACGGTGAAGCCGTGGCGCACCAGACCGTCGACGAGCGCCCGGCGCGGCGTCGGGTCGGGATCCGCGACGAGCGCGGTGCGCAGCGGAATCGGCGTGCTCTCGAACGGCCGCGACGAGGTCGCGCCGCGGACGCCGCGGGCCCGCCCGGCGTCGGCCGGGAGCGTCCCGCCCATCACCTCGCGAGAGTGCGCGTCGGCGAAGACCTCGCCCAGCCCCTCCACGAGGCCGGAGGCGCTCGCGTCCTTCGGCAGCAGGCCGACGAGCGCGAAGCGGCACGGGGGCACCGCCTCCTCGCTCGGTGCCTTGAGCCGCAGCGTGACGATCGGGAGATGGGCCTTCGGGTCGAGGTGGAGCGGGCGGAGTATCGCGTAGCCCTCTGCGCGCGGGGGCGGCAGGCTGTCGAAGTCCGAGTCTCCGCGCCGGCGCTCGGCCTGCGGCACCGGCAGCAGCACGCCGAGGCCCAGGTCGACGAGCACGAGCTCGATGGCGGACACGGCCGCGACGCGTATCGCCGCCGCCGGGTCCTCGGTCACGAACACCCAGTAGTCCTCGCGGCGCAGGATGCGCTCGGTCGCAAAGCGGTGGATCGTGTCGCGCTCGAGGACGACGACGCGGCGTTCCGGGAGATGACCGGCTCGCGCCGGAGGCTCGGGGGCTCTCACCTCTGACAACACTCGCGCTCCGGCGACTGAAGACGAACCGGCCACGCGCCGAGCGGGAGGGAAACCGCTGCGCAACGTCCCGCTTTCGAGAGCAGGGGGGTGGAATGATGCGAGCGCCTCGCTAGCCTGTCAAGCCTTTTTCGCGCAGGGGCTTAGCTTGGGTTCGCCCCGTCCGAAATGCGTATCCCTGCGTGATGCCTGAGTACGGCTAATGCCGACACACTTCGGACAGCCTGCGACTGGCCGGAATACAGTCACTGCGGGGCCACCGCATGACCTGCGGGAGCTCAGCTCGAACCACGCTGAGCATCCCCAACCCTTATTGAATCAATCGGATGTGAGGCGTTTCTCTCGCCGATCGGAAGTCCGGTACGGGGTTTGCCTTTCCATCCGAGCGGTAGGCCCGAGACGGCAAGGGCCAGGGAGAGGGCGATGCGGACGAAGCTGTCGTGGATCGCGGTGGCGACACTCCTCGCGGGCGGGTGCGGTGGTGACTTCGAGCAGCCCGTCTCGGCTCAGCCCGACGGTCTCGCCCTGGTGACGGTGCGGCCCACGCAAGCGGCCTCGCTCTCGCAGTCGTGGATGACGGGCTGCGAGTCGTGCACGACCGCCTTCGGCGCTGAGCTCGCGGTCACCTCGTCGCAGACGCTGACGGACGTCAATCTCTGGCTCGACGGCTGGTCGGGCAACCGGCGCTGCCTCTACTCGCAGCACGACAGCCCGGTGGACGGGTTCACCCTCCTGGCGGGCGAGCCCGTCGTGGTCAGCTTCCGCCATGCCACGGTCGAGTGCGCGGCGCCCTTCACGATCGATCGGGTCGACGCGCGCGCTCGCTCGGGCGACGCGCTCGTCTACCAGGGATCCTGGAAGGTCCAGCTGGATTTCCGGGAGTAGCCGCCCGCTTCAGTCGGGCAGGGCAAAGGCGACGTAGGCGTCGCCCGACTTCGTCCCCATCTTGCCGCCGCCCGCGGCGATCACGAGGTACTGGCGACCGCCGACCTCGTAGGTCGCCGGCGTCGCGTAGCCCCCCGCCGGCAGCGTCGTCTCCCACAGCACCTCGCCGGTCCGCTTGTCGAACGCGCGGAGCTTCTCGTCCTTGGCGGCCGCGATGAAGACGAGCCCGCCCGCGGTGACGACCGGGCCGCCGTAGTTCTCGGTCCCCGTGCGCGGGATCCCGCGCTTCGTGAGCTCGGGCAGCTCGCCGAGCGGGACCGACCAGCGGATCTCGCTCGAGTCCAGGTCGATCGCGTTGAGCGTGCCCCACGGCGGCTTCACCGCCGGGTAGCCCTCGGGGTCGAGGAAGCGGTTGTAGCCGAGGTGCGCGTAGGGCCGCCCGGCGCGGGCCGCTTCTCCGTCCGGGGCGTCGGGCTCGCGCTCGCCGCGGGCGAAGGCCGCGACCGCGGCGCGCTCGGCGGGCGACAGGAACGCGAAGCCGGGCATGACGCCCTTGCCCTTCTCGACGATCGCGAGCGTGTCGCCCCGCGCTTGCCGCGTCTCGATCCCGACGAGCGACGGGGACTGGGCCTGGGGCGCGCCCTGGCGCGAGGCGCCGTGGCACACCGCGCAGTGCTGCGCGTACACGCGCGCGCCCAGCGGCAGCGCGCCGGCCTTCGGCACCTCGCGCATCTCGAGGATCCAGGGCATCTCGTTGGCGTTCACGTAGAGCAGGCGCGTCTGCGGGTCGAACGCGGAGCCGCCCCACTCGGCGCCGCCGTCGAAGCCCGGGAAGATGACAGTGCCCTGCGTACTCGGCGGCACGAACTGGCCGGCGCTGCGCACTTGGCGCAGCCGCTCGAGGACGGCGACGCGCGAGGCGGGGGAGAGGTCGGTCGCGTCGGCCTCGCCGAAGGCCTGGCGAGAGAAGGCCCTTGGCTTCCGCGGCAGGGGCTGTGTCCTGGACGTCTCCTCTCCCTGGAGCTCCGAGCCCGGGACAGGACGCTCCTCGACCTCGAACAGCGGCTCGCCACTCGCGCGGTCGAACACGAACACGTGTCCCGACTTGGTCGCCTGCGCGACCGCGTCGATCGTGCGGTCGCCCCGGCGCACGTCGAGCAGCACCGGCGCCTGGGGCAGGTCGCGGTCCCAGAGATCGTGGCGAACCAGCTGGTAATGCCAGACGCGCTCGCCGGTCGCCGCACGCAGCGCGACGAGGCTGTTACCGAACAGGTTCGCGCCCTTGCGGTCGCCGCCCCAGAAGTCGAACGCGGGCGAGCCGGTGGGCACGTAGACGAGCCCTCGCGAATGGTCGAGGCTCAGCCCGCTCCACGAGTTCGCGCCACCCGCGGTCTTCCACGCGTCGGGCGGCCACGTGTCGTAGCCGTACTCGCCGGGCTGGGGGATGGTCCGGAACGTCCAACGCACGGCTCCGGTGCGGACATCGAACGCGCGCACATGGCCCGGCGCGGACGGGCCGGGGCCTTCGCTCACGGCGCTGCCGAGGATCAGCAGGTCGCGGTAGACGACACCGGGGGTCGTGGCGCGCACGTAGGCCCCGGCGAGCTCGCGGCCGAGTCCCAGGCCGAGATCGACGCGCCCCTCGCGCCCGAAGCCGGGGACGAGACTGCCGGTCGCCGCGTCGAGCGCGAACAGCGTCTGGCCAGCGCTGTAGAGAATGCGCCGCTCGCGACCGTCGCTCCAGAAGACCACACCGCGATTGACCCCGAGTGCGCCGTCGCTCGCGCCGCCGCCGCCCGTCGGATCGAAGCGCCACAGCTCGCGCCCGCTCGCGGCGTCGAGCGCAAACGCGTGCAGGCCCGCCGAGGTGGCGTAGAGCACGCCGTCCACCACGATGGGGTTGCACTGGATCTGCGAGCGCCCCTCGGGCCGCGCGTCGCCCGTGCGGTAGGTCCATGCCACGCGCAGGCGGCGGACGTTCGTGGCGTCGATCTGCGTGAGCGGCGAGTGCTGGGTGTGCCCAGGGTCGCCGCCGTGCGTGCGCCACTCGCGCTCGGGCGAGGCCGGTCGCTGGTCTTCCGCGCAGGGCACGCCTGCCGCGAGCGCAAGGGCGAGGACGACGACCGGCGCCACGACCCTCACCCGGATGGAGGGTGTGAAGGGCTGACTGGGAAGGGAGGTTGGAGTCACGCGCGTATCACCTTACTGTGGCCACTTGGCCTCGGGGTCGAAGTTCAGGATCGCGGCGGCAGGAGCGGTCGGGACCTGGGGCCGCAGATAAGCCTTGCCGGCGGACTTGTGGCACGAGTAGCAGCCCTCGAGCGCAACGAATCTCGTCATGGAACCCTCCTCCGGTTTTTTGGATCCGTAGGGTAGCGTCCCGCGGGCGATGACGGATGGCAATGGTGCCCTTCGGACTCGGGCCGCTCTTCGTGTTCGTGGCTCTCTCCGGCCCGCTCGTGCCGCGCATCCGGCGCTCGCCGACGGCCGGGGCGTTCCTCGACGGGGTCAATCTGGCGTCGATCGCCCTGAGGGGGGCATCCCGCCCCCCTCAGACTGCCTGGGGCGTTACTTGACCGCGACGATGATGAACTCGACGGGCTTGCCGCTCGTGTTCTTCGACTCGTGCTTGACGCCGCGCCCGATGAACTGCACGTCGCCGCGCTGCCACTTCGTCACCGGCGCACTGCCGTCCACCGCCAGCGACATGCCGGCGTCGCCGAGCGCGATCACGATCTGGTCGTACTCGTGGACGGAGCCGGCCGGCTCGTGGAAGTCCGGCGCGGCCGTGGTCTTGATCGCGACGGCACGCGGGCTCTCAGCGATCGTCGCCACCTGCATGCCCGGCCGCGACGTTGGCACCGTGGCCGTGCCGGGGGTCTGCGCCTTGAACTCCACCAGGATGGCGTCGACCGGGGTGGTGCCGACGTTGGTCGGGTCGTGCGTGCCGGCCGGGGTGTAGGCCGCGATTTCCTTGCCAACCTCCATGTCCTGGGTCTTGCCGTCCGCCAGCGTGAAGCGGACCTTGGCGGCCCCAAGCGGCACCAGCATCGCGTCGGGGTGCGAGTGCATGACGCTCTTCGCACCGGGAGCGTAGCTGATCTTGAGCACGCGAACGGAGGCGTTGTCGACGAGCAGCTTGTAATGACCCCCGTCGACCTTGACGGGGTCCTGGGCGGCTGCGGCGAGCGGCAGTGCGGCGAGTAGAACGGCGAACTTCAGTGTCTTCATGGGGCCTCCTTTTGGAGCCTCGCCAGCATACGAGCGTCAACTTTGCGCCGCGAGGATCCGGGGGCTGGCGCTCCGGGTCTCAGGCATGTGCGGACCGGCCCTGGTCAGGGCCGCGGGGGGGCGATGTCTCTTGAGCGGGCTGACATCATCTCACGCCTGAGGGTCTCAATGCTCAGCTCCAAAGGCGGTCCCAGGAGCGCTCGTCGTCCCACTCGGGCGTGGGCGCGAAGTACTGCGTGCCCGGCTTGAGGTGCGCTTTGACGACCTCCTCGACGAGTTCGATCCCGAGACCGGGGCGATCGGGCGGGCTCGCGAACCCGCTCCGGTGGATCGGCTTGTCGGGACCCGTCACCAGGTCTTCCCACCAGGGCACGTCCACGGAGTGGTGCTCGAGTGCTATGAAGTTCTCGGTGGCGGCGGCGCAGTGCAGGTTGGCCATGAACGAGACCGGCGTGCCGGCGAAGTGCATGGCCATCGCGACGCCGTGCTCCATCGCGTAGTCGCCGATCTTCTTGGTCTCGAGCAGGCCGCCGGAAGAGGCGAGGTCGGGGTGGATCATGTCGACGGCGCCCATGTCCACGAGCTTCGCGAAGTCCTCCTTCAGGTAGATGTCCTCGCCGGTCAGGATCGGGATGTCCGTGGCGTCGCGAATCTGCTTCATCAGCTCGCCGAGCTGCCAGGGCACCATGTCCTCCATCCAGGCCAGGTGGTGCCTCTCCATCGCGCGCGCGAGGCGGATGCACGAGTTCACGTCGATGTGGCCGTAGTGGTCGGAGGAGAGCGGCACCTCGGGACCGATCACCTCGCGGATCGCCGCTACCCAGTCGGAGAGCCAGGCGATGCCCTTGTCGGTGATCGAGATCCCGGTGAAGGGGTGCATCACGCGGTCGCCACCCGAGACGGGCATGCCGACGGGCTTGGTGAGCGCGCCCGGGACGTCCCGCAGCAGGCCGATGCCGAAGTCCTGCTTCAGGTAGCTGAAGCCCTGGTCCATCCGTGCCTTGAGCTTGCGGCCCTGCTCCCTCGGGTCGAGAGACGCGGTCGTGTCGGCGTAGAGGCGCACCGTGTCGCGGAACCGGCCGCCCAGCATCTGGTAGGCGGGGACGCCGTAGGCCTTGCCCGCCAAGTCCCAGAGCGCCATCTCGACGCCGCACACGCCGCCCGCCTGGCGCGCGTGATGGCCGAACTGCTTGATCTTGCGGAACAGCTTGTCGACGCTGCAGGGGTTCTCACCCAGCAGCCGGCTCTTCAGGATCAGGGCGTAGGTTGCGCTGCCGCCGTCGCGCACCTCGCCGTGGCCCGAGAGACCCTGGTTGGTGTCGATCCGGATCAGCGGACACGTCATCGGCGCGCCGACGACCGTGGCCACGCGCAGGTCGGTGATCTTGAGCTCGGACGGGATCGAGTTGCGGTTGACGTTCTGGACCGCGCCCTCGAGCTCCGCGTCTCCGAGAATGCCGAGGGCCGAGGCGCCCGCCGCGGCGGCCCCTGCGGACTTGAAGAACGTCCGTCGATCCAGCTGCCGCTTCACCGATGCCTTCATGGCGCTCCTTACGGACGGGCGGTCCGTGTGACGGGCGACGACCTAGAGCTGAGGGCTTGAGGCAGGCGTATTAGGTTTCAGGACCTGGCCTGAGTCAAGGCCCGCCTCCGCCTGGCTCCCGGTGCCTGGAAGTACCCCGGCCTGCCGGGGTAGGCTCTGCGCATGGTGCGAATCCCAGCGATTCTCCTGTTGCTCATCCTGCCTGCGCTCGCCTCGGCCGCGGACCCCGACGAGAAGCAGTGGATCCCGCTCTTCAACGGCAAGGACCTCGCCGGGTGGGTCCCCAAGATCACCGGCTACGAGGCCGGCGTGAACTTCGGCGACACCTTCCGCGTCGAGAACGGAGTGCTACGCGTCGTCTACGACAAGTACGACACGTTCGGCGGGCGCTTCGGCCACCTCTTCTACGAGACGCCCTTCTCCCACTACGTGATCGCGGTCGAGTACCGCTTCGTCGGGGAGCAAGCCAAGGGCGGCCCCGACTGGGCCTTTCGGAACAGCGGGGTGATGATCCACGGCCAGCCCGTGGCGACCATGAAGCAGGACCAGGACTTCCCGATCTGCATCGAGGCCCAGTTCCTGGGAGGTCGCGGCGACGGCAAGCCCCGCTCGACGGCGAATCTCTGCACTCCCGGGACGAACGTGGTGATGAACGGTCAGCTGGAGACGCGTCACTGCGTCAACTCGTCGTCGAAGACCCTCGACGGCGATCAGTGGGTGCGAGTGGAGATCGAGGTCCACGGTGGCGGCGAGATCGTCCACCGCGTGAACGGCGAGACCGTGCTGCAGTACGAGAAGCCGCAGATCGGCGGCGGCAACGTGGCCGGCCACGATCCCGCGCTCATGAAGGACGCTGAGCTGCTCACGAGCGGCTCGATCTCGCTCCAGGCCGAGAGCCACCCGGTCGAGTTCCGCAAGGTGGAGCTGCTGAACCTCGCCGGCTGCATGGACAAGAAGGCCAAGAACTACAAGTCCTACTACGAGAAGAACGAGCCCTCGACCTGCCGTTACTGACCTCGCAGCCCGTTGCTCGCGGCTGCTACGGAAGTAAGCCTACGACCTCGAGGTCGTAGTCGGTGTAGCTGCGGTAGCGGCCGCGGAGCCACAGCAAGAGCTCGTCGCGAGCGTCGCTTCGCGGCACGATCGGTCGCAAGTTGTCGGCCGTCGAGTCGCGCGTGACCGCCTGCCACTGCCAGGTGAGGCCGTCGTCCGGAGTGGTGCCGCGGAAGATCTCCCAGTGCCGCTTGCCGTCCGCGGCGCTCACGAGCGGAGCTCCGGTCGTCGGGTCGGCATCGGTCGAGACGAGCACGCGAGTGGGATCGCCGGGGACGAGGGCCACACCGCCGGTGTAGTCGTCCTCGCCGGCGTAGAGGCGGGTTCCCGCGGAGGCGATCTCGCGGTCGTTCCACGCCTTTCCCGTCCAGCGCGCCAGCCGATAGCGATGGTCCGAGCCTCCCTGGCCCTGCGGCAGGCCGGCCGAGTCCTTCTGGACCGAGTACGCGACGAACGGGCGGCCTTGCGCGTCGAGCTCGAGGTCGATCACCCACGCCACGTTCGCGGGGTCGCCCTGGAAGACGCGCGTGCCCTCCACTGGGTCGCGCAGGCCCTCGGCGAGCGGACGGATCACGCTGCCGTCGGAGCGATGCAGGACGCCGTCGCGGTAGTAGGCGTGATACAGGCTGTTGTCGAAGTTGCGCGGGTGTCCCTCGGTGTACGCGAGGTGCACGGTCGCCTGCCCGTCCGACGCGTACTTGACGTAGGGCCTGTGCCGGAACGTGGCCGGCACGTCGATCACGACGCCGCCGCTCCTGAAGCTCTCGCCCTCGTCGTCGGACCAGGCCATGGACGGCTTGAAACGGTTGTCTAGGCCGCGGAAGAAGTCGTAGATGCGGCCACGCTCGCCCGCGAGCCGGTGCAGGTTCGAGTAGGTGACGCTCGAGGAAGGGCTCGGCACGAACGCGCGCTCGTCGCCCCAGCCGGTCGCGTCGCCGGGGCGGAGCGACACGCGCGACAGGATGCGGTTGTCGTAGCCGTGGCCCGCCCAGACCGCGAGCAGCCGTCCGTCGCCGCGCACGACGAAGGCGGGCGTGTCGTGGTCGTCGTAGCGCCCGGCGCGCTCGACCGGCGTCGCGCTGAGGCGGAAGCGCGTGGTGGCGCCCGTCGCGAGCACGACGCTCGTCACCTCCACCGTGCCCCGGCGGGACGCGTCGCTGCGCCCGGCCGCCACGCTGCCGAAGACCAGCCGATCCCCGACGACGAGCGCGCGCTCGTCCTGGAACCAGCACCAGCCGCCGTCGTCGTTCAGGACGACCGGCGCGGCGAGCGGGCTCGCGCCGCCTCGCCCGGCTTCGGGTGGCGGGCCTGGCTGCTGCGCGGGCAGCGACACCGCCATCGCCGACAACAGGGCCGCCACGAACAGCCGTCCCGCCAGCCTCCGCTCCGCCATGCAGCGTCCTCCTCCAGAGGCGACGATCGACGGACGATTGCCCCGCCCCGCTCCGCTGTCAAGCCGGCGCCCCCGCGAGGCCTGCGACGCGGCCGCACTACAATCCTCCGCCAGGAGGCCGTGATGGAGTACCGCCAGCTCGGGCGAACGGACATGAAGGTCTCGGCGATCAGCTTCGGCGCCTGGGCGATCGGGGGGACCTGGGGGCCGGTGGACGACGAGGTGTCGATGCGCGCGCTGCACGCCGCGATCGACGCGGGCACCAACTTCGTCGACACCGCCGACGTCTACGGAGACGGGCGCAGCGAGAGGCTGGTGGCGCGGCTGCGCCGGGAGCGCAAGGGCGAGACGATCTTCGTGGCGACCAAGGCGGGCCGGCGGCTGCCGAAACAGACCCCCGAGGGCTACAGCCGCGAGAACCTCCACGCCTGGCTCGACCGCAGCCTGAAGAACCTGGAGATGGAGCGGGTCGACCTGCTGCAGCTCCACTGCCCGCACCCGGACGTCTACGACCGGCCCGAGGTCTTCGGCCTCCTCGACGACATGGTGAAGGCCGGCAAGATCCGCTACTACGGGACGAGCGTGGAGAGCGTGGACGAGGCACTGCGAGGGATCCTTTACCCCGGCGTGCAGAGCGTCCAGATCATCTTCAACATGCTGCGGCTGAAGCCAGCCGAGGCGTTTTTCGGCGCGGCGAAGCAGCGCGGCGTCGGGATCCTCGCCCGCGTGCCGCTCGCGAGCGGCCTGCTGAGCGGGAAGCTCACGAAGCAGTCGACGTTCGCGCGCGACGACCACCGCAGCTTCAACCGCGAAGGCAAGGCCTTCGACAAGGGCGAGACCTTCTCCGGCGTGCCCTACGACGTGGGCCTCGAGGTGGTGGAGCGGCTGCGGCCGCTCGTCCCCGCGGGCGCGACGCTCGCCCAGCTGGCGCTGCGCTTCACCCTGATGTTCGACGCCGTCACCTGTGCCATCCCGGGAGCGAAGACGCCCGAGCAGGCCCGCGCCAATGCGGCCGCGGCCGATCTGGCGCCCCTCCCGCCCGAGGCCATGCAAGCCGTGCGGCAGGTCTACGACGACAGGGTGAGGCCGCTCGTCCACGCGAGCTGGTAGGCCTCCAACGCCGGCCGAGCGGCCACGCTACAATCCGGCAACCGCCTTCGGAGACAGCCAACCTTGCCGCTGGCCTCGGGAACTCGCCTGGGAGTGTACGAGATCCTCCAGCCCCTCGGGGCCGGGGGCATGGGCCAGGTCTACCGCGCGCGTGACACGCGGCTGAAGCGCGACGTCGCGCTCAAGACGCTGCCCGAGGCCTGGACCAGCGACGCCCGTTCCGTGGCGCGGCTCGAGCTCGAGGCCCAGGCCGCCTCCGCGCTCAATCACCCGCACATCGTGACGATCCACGAGCTCGGGACGTCTCCGCCCCACCACTACATCGTGATGGAGCTCGTCGACGGCCAGAGCCTGCGCGCGCTGCTCCTGCAGGGCGGCCTGCCGGTCGAGCGCCTGCTGGCGATCGGCGCCCAGGTGGCGGACGCGCTGGCTGCCGCGCACGCGAAGGGCATCGTGCACCGCGACCTGAAGCCGGAGAACGTGGTCGTCACGCCGGACGGACGTGCCAAAGTGCTCGACTTCGGGCTCGCCCGCATCGAGCCGCGCTCGCGCGAGACGAGCGGCGACGACGAGCCGACCGCCGCCCGGCCGCTCACCGAGAAAGGCACGGTCGTCGGCACGGTGGCCTACATGTCGCCCGAGCAGGCGCAGGGCCGCGAGGTGGACTACCGCAGCGACCAGTTCTCGCTCGGAATGATGCTCTACGAGATGGCGACCGGGCGCCGGCCGTTCGAGCACCGCACCGCGGCCGAGACGATCGCCGCGATCCTTCGCGATCCGCCTCCGCCGCTCGACGCCGCCGCGCTGCCGCCGCCGCTGCAGTGGCTGATCGAACGCTGCCTCGCCAAGGAAGCGGGCGGCCGCTACGCGTCGACGCGAGAGCTGGCGAACGAGCTCGTGGGCGTGCTCGACCAGCTCGAGGCGCCGCGAGGCCTCCGGGTCGCGGCGAGCCTCCGCCCGCCGCCCACGGCGCGCACGTCGTTCGTGGGGCGCGAGGCCGAACGCGCCGCGATCCGGGAGCTGCTGCTCGGCCCGGAGGCGAGGCTCGTCACGCTCACCGGGCCCGGGGGCACCGGCAAGACGCGCCTGGCGATCCGCGTGGCCGAGGAGCTGCGCGGCGACTTCGCCGGGGGCGTGTGCTTCGTCTCGCTCGCCGGGCTTCAGGACCCGGCGCGCGTCGCCTCGGAGATCGCGAACGGCTTCGGCCTGCGCGCCGACGCGAGCACGCTGGGCGCCTCGGGGCTGGGCGAGGCGCTGGCGCGGGCGCTGGATGCGACCACGCTGCTGGTGCTGGACAACTTCGAGCGGGTCATCGACGCGGCGCCCGACGTCACCACGCTGCTCGCCAGGGTCGAGCGCCTGAAGGTGCTCGTCACCAGCCAGGCGCCGCTGCGCCTGTACGGCGAGCGCGAGGTGACGGTCGCGCCGCTCGCCGTGCC
>DATEUE010000004.1:0-13650 GCA_035283305.1 Vicinamibacteria bacterium | reverse complement strand
CGCGCCGCTCGCGCTCGTGCTGCTGCCGCTCGCCGGCGGGCGCCTCGCGCTCGTCCTCGACGACATCTCGGCCCAGCGTGCGCTCGAGGCCGAGCTCGGCGCGCTCGCGCACCGCGACCCGCTCACCGGCCTGCCCAACCGCCGCCTCTTCGAGGACCGCCTCGAGATCGCGCTGGCGCAGGCCCACCGCTACCGCCATCGCGTCGCGCTCATCTTCGTCGACCTCGACCGCTTCAAGCAGGTGAACGACGGCTTCGGCCACGCGGCGGGGGACGAGCTGCTGAAAGAGGTGGCGGAGCGGCTCGGCGCCAGCGTTCGCGAGGGCGACACCGTCGCCCGGCTGGGCGGCGACGAGTTCACGCTGCTCCTGCCCGGCATCCACTACGCCGAGGACCTCGCCGCGATCTCGCGCAAGCTGGTCGAGTCGCTGCGCAGGCCCTTCCACCTGCAAGGACGCGACGTGCACGTGACGGCGAGCGGCGGGATCAGCCTCTACCCCGAGGACGGCGAGGACGGCGAAGCGCTGCTGAAGAGCGCCGACACGGCGATGTACCGGGCCAAGGAGCGCGGCCGCGACAACTTCCAGCTATTCTCGTCGGCCATGGCCGAGAAGGCGCTCGAGCGGCGCTCGCTCGAGGACAGCCTGCGCAAGGCGCTCGACCGGCAGGAGCTGACGCTGCACTACCAGCCGTGCCTTCAGCTCGCGACCGGGCGCGTCACGGGTGTCGAGGCGCTCCTGCGCTGGCTGCGGCCGGAGCTCGGCGTCATGTCGCCGAAGGACTTCATGGCGCTCGCCGACTTCACCGGCGTGATGCTGTCGGTCGGACCCTGGGTGCTCGAGACCGCCTGCCAGCAGGCGCGCGAGTGGCAGCGGCGCGGCTCGCGCGGGCTGCGGCTGATGGTCAACCTCTCCGCGCACGAGCTGCAGCAGGACGACCTGGTCGTCCACGTGGAGAAAGCACTCGCCGCGAGCGGCCTCTCGCCGGACGCGCTCCACCTCGAGATCCCCGAGGGCTACGCGATGCAGGACCTCGCGCGCACGATCGAGACGCTGCGTGCGCTGCGCTCGGTGGGCGTGCACCTGGCGATCGACGGCTTCGGGACGGGCTTCACCTCGCTCGCCCACCTGCGGCAGCTCCCGGTCGACACGCTCAAGATCGACCTGTCTTTCGTGCGCGGGGCGACCACCGACGCCGACGACGCCTCGGTGGTGACCGCGGTGATCGCGGTGGCCCACAGCCTGGGCCTGGGCGTCGTGGCCCAGGGCGTCGAGACCGAGGCGCAGGTGGCGCTACTGCGCTCCTTGGGCTGCGACGAAGTCCAGGGCTACCTGTGGAGCCCGCCGGTCCCGCCCGCGGAGTGCGAGCGCATCCTGGTGCAGGGCACGCTCCCGGCGGCGGCGCCAGAGCGCCGCGACCACGCGAGCCGCACACGCCGCGCGCGGGGGCGCTCGAAGCGCTGAGGGGCACGCCGACCGACGCGGTGCGCGTGGGATAAGATCACGCGGTGTCGTTGAGCACGAGCGAGGCGCGCGCGCGCGCCGTCCTGTGGGCCTACCGGCTGTTCCCGCTGGTGCTGCTTCCGCTGATGCTCGTCCTGTCGAGGGACTTCGGCGTGACGTGGGACGAGAAGACCCACCAGCTCTACGGCGAGAGGGTGTTTCGCTTCCTGAGCCAGGGCCTCGACGACGATTGGTTCCGGCCCGGGGAGATTTTCATCTACCTCCACGGCGGCCTGTTCGACACGGTGTGCGTGGCCGTCCAGCAGCTGCTGCCGGGCGACCAGTTCGTTTTGCGCCACTACGTCAACGCCGCCTTCGGCTGGCTGGGCGTCTTCTACGTCGGTCGGCTGGGGAGGCTGCTGGGCGGTCCGGGGACCGGTCTCCTCGCCATGGTCCTGCTCGCGCTGTCGCCCCGGTATCTGGGCGACGCCATGAACAACCCCAAGGACATCCCCCTGGCCGCGCTGCTGGCGGCGGCGCTCTACTACCTGATGCAGCTCGAGCCGCGCTACCCGTACCTTCGCCTCCGGCTCGCCGTGCCGCTCGTGCTGTCGATCGGTCTCGCCGTCAGCGTGCGGGCGGGGGCCCTGCTGTTCCTGGCCTATTTCACGATGGCCCTCGCCGCGCTGCTGATCGCCACGCGCGAGCGGTCCTTCTCGCGCCTGCTGGCCACCTTCGTGCGCTGGGCGGCCGTGGTCGTCGCCGTCCTGCTGCTGGGGACGGTGTTCTGGCCGTGGGCCCAGGTCCGCCCGCTCACGCGTCCGCTGCAGGGGATGATGCGGCTGTCGCAGTTCCGGTGGGAGTTCCCGGTCCTGTTCGCCGGGGCCGACGTGCCGGCGAGCGCACTGCCGTGGGATTACATTCCGCGCTGGCTGTTGCTCACGACGCCGCCGGTCGTGCTGCTGGGCGCAGCGCTGTCTTTGGCATGGCTCGTCCGGCCGCGCTCGTCAGGCGCCGCGCCGGGCGTGGATGCTCCGTCCCCGTGGCGCATGGGCGCCCTGTGCTTCGTGGCGTTCTTCCCCGGCGCCTACATCGTGGCGAGCGGGGCCACGATCTACGACGGCATCCGGCACCTGCTGTTCACGTACCCGCCCCTCGTCGTCCTCGCCGCCTGCGGCTGGCAGCGGCTCCTCGGCGGCCAGTCGAGCTGGCTGCGGTTCGTCGCGGTCGCCGCGCTCGTGCTCGGCCTCGTCGAGCCCGCGCTCTTCCAGTGGCGCAACCACCCGAACCAGTCCGTCTACTTCAGCGCCGTCGCCGGTGGCCCCCGCGCCGCCTTCGGCCGCTACGAGCTCGACTACTGGGGAAACAGCCTGCTCCAGGGCGTCGCGTGGGTGGATCGGGCGGCGCGCGCCGCGGGAACGCGCGTCGTCGTCTCCGGCCGGCCCTTCCACATCGTTCGCGACGACAGCCGGCGCTTCGCCTCGCTCGACTTCACGCGCGAGGAAGACGGCGTTCCGCACCTGGAAATCCTGCTGCTGCGGGGTCGCCGCCAGGACGTGCTGGAGCTCGCCCGCCGCGCCGACATCCTGTACGCGGTCACCACGGCCGACGGGACGCCGCTGTCGATCGTGGTGCCGGGGCCGCGCTACGCCGAACTCGAAGGCCTGCTGCGGCTCGGCCCGTCGCACGCGCTGCCCGACCGCTCAGGCGACGCGCGCGCCTCCCAGCCGCTCGTGAAGCAGGCGGAAAACGTCGCCGTCCCCGCTCCCGCGCGAGGTCCGGTAGAGCAGGGCCAGCAGCATCAGCAGGCCCGCCAGGCGTCCGAACGACCAGGGATAGAAGTCGAACGTGGGCAGCAGGTAGACGAAGCAGTAGGCGAGGCTGAAGGCCGCCCACTCGCCCGGCGTCCGTAACCACCGCGTGATCACCAGGAAAGACAGGGCCGTGAAGACCGGGTGATGCTCCCAGACGAGCGGCGACGCCAGCACCATGAGCACGGCCAGGGCCGGCCAGCCGTTCAGGACGTGGCTTCCCGCGCCGCGGCCGCTCACGAACGCACCCCGCCGGATCGCGAGCCCCGCGGCGGCGAGCGCGAGCGCGAGCACCGACGCCTTGGCGAGGAGCCTCACCGGGGGCCGGTCCACGAGCGCGAACGGACCGCCGACGAGCGCGGCCGTGCTGCGGAGGAACGTGTCGATCGAGTTCTCGCGGAAGCTGAGGTCCGCCCACTCGTACACCCCGCGCGCGTTGCGGAGCGAGTCCAGGAAGGGCTGCGCCCCGTGCGCGGCGTAGATCGCTCCGGCGGCCGCGGCCATCCAGGCCGCGAATGCGGCCGTCCAGCGCCAGTTCTTCTCCGTCAGGAACGGCAGCACGAGCACGATGGGCGAGGTCTTCAGGTGGACCGCCAGCGCCAGCGCCAGCGCGGAACAGACCGGGAGGCGGGGATAGGCCAGCAGGGCCAGCAGGATCAGGTTCGCCACGTGGAGGTTGACCTGGCCGTAGACGAGCGTGCGGAGCACGGGCACATTGATCGCCACGAAGGCGAACGCCAGGCCGGCGGAGACACGCCGATCGAAGCCGTACTTCATGAGCGTGAGCGCGACGAGACCGGTGAAGGCCGTGACCGCGAGCACGTTCCCGGTCCAGAGGGCGAGCCGCATGCCTCCGCGGCCGAACGGAACCAGGAGCTCGCCCAGGGCGGCCAGCAGCGGCGGGTAGATGTAGCGCTCGTGGAGCGGCCGACCCTCGGCGAGATCGAAGGCCGCCCGCATGTAGTCGCCGGTGTCGGGGTACTCGCTGCGCTCGCGGAGCAGGTTCGCGTACAGCACCAGCGTGAGGAAGCAGCAGATCGTCAGCAGCCCGTGGCGCGCTCGGTAGGCCGGCCGGCTCAGGAGCGCGAGCACGCCACCGCTCGCGAGCCAGACGAGCCCGAGCGCCGAGTAGGTCAGCTTCAAGCCCGAGGCCGGGCCCACCTGGACGAGAGAGGAGAAGACCCCCGGGCCCTTCCACAGGAGGAGCGCGCCGTTCACCACGAGGAATGCGACACTGATCGCCGCCCACGCGCCGAGCGTCGTCCTCAGAAAACGATCGACTCCGGCCCGCTGCGGCTGCTCCATGCGCTCCCCGTGCCCCGAGGGGCTGCGGGAGTATACGGCACCGCGAGCATGGGGGCGGCGCGTTGAGCGCGCGAGCGTCGCTCCCCGCGCTGGCGCTCGCGTCGGTGGCCGTGCTGGCGGTCCTCTACGCGGGGCTGTGCAAGGCGCTGCTGTTCCACGGCCTCGAGTACTTCCACACCGACTTCTACTCGTTCCTCGAGATGAGCCGCAGCCTCTTCCAGTACGGCGAGCTGCTGCGCGACAACGCCTACGCCCACAACGCGGCGATCCACAACTTCTACCTGCTGCTCGCGTTCGCTCCCCTCACGCTTCCGCTCGGCGCCTACGGGCTGATCCTGGGGCTCGTCCTGCTGCACGCGATCGCGGTCGTGCGGGTGACTTTCGCCCCGAGCCTCGACCTCGCCGGCCGCGTGGCCGTGCTGGGGGCGTACCTGGGCCCGATCGCCTACGCCGTGTTCGACAACTCCCTCGTCGGCTTCCACCCCGAGCTGTGCTATCCGCCGCTGGCCCTGCTGCTGGCGCTCGACCTGCGCGAGGGCCGCTCGCGGCGGGCGATCCTGGCCACGGCGCTCGTGGTGCTGGTGAAGGAGGACGGGGCAGTGCTGTCGGCCTCGATCCTCGTCGCCCACTTCGTCCTGCGGCTCCTGGCCCTTGGCGGCGCCGCCTCGGCGCGGGACCGGCGTCGGGTCGCGCCCGCCGCGGCGTGGAGCCTCGCGGCGCTCGGGCTCGTCTTCGTCGCCGGGTTGGTGCTGCTGTGGGCGATGGGTCGAGCGCTCCCGGAGGGACAGCTGACCGCCGAGACCCGCGTGCTGGACTCGCTGCGCAACGTCGTGCGCGCGATCGAGGGACGCGGTCTGCTGCGCGACAACCTGCGGTGGGGCCTCGTCGGTTACCTCGTCGTCGGCCTGCTCACGTTGCTGACGCTCCGCCGCCGGCTCCCGCGCGGCCTGGCGCTGCTCGTCGTCTCGTCGCCGCTGCTCGTGAGCGTGCTGGTCGTGGCCTCCGGCAGCTATCGCTTCCGGTACATGCTCTGGCCTCACCGGCTGGCTGCTCTGCACGCCCTCGCGATCGCCTGTGTCGTCCTCGCGTCGCCCGCGGCCGCCGGCGTCGGGCGTCGCGCGGTGGCCCGCGTGCTGTCGCTCGTGGCCTTGTCGTGGACGCTGCAGATCGTCGCCCTCGACCGCGCGGAGGGATACTCGCTGTGGTCCCGACTCTGGGCGCCTGCCCTCATGAAGGGAGAGGGCACGCGGGCCTCCGGGCTGCCGCCCGCGGAGCTGCGCTTCCTGCGCTGCCTGGGGAGACGGCTCCCGCCGGGGCTGCCCGTGTCGTCGACGGGAGACCTGCACCCGGTGTTCCACCGCCAGTCCGTCGTCTTCGAGGCGGTCGAAGCCCAGGCGTGGCGCCCGCCGCGGCTTCGCGTGGTGCCGGCTGCCTCGGTTCCGCGGGACCCGGCCTTCTGCCGGGACCCGGGCGTCGGGACTCTCGCGGTGGACGCGGAGTGCGCGCTCGTCCCGCTCGTGGCCGGGTGCCGCGACTAGCTCGCCTCGTCGAGCCACGCCGAGCCGTCGGCGTACAGCTCCTTCTTCCAGATCGGCACCTGCGCCTTGAGCGTGTCGATCGCGAGGCGGCAGGCGGCGAACGCCTCGGCGCGGTGCGGCGACGCGACTGCCACCGCGACGCTCGCCTCGCCGATCTCGAGCGAGCCGAGACGATGGACGAGCCGCACGACGGTCACGGGAAAGCGCCGGTGCGCCTCGGCGGCGATCTCCTGCATCAGCGGCAGCGCCATCTCCTCGAAGGCCTCGTACTCGAGGCGCAAGACCGGGCGGCCGCGGTTCTCGTTGCGCACCACGCCCACGAACAGGCAGAGCGCCCCGTCTTTCGCCGTCGTCGCCTGGAGCGAGGCGAGATCGATCGGCTCGCGCACGAGGCGGACGAGGTCGGCCATTCGCAGGACGCTAGCACCCCGGCGACTTCGGGTTCAAGCAGCTCGGCCTTGCCGCTTCTGGCTTCGGGAGGGTGTGTGTGATACCAGAAGGGCCTCACGATGCCGACCCAGCAGGGCGCGATCCGGCTTTTTCGACTGGCCGGGATCGACGTCTTCCTGCACTGGTCGTGGTTCGTGGTGGCCGCGTACGAGGTCCAGGTGCGGACCGGCGACTACTCGTCGCCCGTCTGGAACGTGCTCGAGTACCTCGCTCTGTTCGTGATCGTGACGCTGCACGAGTTCGGCCACTCGCTGGCGTGCCGGCAGGTGGGGGGAACGGCCGAGCGGATCGTGCTCTGGCCGCTCGGGGGAGTGGCCTACGTGAGGCCCCCACAGCGTCCGGGAGCGACGCTCTGGAGTCTGGCCGCGGGGCCGCTCGTAAACGTCGCCCTCGTGCCGCTCCTGATGGGCGTGGGCTTCGCGGGCGGACTCTTCGGCTGGTGGCAGGCGCACCCCAACCTGGTCCAGCTGCTGCGCGCCGTCTCGCTCATGAATCTCCTGATCCTCGTCTTCAACCTGCTGCCGGTCTATCCACTCGACGGGGGCCAGATCCTCCGGTCGCTGCTGTGGTTCGGGCTCGGCCGAGCTCGCAGCCTGATGGCGGCGACGGTTCTCGGCTTCCTGGGCGTGCTGGCGATCGCGGCGCTGGCCATCCACGTCCAGTCGATCTGGCTCGGTATCGTGGCGGCCTTCGTGGCGTTCAACTGCTGGAGCGGGCTTCAGCAGGCGCGCCGGCTGTCGTGGCTCTCGAAGCTGCCCAGGCACCAGGGATTCGCCTGCCCGTCGTGCCACGCGGCGCCTCCGATCGGCCCCTTCTGGGAGTGCCGCCTGTGCGGGCAGCCGTTCGACAGCTTCGAGGCGCAAGCCCGCTGTTCCTCGTGCGCGGCGCCCTTCGACGCGGCCCACTGCGTCGACTGCGGCAGCCTGCATCAGGTCGCCGCCTGGGCCGGGCGGCGTCTGGGCTGACAGGCCGGCTTCCGAAGGCGGATAGAATGCGCCGGCCATTCGAGGGAGGTGATCGTTGAGTCAACCGGGCTCGTCCCGACTGGCCCCGTCCACGCGGCTCGGCCCCTACGAGGTCCTGACTGCCGTCGGGGCCGGCGGCATGGGCGAGGTCTACAGCGCGAAGGACACGCGCCTCGACCGGACCGTGGCCATCAAGCTGCTGCCGCCGCACCTCGCCCGCGACGAGCAGCTGCGCGCTCGCTTCGAGCGCGAGGCCAAGACCGTCTCGTCCTTGAACCACCCCCACATCTGCACTCTCCACGACGTCGGGCACGAGACCATTGGGAACGACGAGCTCCACTACCTGGTGCTCGAGATGATCGAGGGCGAGTCGCTCGCCGACCGGCTGGCGAAGGGCCCGCTGCCGCTCGAAGAGCTGCTCCGCTACGGGGTCCAGATCGCATCCGCGCTCGATGCCGCCCACAAGCAGGGCATCGTCCACCGCGACCTGAAGCCGGGCAACGTGATGATCACGAAGGCGGGGGCCAAGCTGCTCGACTTCGGTCTGGCGGGGACGGGCGAAGCGGCCGTGGCAGGCGAAGTGCTCTCGACGCTGCGCACGCTCGACAAGCCGCTCACGGAGCACGGCACGATCCTCGGCACCTTCCAGTACATGTCACCCGAGCAGCTCGAGGGCCAGCCGGCTGACGCGCGCACCGACATCTTCGCCCTGGGCGCGGTGCTCTACGAGATGGCCACCGGCCGCAGGGCCTTCACGGGCCAGACGCGGACGAGCCTGATCGCCGCGATCGTGTCCTCGCAGCCGCCGCCCATCTCCAGCGTCCAGGAGATGAGCCCGCCCGCGCTCGATCACGTGATCCGGAAGTGCCTCGAGAAGGACCCCGAGGATCGCTGGCAGAGCGCGCGCGACGTGATGGCCGGGCTGCAGTGGATCGCGGAGGGCGGCTCGCGCGTCGGGCTGCCCGCGGTGGTGATCGGCCGCCGGCGCGTGCGCGAGCGCGCTGCGTGGGCGGCATTCGCCCTCGCCTCGCTGGCCGCCATCGGCTTCGGGATCGCCTGGGCGCGCCGCGCCCCGAAGCCAGAGGCGCTCGTCCGCTTCACGGTCACGATGCCCGAGGGAGTGAGCGCGGTAGGCCCGCCGGCGCTGTCGCCGGACGGTCGCAAGCTCGCGTTCGACGCGGGCGAGCCGAGCGGCCGGCGGCAGATCTGGGTGCGCTCGCTCGACCAGCTCGAGGCGCGGCCGCTGCCGGGCACGGAGGGCGCGCTGCGTCCGATCTGGTCGCCGGACAGCCGCCTCGTCGCGTTCGTGGCGGGCGGCAAACTGCGCAAGGTCGACGTGGCCGGCGGTCCGCCGCAGACGATCTGCGACGCCCCCAACGGCGCGGACGGCTCCTGGAGCCCCGAAGGCGTGATCCTCTTCGACGGGCGCGGCAGCGATCCCATCTGGTCGGTCGCGGCGGCTGGTGGGGTGGCAAAGCCCGAGGTGGAGGTCGGCCCTGACAAGGGAGTGACCGGGGCCGGCTGGCCTCACTTCCTCCCCGACGGACGCCATTTCCTCTATGTCGCCTACGGGAAGGCGGCGGAGGACCAGACGGTCATGGTCAAGTCCCTGGGAGCGAACGACAGCCGGGAGCTGCTCAAGACCAGCTCACTCGTTCACTACGCGCCGCCCGGGTATCTCCTGTACGTGCGCGAGCAGACGCTCGTGGCTCAGCCGTTTGACTCCGGATCGCTGCAGCTCAAGGGCGAGCCGATCCCGCTCGGCGACGGGCTGGGCGTCGGCGACCTGGGGCTCGCCTCCTTTTCGATCTCCGACACTGGCGTCCTCGCCTACCGGGCCGGCCTCTCGGAAGGGCGGCAGCTGCTCTGGTTCGATCGGGCTGGCAAGGAGACTCCCGCCCTCGAGGAAACCGGCAGCTACCGGGACGCGTGGCTGTCTCCCGACGGCAAGCGCCTCGCCTTCGACATGAGCAAGGGCTCGGAAGGCGCCGACATCTGGATCCGGGACGTCGCACGCGGCGTGGCGTCGCGCTTCACCTTCGACGCCGCGAACGAGACCAACCCGGTCTGGGCTCCGGACGGCCGGAGCCTCGTCTACTCGGCGCAGCGCAGGAACGTCGACTTGATGCTCAAGGACGCCGCGGGCACGCGCGAGGCCGAGCTGCTGCTCGAAACGGGCGAGGACAAGTACGCGAGCGAGTGGTCGCGCGACGGGAAGTACCTGCTCTACGCCAGCCAGGGCAGGGAAACCCGCTGGGACCTGTGGGCGCTGCCGATGAGCGGAGAGAAGAAGCCTCTCCCGGTGGCGAAGACTCGCTTCTCGGAGATGTTCGGCGGCTTCTCGCCGGACGCGCGCTACGTCGCCTACTCCACGGACGAGTCGGGCCAGCGGGAGGTGTACGTCCAGGACTTCCCCGAGGCCCGGAACAAGTGGCAGGTGTCCACGAAGGGCGGCACCCAGCCGTTCTGGAGCGGTAACGGCAAGGAGATGTTCTATCGGGCCCCCGACGCCCGCATCATGTCCGTGTCGGTGAAGACGACGCCCGAGTTCGAAGCGGGCGTGCCGCAGCCGCTCTTCCAGGCGCGCTTCGCCAACATCCCCGCGCGCGCGCACTATCGCCCCACCCCCGACGGGCAGCGTTTTCTCGTGCTGGCCCCGTTGCGCCAGGAGACGATCCCGCCCACGACCGTCGTCCTGAACTGGACCGCGGGGCTGCGCTAGGCCGACGCTTCGACCTCGCGCAGGACGGAGAAGATCGCCTGCAGCAGGTCCGTGTCTTCTGCGAGTAGCTCGAGGAGCGCATCACCCTCGATGCGGAGCGCTCGCCCTGCCACGCTTACGCGTGCCGGTCCCCCCCCGCGCCGGCCAGCGTCTCCCGCACGCCGAGCGTGTCGCCCACCCGGGCGCGGACCTACGCTCCCGCCTCGGCCTCGAGAGTCACCGCGAGCGGTGCGGGCGGTTGATGGCCAGATGCAAAGGGGAACGTGGTAGCAAGCAAGAAAGCGAGCAAGAGAGGTGCGAGCATTCGTACCCCCCCTTTTACGCCTCTGCCTCCAGGAGAGAGGCGAGGCTCGCGAACATGCGGTAGGTCAGCCCCCAGATCACGAGGCCCTCGATTCGCAGGCAGGGCAGCTCCAGGACGGCGCCTTCGTGCGGGTACTGAAGCGTCGAGCGCGTCTCGTCGGTGCGGAGCAATTCGAGGGAGAGCCAGTGCAGGCTCTCCACCTCGTGGCTCGGGGCGCCCTCGAGGCGGCGTCGCATTCGGAACACGCGCGGGGCGATCACCAGGTCCGCCGGCCGCCCGCGCGCCATCGCCTGCACGTCGTCGAGGGCCCCGAGCCGCTCGCCGTCGCGGGCGAGGTCGAGGCCGGTCTCCTCGCGGGTCTCGCGTACCGCGGTCGCCTCGGGAGATGCGTCGGCCGGCTCGGCGCGGCCCCCGGGGAAGCCGATGTGTCCGGACCACGGGTCGCTCTCGTGCTCCGCGCGGCGGATGAACAAGAGCTCGAGGCCCGGCCCCGGCGACGCGTCGCGGAAGACGAGCGCCACGGCCGCGCGCATGCCGGCGCCCGCCACCTGGCGCGGAGCGTGCCCCGCGAGCGCCGCGCCGAGCTTGGCCCAGGAGGTCAGGCGGCCCTGCCTGCGAGCGCCAGCAGCGCGTGCGCGTGGGTCAGCCACAAGAAGGCCATGTTGGGGGCGAGACCGCCCGACACGAGCAGCGCGTCCACCTCGGCGGGCGCGGCGTAGCGCAGGCCCGCGATTTCGCCGGCCGGCGGGCGGAACAGCTCGATCGGAACCTCCGTCCGCCCGAGATAGCTCGCCACGTGGTACACGACGTTGCGCAGGCCGCCCTCGGGGACGAGGCGTACGTCGCGCAGGTTGAGCTGCAGCGCCTCGTGGCGTAGCACGACGTCGCGGCCGAGGTCGGCTGTCCGCAGCAGCTCATCGAGGTCCCTGGCGTCACGCGCCAGCCGCACGCGTGGCGAGGCGCCGTCCGAGAACAGCTCCTCTCCCGCTTCGCGCACCGCGGCCCGGTCGAAGCTCTCGCCGGCATCGACGTGCCCGCCCACCGATTTGTCCCAGCGGTCGCCGTTCTCCTTGTCGGCGGGCCGCCGCTGCAGCAGCAGCTCGCCGCGCGCGTTGACCAGCAGCACGTTGACGGCCCCGACCGCGAGGCCCGAGCGCTTGGCTTCGTCGCGCGGCAGGGCGCCCGCGGCGCGGCCCGCGCTGTCGAAGACCGCGACCATCTCGTCGTGCGGCTCCGCCATCGCGGGCCGCCTCAGGACTTCAGGATGCGCAGCTGGCGGTGGGCCCCGCCGGCCACGAGCGCGTAGGCCAGCATGAACGTGGCGTGGACGAACGGGTCGAGGTGCTCCTCGCCCAGCGACTGGAAATAGGCGAAGCAGATGTCGCCGGCGCACATGAACACGAAGCCGGTGAGCAGCAGCAGCCAGACCTCGCCGACGTTGCCGCCCCGCAACCGCAGCGCCATGCGCAGCAGCAGGACCAGCGGAACCAGCAGCACCAGGTCGAGGGCGGGATACGCGATCGTCAGGATCCGGTCGAGCAGCGGGCCCGGGGTCGCCGCGACGGGCCGCAGGATCACCACGGCGACCGCTGCCACGAAAGCCACCAGGATCAGCCGCTCGGCGAGCGACCCCATCGGCAGCCCGGCCTCGCGGTAGGCGTTCAGGAACACGAGCAGCGCCGCGATCAGGAACGGGTACGCGAGCACGTAGAAGATGTCGCCGGGGCTCGGGAACGGCGTCTCGCCGAAGACGAGCTGGAAGGGCGCGAGGCAGAGCTGGCCGGCGAAGGTCGCGAGCAGGCCGAGCGAGAGCAGGAACCACGCGGGTCGCGCCGGGTTGCCCGGCTCGAGACGATCGCGGCACGCGAAGGCCCACGCGCTGCCGGCCAGCAGGTAGACGAGCTTGAAGGCGGCGGCGATCGCGAGCAGCCGGTGCCCGTTCAGCCACTCCGTGTAGAGCGAGCTCGCTGGGACGATCGCCCAGCCGACGTAGAGCGCGACCGCGAGTCCGATCACGACCCAGGGCAGCCGACCCGCTGCGCTCATCGCGCTCCCTCCAGCGCGGCGAGCGCCTGGCGCACCTCGCCGATCACGCTGGCCGACTTCTCGCGGCCCAGGAAGATGTTGAGGCCCGCGCCGAGCCTGCCGAGCAGGCTCTCGAGCTGGTCGGGGCGAAGCGGGCTCGAGACGGCGATCCCCAGCTTCTGGCAATGCGCTTGCGTGGCGGAGCGAGCCATGGTGTCGCCGATGTAGGGTGCCAGCACCTTCACGACGGCGCTTGTGGCTTCGGTCGTCGTCATGCCAACGCGAAGGTACGGAGGTGCTTCGCCCTTGTCAAACGGCCGCGTCGGGCGGGCGGAGCTTGACGCGAACCTTCCCGGCCACGTAGCTTACGGGCCTTCCGGGCGAGGCGGCGATGCGGGAACAACGCTCACAGGGATTGCCATCGATCGACGACGAGTACCAGGGCCCCTCGTGGTGGCACCTCTCCCGCCTCGGGGACGTGCCCAGGAGCCGCGGCATGCGCCGGATCGCGCTCGCGATGCTGGTCGTGCTCGCCGTCGCAACGGCGACCGGCATCCTCAACGTAACCCAGGACTGGAACGGGCTGCCGTTGCGCCTCGGTGCCTTCGAGGTGCCGGTCACGATCTACCCGCCGTTCGTCCTGAGCCTCGTCGCCGCGATCTGGCTCGGGCCCACCTGGGGCCTGGTGCCCGCGTACGCGGCCAATCTCGCGGGCGCCCTGGTGAGCGGCCTCAGCCCCTGGACCGCGCTGCTGTTCGCGCTCGCGGGAGCGCTCGAGGTGCTGATCTTCTGGGGCTCGATGGTCACGCTCAACATCAGCCCGGACCTGCGGCGCTGGCGCGACTTCGGCCGCTTCTTCCTGGTGTGCCTGATCGCTCCGATCACTGCCTCGCTCGCGATCCTGCTCTGGAACACCGCGCGCAGCCTCGACACCACGGACGGGCTGCGGGTCTGGCGCGGCTGGGTGGTGGGCGACTTCCTGCAGGCGCTGATCGTCGTCGCCCCGCTGCTCCACTTCGCCGGCCCACGCGCGAGGAACTGGATCGATCGCCAGTTCGCAACTCCGCCCCGCTACGAGGTGACCTACAC
>DATEUE010000003.1:0-8869 GCA_035283305.1 Vicinamibacteria bacterium | reverse complement strand
CCGCGGGCGCGACGCTCGCGAGCACGCGGGCGAGCACGCGGGCGAGCTTCTCGCGCGTCTCGGGGCGCGGCGGCAGCATCGGCAGCCGGTAGCTCTCCTCGATCAGGCCCATCTGTGCCATGAGGGCCTTGACCGGGATCGGGTTCGACTCGGCGAAGTTCGCGAGCATGAGCGGCAGCAGCCGGGAGTGGAGCTCGCGGGCGAAGCCGAAGTCGTTGGCCTCGGCCGCTTCCACCAGCTGAGCCATCTCGGCCGGCAGCTCGTTGGAGGCCACCGAAACGACCCCCCGCGCGCCCACGGCCATCGCCGGCAGCGTGAGGGCGTCGTCGCCGCTCAGGACCAGGAACTCCTCCGGCACACCGCGCACCACCTCGCAGATCTGCGTCATGTTGCCCGAGGCCTCCTTGACGCCCACGACGTGGGGGATCGTCGCGAGACGCGCGAGCGTCGCGGGGTCGACGTTGCAGCCGGTGCGCCCCGGCACGTTGTAGACGACGATCGGCAGCGGCGTCGCTTCCGCGATCGCCTGGTAGTGGCGATACAGACCCTCCGGCGTCGGCTTGTTGTAGTAGGGCGTGACCGAGAGCAGGCCCGAGGCTCCGGCGGCCTGCATCGCGCGCGCGGCAAGGGTCACCTCGCGCGTGTCGTAGCCTCCCGCTCCTGCGAGCACGGGTACGCGCCCAGCCGCCTCGTCCACCACGATCTCGACCACGCGCGAGCGCTCCGCGGCCGACAGCGTCGGCGCCTCGCCGGTCGTACCGCAAGGCACGAGGAAGTGGACGCCTGCCTCGACCTGGCGCTTCGCCAGCCGGCGCACTGCGGCCTCGTCGACCGCTCCCGACGACGTGAACGGAGTCACCAGCGCCGTCCCGCAGCCCGTGAACGGAGTTCGCATCGCTCCTCCTAGAGCCCGTTAGCCGATAGCCAGAACGTCCCGCATCGTGAACCAGCCCTTGCGTCCCACCACCCAGCGCGCCGCCGCGAGCGCCCCGTGCGCGAACGTGGCGCGGTCGCGCACCGTGTGTACGAGCTCGAGCGTCTCCGCCTGACCGTCGAAGCCGACCGTGTGCGTGCCGGGGATGAAGCCGGCACGCGTCGAGGATATGTCGACGGGGCGGGGAAATCCCGAGCGTTCGATGGCGCGGCGCAGCGCGAGCGCCGTGCCGGACGGCACGTCCTTCTTGGCCGCGTGGTGCGCCTCGTGAATGAAGGCCGCGAAGGCCTCGGCACCGGCCAGCAGCCGCCCCGCCGTCTCGCTGAGCGCATCCAGCACGTTGGCCCCGAGCGAGAAGTTGGCCGCCACGACGGCGCCCGCGCCACCGCGTGCGACGGCTTCCCGCAGCTCGCTCTCTCGCGCCTGCCAGCCTGTGGTGCCCACCACCAGGGACACGCCGAGCGCAGCGAGACGTGGTGCGGTCGCGAGCGTCGTCTCGGCGGTCGAGAAGTCGACGGCGACCGGCACGTCCTGGCAGACGTCGGCGGTGACGCCCCGACCGTCCGCGTTCGACGCACGATCGAGCACTCCGGCCACCTCGAAGCCGTACGCGGGAGCGAGCGTCTCGACCAGCCGTCCCATCCGTCCGTGGCCTATGACCAGCAGGCGCATCGCTTGGAGGGCCTCAGGCGGTCGCGAGTGCGGAGCACTCGGCGCTCGCGTCTTCGGGCTCGAAGAAGCGCCGGTGGAGCCTTTGCATCGCCGTGACGGCGTCCGCCTCGGGGAGCACGACCGTGACGTTCGTGCGCGAGCCGCCCTGCGAGACCATCGCCAGCGGCAGGCCCTCGAGCGCGCCGATCACCTGCGCCGCGAGGCGCGCGTCGCGGCGCAGGCTTTCGCCGACGGCGCTCACGATCGCCATGCCCGATTCGTACGTGACGTCGGCGAAAGCGCGCAGCTCCGCCGCGATCGCCTCGATCGCGTGGCGGTCGTCGATCGTCACGGAGACGCTCACCTCCGACGTCGTCACCACGTCGACCGGCGTCTCGAAGCGCTCGAACACCTCGAACACGCGGCGCAGGAAGCCATAGGCCATCAGCATCCGGGTCGAGGTGACGTCGATGCGCGTCACGCCTCGCCGGCAGGCGATGGCCACCGGCCCCGGCACACCGGGCGCCTTGGCGCTCGTGATCAGCGTGCCCTCGGCGCGCGGGCGGTGCGAGTTCAGGATGCGAACGGGTATCTCGAGCCCGACGGCGGGCAGGATGGTGCTCGGGTGCAGGACCTTGGCGCCGAAGTAGGCGAGCTCCGACGCCTCGGCGAAGCTCATCCGCGCGACCACGCGCGGGGACGGGACCAGGCGGGGATCCGCGGTCAGCATGCCGTCCACGTCGGTCCAGATCTGGATCTCCTCGGCGACGAGCCCGGCGCCGAAGAGCGCGGCCGAGTAGTCGGAGCCGCCGCGGCCGAGTGTCGTGGTGACGCCGCTGGCGGTGGCGCCCACGAATCCGCCCGTGACCCCGACCAGTCCCTCCTGCAGCAGCGGCAGCACCCGCGCGCGCAGCCGCTCGTCGGTGGCCGCGCGATCGGGGGCCGCGGCGCCGTGCGCGGCGTCGGTCACGAGCAGCTCGCGGGCGTCGACGAAGCGCGAGGGGACGCCGCCCTCGGCGAGCGCCGCCGCCACGATACGGCTGCTCGCGAGCTCGCCGGCCGCGACGAGCGCGTCGCAGGACCGTGGCGACACCTCCCTCACCACGGCCAGCGCGGTCGCGACTGCTTCGAGCTCGGCGAAGAGCGCGTCGAGCGCCGCGAGCAGCTCCGCCCGCCGCTCGGGCTGTCGCACGAGCGTCGTCATCCCTTCGTGGCGGACGCGCAGGGCACGTACCACCTCGCGCGCGGCCCCCGCCTCGCCCCGCGCGGCGAGGCGTGCCACCTCGAGGAGCTGGTCGGTCACGTGGGCGAGCGCCGAGACGACCACGAGCCGTGGCCGCCGCTCGCCGGCCACCACCTGGACCACGCGAGCCACGGCCTGCGGGTCCTGGACCGACGTGCCGCCGAACTTCATGACGATCAAGCAAGCCTCCTAGTCGAGCAGGCCCTCGGCCTGCATCAGCTCGGCGTTCAGCACCGAGGCGCCCGCCGCACCGCGCACCGTGTTGTGGCCGAGCGCCACGAACTTCCAGTCGAGCACCCCGCACGGGCGCAGCCGGCCGACCGACACCGTCATGCCGCGTCCGCGAGAGGCGTCGAAGCGGGGCTGCGGGCGGTTCGGCTGGTCGAGGTAGACGAGCGGCCGCTCCGGCGCAGACGGCAGGCCGTGCCGCTGCGGCAGGCCGCTGAAGCCGTCGATCGCCGCGCGCAGGGACGCGAGCTCCGGCTTCTCGTCGAGC
Organism: Vicinamibacteria bacterium; assembly: GCA_035283305.1. Taxonomy (GTDB): domain Bacteria; phylum Acidobacteriota; class Vicinamibacteria; order Fen-336; family Fen-336; genus DATBSL01. The sequence continues at coordinate 5,545 of DATEUE010000003.1, read as the reverse complement.
GCCACCGAGACCGTCTCGGTGTGGCCGTCGACCACCGGCACGCGGTTGGTGTGGGCGCTCACGCGCACCGGGTGCGGCTCGACCGCCTCGCCCCTGAGCGCGCCGAGGATCTTGCGCGTCTCAGTCTCGATCTTCTCTTCCTCGCCCGAGATGAACGGGATCACGTTGCCGAGTATGTCGAGCGAGGGCACGCCGGGATACCCGGCGCCCGAGACGGCCTGCATCGTGCTGACGAGGCACGCGCGCAGGCCGAAGGCCCGAAGCGGCGCGAGCGCCATCGACAGCACGACGGTCGAGCAGTTGGGATTGGTGACGATGGCGCCCTTGCCCGCGCGCTTCTTCGCCTGCACGCGCAGCAGGGCGAGGTGTTCGGCGTTCACCTCGGGCACGAGCAGGGGCACCACGGGATCCATGCGGTGGTTGCGCGCGTTGCTGAGCACGACGTGCCCCGCGTCGGCGAACGTCCGCTCCAGGTCTCCCGCGACGCCGGCATCGAGGGCCGAGAACACGAGCCGCGGACCCTGGCCCGGCGTGCACGACTCCAGCGTCCGCTCCGCGATTCCCTCGGGGATGGGCGTCTCGAGGCGCCAGGGCGCCGCGTCCGCATAGGTCTTGCCAAGGGAGCGCTCGCTGGCCGCGAGCCAGGTCAGCTCGAACCAGGGGTGTCCCGCGAGCGCTTGGATGAACTGCTGGCCCACCATTCCCGTCGCGCCCAGCACCCCGACCTCGATCCGCTTGCCCATCTCGTCTCCGTTCCCGCGTCAAGGACCCCAGAAAGCACGAAACCCGCCGGCGGCTGTTGGCCGCTCCGGCGGGTTCGGGTGGTTGCGATTCTCTGTGCTGGTTGAGCTAGGGGCACAGGGCCACACCGCCGCCGAAGCGACTCGAGCACTTTCGAGTGGCCCGCTTTCGAGCAGCGATCTGAACCGACGTCCGAAGCATGATTCCGCGAAGTATATGAAGCGTCCCCCCCGCCGTCAAGGCTCGTAGATCCTCGGCACCCGGTCGCTGATCGCGGCGAGGATCTCCCAGGGCACCGTGCCGGCCCACTGGGCGAGCTCCTCGACGGTCACCTGGGCACCGCCCTGCTCGCCGATCAGCACCACGTCGTCGCCGTTCCAGGCCTCGTTCCACTCGATGTTGACCATGATCTGGTCCATGCAGACGCGGCCCACCTGGGGATGGCGCCGGCCGCGCAGGACGACCGAGGCGCGGTTCGAGAGCGCGCGGAAGTAGCCGTCGCCGTAGCCGACCGGCACCGTGACGAGGCGCACGCGGTGGTCGCTCTTCCAGGTCGACCCGTAGGACACAGGGTTGCCAGGCTCCACGACCTTGAAGTAGACGACGCGAGAATGCCAGGCGAGTGCGGGCTTCACCTCGAGCGTGCGCGGCGCCGCCTCGAACGGGTAGACGCCGTAGAGCAGGATCCCCGGCCGCACCATGTCCAGGTGCGTGTCGGGCAGGCGCAGCAGAGCCGCGGAGTTGGCGATGTGCCGCAGCGGCGGCGGCAGCGAGTGGCGCTCGTAGAAGCGCAGCACCTCGTGGAAGCGCTCGAGCTGCAGCCGCGTGGGTGCCAGGTCCTCGGCATCGGCATTGGCGAAGTGCGAGTAGATGCCCTCGATCTCGACGTGCGGTGAGCGCGCGGCCGCCTCGAGCAGGGGAAGGGCGCTGTAGTGGTGGATGCCGATCCGTTCCATGCCGGTGTCGATCTTGAGGTGGACCCGCGCCTTTCGGCCGCGGGCCGCGGCCGCCTGCTCGATGTCGGCGAGCCGCGCGAGCGAGGGCACCGTGAAGGTGAGCCCGTGCTCGAGGAACAGCGGGATCTGCCGCGTCCAGATCCCGCCCATCACCAGGATCGGGTTCTCGATGCCCAGCCCCCGCAGCGCGATGCCCTCCTCCACGAGTGCCACGCCGAAGGCATCGGCCTGCGACGCGAGGCAGCGCGCCACCGCCTCGAGACCGTGGCCGTAGGCGTTGGCCTTGAGGATGGCCATCACCTTCGAAGCGCCCACGTGGGCCTTGACGGCCGCGAGGTTTGCTCGGAGCCGCGACAGACTGACCGTCGCGTACGTGGGCCGGAGTCGCGCCTCGTCGGGGTCGACCGGCGCCAGGAAGTCCATCGCCAGCGAACAGGATAGCGCGGGCGACGGCTAACGAGGCGCTACGGCCGGCGCTTCGCCTTCAGGCTCCCGGAGTTGCCGCCGCCCTCCCAGGTGCCCTCCATCGCGTCGCCCGCGATCTGGCCCTGGATGGCGTAGACGACGCCCTCGTACTCGACCTTGAGCTTGAGCACGTCGCCCTCGAGCGCCTCGTCGCTCACGGTCCGCTTGATCCCGCCGAGGTCGATCTCGGCCTTGAGCTTGCCCTCGACCTTGGTCACGGTCATCACGGAAGGCAAGGGGCCGTCGGGAGTCGACGCCACGATGTCCCATGTCCCGAGTGCCGCCTTCTCGGAGGCAAGGGCGGGGTCGGCGAGGAGTGCGAGAGCGGAGAGGGCGATGGCGATGGCGGCTGCACGCTTCATGTATTCCAGGCTCCTTGAAGGCCCAATCGTACTAGAGGGAAGCTGCGAACGACGAGCTGCCAGGCGCTAGCCAAGGCGCCCGAGTGCGGAAGCCACGGAGACGATGGATTCCGGCCGCTGCGCCTCCGACGCTAGAGGCCGTTGGCCAGGTGGTAGTAGGCCTCGTTCCAGCGCAGCTCCTTCTTGAGCTGGCGCACCGACGTGGACTCGTCGATCAGGACCAGCTCGATCCCGGCCATCTCCGCGTAATCCTCGAGATGCTCCGGGGTGAGCGCCTGGCTGAACGCGGTGTGGTGCGCGCCGCCGGCGTGGATCCAGGCGGCGGCCGCGACCTTGAGGTTCGGCCGCGGCACCCAGACGGCGCGCGCTGTGGGCAGCTTCGGCAGCGGGGCGTCCGGCGCCACGACGTCCACCGCGTTGACGATCAGCCGGAAGCGGTTGCCGAGATCCACGAGCGACGCATTGAGCGCGGGTCCGGGCGCGACGCCGAACACGAGGCGTGCCGGATCGGCCTTGCCGCCGATGCCGAGCGGGTGCACCTCGAGCGAGGGTTTGCCGGCCGCGATCGAGGCGCACACCTCGAGCATGTGCGCGCCCAGCACCCGCTCGCGCCCCGGCTCGAGGTGGTAGGTGTAGTCCTCCATGAAAGACGTCCCGCCGGGAAGACCGCTCGCCGCGACCTTGAGCGCGCGGATGAGCGCGGCCGTCTTCCAGTCGCCCTCCGCGCCGAAGCCATAGCCCTCGGCCATCAATCGCTGCACGGCGAGCCCAGGGAGCTGCTCGAGGCCGTGAAGGTCCTCGAAGGTGGTGGTGAAGGCCGAGAAGCCCCCGCTCTCGAGGAAGGCCCGCAGCCCGGCCTCGATGCGGGCCTGCTCGCGCAGGCTCGCCTGCGGTGCGGCCGTGGCAGAGGTCGCGTACTCGTCCCGGTACCGCTTCACGAGCGCGTCGGCGTCCGCGTCGCTCACCTGCCTGACCGCCGCGACGAGGTCGCCCACGCCGTATCCGCTCACCGAGTAGCCGAGCTGGCGCTGCGCCGCGACCTTGTCGCCCTCGGTGACCGAGACGTCGCGCATGTTGTCGCCGAAGCGGGCGACCTTGAGGCGGCGCGTCTCGGCCCAGCCGCAGGCCGCGCGCATCCAGGCAGAGGCGCGCTCGTGCACCTCCTCATCCTCGAAGTGGCCCACGACCACCTTGCGGCTTTGCCGCAGCCGCGTGCACGCGGACCCGAACTCGCGGTCGCCGTGGGCGGCCTGGTTCAGGTTCATGAAGTCCATGTCGATCGTGCCCCACGGCAGGTCGCGACCAAACTGCGTGTGCAGGTGCAGGTAGGGCTTCTGCAGCGCCGCGAGGCCGGCGATCCACATCTTCGCGGGCGAGAACGTGTGCATCCAGAACACCAGGCCGACGCAGGCCTTGGCCTGGTTCGCCTCGGCCACCACGGCCGAGATCTCGTCGGCGGACTTCACGACCGACTTGCTGACGACGCGGCAGGGGACCCGCGGCGACGCGTCGAGCGCCGCCGCGACGCGCTCCGCGTTCCGGGCGACCTGCCGCAGCGTCTCGGCGCCGTACAGGTTCTGGCTGCCGGTCACGAGCCAGACCTCGCTCTGCTTCAGGCTGGGGAGCACGCCTCTACCTCCTGATGTCGTTTCACACAGAGAGCATACGCGAGCGTCGTGGATTCTAGACGCCCGCGGCCAGGAGCTCTCGCAGGGCTAAGGCGAGCCGGGCGTAGTGCGACTCCTCGTTGTAGATCTGGGCGGACACCCGCAGGATGCGCCCCGGCGAGGCCGGCCAGACCGACGCGAGGACTTCGATCCCGTGCGGGTCGCGCAGCGCGGCCGCGATCGGGTCGACGGACAGAGCTGGTGCGTCTTTCGCGTCTGGCGCCGGCGGCAGCGGCACGGTCGCGAGCGAGCCGATCATGCTCTCGGGCGCGGGCGCCTCGATGCCCAGGGCGTCGCACAGCATCGCGCGCCCGTGCATCGCGAGGGCGTGGTTGCTCTGCCGAAGCTCGTCCCAGCCCCCGGGCAGGAGCGATCCCATGAAGCGGATGGCCTCCGGGATCACGAGCCAGGCGGTCGGGTCCTGTGTTCCCGTGAAATCGAACTCGAGGCGGAAGCGTCTCCTGTCCTGCCGCTGCGCGTTCCGCCCGTGGCTGATCGCGAGAGGATGGACGAGGTCCTGAAGGTCCTCGCGGACGTAGAGGAAGGCCGAGCCCTTGGGCGTGCACATCCACTTGTGGCAGTTCCCGGTGTAGTAGGCGGCGCGCAGAGCGTCGAGAGCCAGTGGCACCATCCCCGGTGCGTGCGCGCCGTCGACGAGCGTGTCGACGCCGCGCGCGTCGAGACCGCGCACGATGGCCTCGATCGGGAGCACGAGGCCGGTCGCGCTCGTCACGTGGTCGACGAGGGCGAGCCTGGTCCGACTCGTCACCCGGTCGAGGATCGCGCTCGGGACCTGGTCCGAGTCCGCCAGCGGAAACGGCACGTGCGCCACCACCACACGCGCCCCCGAGCGCTCGGCCACGAAGCGGGCCGCGTTCTGGCAGGCGTTGTAGCCCTGGTCGACGATCAGGATCTCGTCGTCCGGCGAGAAGCTGAGCGAACGCAGGACCGTGTTGACCCCCATGGTGGCGTTGGTGACGAACGCCACGGCGTCGGCGTGGGCGCCCACGAATCGGGCGAGCGCCTCGCGCGCCTCGTCCATCCGGCCCTCCCACTCGCGGGCCATGAAGTCGACGGGCTCCCGCTCGAGCCTGGCGCGCAGCTCCGCCTGGGCCTCGAGCACCGGCCGCGGACAGGCACCGAACGAGCCGTGGTTCAGGAAGACGACGTCGGGATCGATCGTCCAGTAGGAGGAAAAGGGCTTCATCCGACCGATCATACCGACTCCCGACCGGATCGGCCGTCGGCGCCGCTTCAGTCGGCGCGCCAGCGGGGCACGCGGTCGGCGAGCTCGAGCGCGCCGATCGAGGCGAGCAGCGGCTCGAGCTCGTCGCGCGGAGCGCCGCGCCATTCG
>DATEUE010000002.1:0-9669 GCA_035283305.1 Vicinamibacteria bacterium | reverse complement strand
TCCCGCCGAACTGCCAGGGCCAGCAGGTAGACGTCGGTGAGGTGGCGGTGGCCGACGCTCAGGTCGAAGACCCGCGAATCGCAGAGGGAGACGTCGTCGGGCCAGAACACGTGATCACCGCTGTTGCGAAACGATGCAAGGCGCCGGGCGACTTCGGCGGGCCGCTCGGCGGATGGCGAATAGGCGGGGTTCGACAGGATGCGCACGACCCCGTTCTCCGTCAGTGGACAGGTGGCCCATCCCGAAGATCGGTGGGTGCCGAACCAGGCGTGGGCCGCCTCGTGGTGGACGTGATCCGGGTCAAAGAGCGCGATCAGCAAGTTGACGTCGAGCAGGGCCGGTTGGCTCACGCCTCGTCGCGCAGCCGGTTGACGAGCTCCATCGTCGGCTTGGGGCTGCCGCGGCGGCGCCGGGCGAGCAGCGGCACGCCGTTGCGCACCGCCCGACGGCCACCGGGCTCGAGCGCCTGCCGCGCCAGGTCGGAGAGCACCTGGCCGGTCGTCTTGCGCCGGTTCTCCGCCAGCTCCCGTGCCGCCTGCAGCACGTCGTCGTCGATGTCGAGCGTGGTTCTCACCCGGCTAGCATCACGCACCACGCATCAGATGTCAAGCCTGTCGTAGGTCGTCCCGGAAACCTCGTGCGGGAGCCTATCCGTGGCGCATCACGAACGCCCGGGCGGCCTCGAGTGCCGCGTCCGGCGAGCGGTTCTCGACCACGTAGAACGGGCTCGCGCGGCCGGGGCGCCAGCCCTCGCGCGCCGCGCGGCGGATCTCGACCAGGAAGCCGCTGTCGGTGCGGGCCGGGTCGGTGATCTCGTAGATCCAGTCGTCACGGCGCAGCGTGGAGTGGATCGCCCCGGGCGCCCAGAGGCTGCGCGGCGGCTCCCGCGGCGCGTCGCGCCGCACCATTCGGTCGATCACGCGCTGGGCGGTCTCGGGCAGGAACAGGAACTCGATTCCGTACCCTACGTATGGCCATCCGACCTCGGGCGCCTCGCGCGCGACGCGTCCCAGCACACGCACGCGCCCATCGGCCTCCGGCAGGTCGATCTCCAGGTCGAGGTCCTGGGCTTCGATGCGCACCGGGCTCGCGAGCAGCATGCCGTGGACGCTCAGGTTGCGGCTCAGGCCGTAGAAGTGCTCGCCGGGGGCGCCGTGGCGGCTGCCGACCACCTGGACGTGGACCGGGATGCGCGCGAGCACGCGGTTCGGCACGTCGACGAGCTTCGACACCCAGCTCTCGAGCACGAAGCGCTCGAGCGGCCGCCGCAGCGCCGCGTTGGCGCCGGCGCCGAGCACGACACCCTCGATGCCCGGGGGCTCGGAGGCCGGGATCATCACCAGGATCGAGACGCGGCGGCTCGCGGGGCCCTCCCGGATCCGCTGGATCGTCTCGACGAGCGGCACGTCCGGAAGCCGCGGCCCGAGCACCACCAGCTGTGCGCCGTCCCTCGTCAGTTCGTCGAACAGCTCCCGCGCCGAGAGCGCCTCCTGCACCAGATCCGGCTCGCGCTGCAGGAAGCGCACCTCGAGCCGCAGCTCGCGCGCGTCGACCCCGGCCGTCAGGATGCGGCCGCTCATGCGCGTCTAGCTCACCACCCGCTGGCGGCTGCGGCGGAAGCGGAACGCCCGCTGGAACACGTCGGGCAGGATCGTCTTGAGGCCGAGCAGCGAAGGCACGCGATCGTAGTAGAGCACGAGCCGCTGGTCCTTGCGGCCGCCTCGCGCCAGCTCGCGCACCACGAAGCCGTAGCGGCCAATCCGCAGCGAAGCACCCTGGACGAGCAACTGGCGCGTGGCGTCCTTGCCGTAGGTCACGAGCTGCACGCGCGGCTCGACCAGCCTCTGGCGCAGCCCCGCGTCGAACGCGAGGTGCGTCTTGGCCCGCACGAAGTCGAGCGCCGGAATCCGCGCGCGCTCGGCAGGGGACGAGAGCAGCAGTCGCTCGGCCTCGCGCGAGTCGAGGCCGCGAGCCGCGTAGTCGAGGTTCAGCGCGTGGATCTTGTCCTCGCGCGTCCCGCTGTCGGTGGCGCTCTCGAGCGCCCGGCGAACTCCGTCGAGGTCCGCTCGCAACAGCGCCGCGTCGCGCGGGTCGAGCCCGCTCGTGTCGAGACCGGCTCCGGTGAGATCAAGCTCGTGAGCCTGCAGCGTGAACGTGGCGGCGGCCGTGCGCGGATCCTCGGCGAGCGAGAGCCCCTGGGCCGACCAGGTGCCGTCGGGAGCCCGGTGGATCTTGTCCGTGGCCACGTGCACCGGCTTGTCGACCGCGAGCTCGACGACCTCCAGGTCGCCGGGCCCGGGGAACGACCGCACCAGCAGGCCCAGCAGCGCCACCAGGATCAGCAGCAGCGGCAGCACGAAGTAGCCGAAGATCTTGAACTCGATGCCGGCGCGCGGCGGCGCGGCGATGCGCTTCACGACCGGCTCGATCTTCGCGAGGCCCTCGTCGGGCGCCACGCGGTAGACGAACTTCCTGAGCAGCACGCCGTCGTCCTCGAAGAACGCCGCCACGGTCTGCGCCAGCGGCGCGGCCGCCGCGCCGTTGGCGGCCTGCACCAGGTCCAGCACGAAGCCCGGGGACTGCTCGCGGTCCCGGCCCGCGACCTCGCCCGCGGGATCGCCGATCAGCATCACGTACAGCGGGATCTGCATCTCGCGCACGAGATCGACGGTCTTCCGCATCGAGTGGCTGCGCACGTCCCAGCCCGGCGGCACGTCGCTCCAGTCCTTGGGGTCGGGGTCCACGATCGCGTCCGTCACGAGCACGAGCTTGAGCTCGGTGCCCTTCGGGTAGCCCTGCGCCAGCTCGCGGGCCCTGGCGAACGCGTGGTAGAAGTCCGTCCACTGCCCGTCGTTGCGATAGCGCGAGACGTCGTCGACGAAGGTCTCGCTCTTCGCGCCGAACAGGACGAGTCTGTAGCGGTACCCCTTCAGGAAGCCGAACATCTTCTCGAGCGCGGCGACGCGCTCGGCCTCGGGGTCGAGCGGGGGCAGCGAGGCGGAATTGTCCACCAGGAACAGGATGACGGGGCCTTCGCCCGGGGGCGGCGGCGAGGGGACGCCTTGGCCCGGCTGCGCAGGACCCGCCAGGAGCGCGAGACAGACGAGGGCGGGCAGCATCGCCGAGGCGTGATTCTACACCGCCTATAATCGACGGATGAAAGCCGGCATCCTGGGCTTGTCCGTCGCTGGCAAGAGCACTCTCTTCCAGCTCCTCACCGGAACCCCCGCCGCGCTGCCTGGGGGGCGTCCCGAGGCGCGCCTCGGGATCGCCCGCGTCCCCGACCCGCGTGTCGAGCGGCTGGCGCAGATCTTCCAGCCGAAGAAGCGCACGCTCGCCACCGTCGAGTACGTCGACGTGCCCGGCGTCGCCAAGGGCGAGGGCGGGGCGCTCGTGGACCTGCCGGCGCTGCGCGGCGTGGACGCGCTCGTCCACGTGGTGCGGGCCTTCGAGTCCGCGAGCGTGCCGCATCCCGACGGCTCCATAGGCCCGCTGCGCGACGCGAAAATGCTCGAGCTCGAGCTGATCCTGGCCGACCTCGCCACCGTGGAGCGCCGGCTCGAGAGGCTCGAGGCCAACATCAAGAAGGCGAACAAGGCCGAGGACGTGAGCGAGCGCGTCATCTTCGAGCGCCTCAAGCAGGCGCTCGAGGCCGAGAAGCCGCTGCGCCAGCTCGATCTGTCCGAGGAGGACAAGGGTCGCTTGCGCGGCTACGCACTGCTGTCCGGCAAGCCGATGCTGCTCGTCGCCAACCTGGGGGAGGCCGACATCAAGCAGGCCGCGGCCTGGCTCGAACGCTCCGGGCTGCTGGCCTTCGCGAGCCAGCCGGGTCTCGCGGTCTGCGCGGTGGCGGCCCCGATCGAGGCCGAGATGGCCGAGCTCGCACCCGAAGACGCGCAGGCGTTCCGCGACGACCTGGGGCTCGCCGAGCCCGGCCTCGACCGCGTGATCCGCTCGACCTACGAGCTGCTCGGGCTCATCTCGTTCCTGACGGCGGGCGAAGACGAGTGCCGGGCGTGGACGATCAGGCGCGGCACCCGCGCGCAGCTCGCGGCCGGTACCATCCACTCGGACATCGAGCGCGGCTTCATCCGCGCGCAGGTGGTGGCGTTTTCCGACCTCGTGGCAGGCGGCTCGCTCGCCGCCTGCCGGGAGAAGGGCACTCTGCGTCTCGAGGGGCGCGATTACCTGGTCCAAGACGGCGACGTGATCGAGTTCAAGTTCAACGTCTGAAGACCGAGCGATGGCGAGCTGCCCCGCCTGCGGCCGGAACGTGGCCGTGGCACGCGCGGAGTGCCTCTATTGCGGGGCGCCGCTCGAGAGTGCCCCGCAAGCCACGCCGACCAACCCCGCGCCGTCCGCGGCCGCGCCCTTGCCCTCGCAGCGGGTGCTGGTCCTGCTCGACCTCGACGGGACCGAAGCCTCGAAGCTCGCCGAGACACTCGCGCTGTCGAGCTACGAGGCGACCCTGCTGGCGCGCCGCGGCGGACTTCACCTGGTACGAGTCCTCGACCCCGCGGACGCCGCGGCCGAAGCCGAGCGCCTGCGCGCGCGGGGGGCCCCGCCGTGGCTGGTACCGGAGGCCGAGGTGCGCACGCCGCCGCTGCTGTGCCTCGCTGGCGAGAGGCGGGGCGCGCAGCTGGTCCTGCGCACCGCGCAGGCTCGCGTGACGCTCGCGCGGGGCGACGCGCTCCTGGTCGTGCGCGGCTCGATCACGCGCGAGTATCAGCCGACGGCCGAGCGGCGCCGGATCGCCACCGCGCGGCTCGAGGGAGGTTACAGGGTGCAGGTCCACCGCCGCGCGGAGGCACGCGCCCTGGAGATCGACGCGCTCAACTTCGAGCTCGGCTTCGCGCAGAGCGGCTCGGCCCGGCTCGAGATCGAGGCCTGGCTCGACGCGGTCGCGGGCGACGCCCCGCGCGACGACGGCTTCTCCCGGCTCGGCCCCGTCCTGGGGCTGTCCGCGCCCGAGCCTTCGGGCGCGCTCGCGGCCGCAGGCTCGCTCGCGGCTGCGACGCGCAGCGGCGCCGGCGAGAACCGGCCGGTCGTGCTCGACAACCTGGCGCAGTTCCGCTTCTACTCGGGCTGCCTCGCGGCGGTCCGAAGGCGGCGCGAGGCTCAGGGCACGCCGGGTTTCTAAGCGATCGCGCCCGGCGCGAGCCGCGCGGCTCACGTGGGCGCCGAGCGGCGTGCTAGGGTCACGCCTATGCGGAGCGAGAGGCGGGAGCTGCTCCTGATCCTGCTCCTGGCCGCGGCGCCGCTCCTCGCCTACGCCCCCGCCTGGCGCGAGGGCCGGCTGCTCGCCCCGGGAGACGGGGCGGCGCTGCACCTGCCGCTGCGCAGCGAGGTGTTCCGCGCGTGGCAGCGCGGCGAGGTGCCGTCCTGGAACGGCTCGATCTTCTCCGGGACGCCGCTGCTCGCCTCCTACCGGCCCGGGGCGTTGCACCCGCTGATGCTGGCGCTCGCGCCTTTGCCACCGCTCACCGCGTTCCAGTTGCTGGTGCTGATCTCGCTCGCCCTGACGGGTCCGTTCGCCTACCTGTACGCCCGGCGGCTCGGGGCCGGGTCGGTGGGAGCGCTCACGACCGGCCTCGGCTTCGCCCTCGGCCCGCACCTCGTGGCCCATCTCGGGGACACCGCGACGATCGTCGCGGCGCCGGCGTTGCCGCTGTTGCTGCTCGCCGCGGAGAGCCACCTGGCGCGGCCGCGACACACTCTCGCCGCGACGTTCGGCTTCGCCTCGGCGGTCTCGCTCGTGTTGCTCTCCGGCTCAGCCGCGGCCGCCCTCGCGGCGGCGCTGCTGCTCGGTGCCCGGCTCGTGCTCGCCTTCCTTCCCCGGCTGTTGCGCGGGGAGGGAGCCGACGCCCCGCGCATCCTCAGCACCGTCGCGGCGGTCCTCGCGGGAGTGCTGCTCGCGGCGCCGCAGCTCATTCCTACGCTCGTGGCGCTCGGCGAGGCGGGAGCGGGCGGGGCGGGGGCCGCCGACCGCGCGGCCGCTCCGCTCGCCGGCGTCGCCGGGTTCGTGGTGCGCTACGTGTCGCACTCGCCCGCCCCGATCTTCGCCCTGTCCGCCGTGCCGCTGCTGCGCGGCATGCCGGCGCTGCGCGCTGCGGCCGCGGTCGTGGCGCTGGTGCTCGTGCTGTTCGCGCTGCGCGGGGGACCGGACGCCGGCGGCCCGCTGCCACTCGCCTTCGACCTGGCGCTCGCGCTGCTCGCGGGCCTCGCACTCGAGGCCCACTGGCGGGCCCGGCGCGAGCCGCTCGGGCGCAGGGTGCGAAGGCTCGCGCTCGTGGCCGCGCTCTTCGCTGCGGCTTCGCTGTCGGTCGCGACTACGGTGACGGGTCCGCTCGCCCTTGAGCTTCAGGCGCCGGTGGGCCTGCTGGCGATAGCACTCGTGCTGCACTTCGCGCTCGCGGGTTCCCGCGACACGGTCTACGCCCACGTCTTCCTGCTGCCGCTCGTCGTGTCGTTCCTGCTGCAGCCGCTCGGGCGCCAGGCCTGGACGGGCGCGCCGACCGTGGCCGAGCTCAGCCAGCCGACACCGACCCGCGCCGCCCTCGACCGCGTGATGGGGGAGCGCAGCGACGAGCGGCTGTTGTCGCTCAGCACGGCGTGGCCTCGTGCGCGGGCGCGCGATCTGGCCTGGGCCAACCTCGCGAGCCTCACGGGCCACAAGAACGCCAACGGCTACGACCCGATGGTGCCCGCGGCGCGGCTTCAGGCCCTGGGCGGCATGCGCCGGGACGGGACCGTCTCGCGGGAGCTGCTCGAGACCGATCCCGGGCGGCTCGAGCTCCTGGGCGTGCGCTTCGTGCAGGTTCCGACCGACGCGCTCGCGGTTCCGGGGGACGTGGACGGCCTCGGCGAGCCGCTCGACGTGGTGCTCGAGCCGCCGCGGCCGCACCTGTTCGCGCTGCCGATCACGCGCGCCACCGAGGTCCGGATGCTGAGCTTCCTCTCGGGCGCGGTGGAGGTCGAGGACGGCGCGATCGTGGCCGAGTGTGTCGTCCGGCTCGCGTCGGGGCGCGAGATCTGGCTGCCGATCCGCGCGGGCACCGACACCGCCGAGTGGGCCTGGGACCGGCCCGACCTCAAGGGCCGAGTGCGTCACGCGCGGCCGAAGGTGCACGCCACCTTCACCACGGGCCAGGGCGTGCGCGGCAACCAGTACCTCGCGGTGCTGCGGCTGCCGGGTCGCTTCGCGGTCCGCTCGCTGCGTTTTCGGGCCATGCCGGGCGCCCCGCCGCTGCGCCTGGTGCGCGCCGGCGTCTACGACGCGGAGTCGTCGCGCGCCCTTGGCCTGTCGACGGCCTCGGCGTTCGTCAGCGACGAGGTGCGGCTGGCCGAGGCCGCGGGCACGCCGCTCGTGAGTCTGTTCGAGGTGCGGCGCGGGATCGGCCCTGCCTGGGTGGTCGAGTCGCTGCGGCGCCTGCCCGACGCCGAGCGGGTGCTCGACGTGCTGCGCGCCCCGACCCGGCTCGGCGTCGACACGCGCCGCGAGGCGATCGCGGCGCAGGCCGACGTACACGGCGTCGTGCTGCCCCCGGACAGCCGCTCCCAGCCGGCGGACGTCGCGCGGGCTGCGGGCGGGCGCATCGTGGTGCGGGCGGCGGGGCCGGGGCTGCTGGTGATCGGCGAGGGCTACGACGCCGGATTCAGGGCGCGCGTCGACGGGTTCGAGGCGGCGGTGCTGCGGGTGAACGCGGACCGCATCGGCGTCGTGCTGCAGGAAGGCACGCATCGGATCGTGCTCACGCATCGCGCGCGGGGCTTGCTGGCGGGCCTGGTGATCGCCGCGCTCGCAACCGTCGGCCTCGTTGGCGCGGCGCTTGGAGGAGCGGCGCGGCGCGCGGTTTGACCCTCGCGAAGCGGGCGTGCTAGCGTTCTCCGTTTCGAGCGACCGAGAGTGTCATGAGTAGAGCCACGCCCGGCCTCAGCATCTTCTTTCCCGCCTACAACGACGCCGGCACCATCGCCAGCCTAGCGCTCGTGGCCCACATGACCGCGCGCACGCTCACCGACGACCACGAGGTGATCGTGGTCGACGACGGCAGCCCCGACCACACCGGGGCTCTGCTCGACGAGATGGCGAAGAGCTTCCCCTGGCTGAAGGTGGTCCACCACCCGACGAACCGCGGCTATGGCGGGGCGCTGCGGACCGGCTTCGAGACGGCCTCCAAGGAGCTCGTCTTCTACACCGACGGCGACGCCCAGTACGACCCGCGCGAGCTCGCGAGGCTGTGGCAGGCCTTCTCGCCCGAGGTGGACTTCATCAACGGCTACAAGATCTCGCGCAACGACTCGCTGCATCGCATCGTGATCGGGCGGCTGTACCACTGGTTCGTCAAGCTCGCGTTCGGGCTGCGCTTGCGCGACGTCGACTGCGACTTCCGGCTGATGCGCAAGGGCGTGTTCGAGAAGGTGCGCCTGACCCGTAGCTCCGGCGTCATCTGCGTCGAGCTGATGAAGAAGGTGCAGGACCACGGCTACCGGATCGCCGAGGTGCCCGTCCACCACTTCCACAGGAGCTACGGCAAGAGCCAGTTCTTCAACTTCCCGCGGGTGGCGCGTACGCTGCGCGACCTCGCCCGACTCTGGCTGGAGCTCGTGGTGCGACGGCGCCATCTCGCGCCCGGCAGCGAGCACGCCGCGGCAGCGCGGACGGCCGTCCGGTGAGCGACCATCGCGACTACTACCGCGGCACGAAGGTCCTGGTCACGGGCGGGCTCGGCTTCATCGGCTCCAACCTCAGCCGCACGCTCGCCGACCTCGGCGCGCAGGTGACCGCGGTCGACAGCCTGCTGCCGGATTACGGCGGCAACCTGTTCAATCTCGACGGCTACCAGGACCGGATCCGCGTCAACATCGCCGACGTGCGCGGCCACGGCATGGAGTACCTGGTGCGCGGCCAGCAGGTGCTGTTCAACCTGGCGGGGCAGGTGAGCCACATCGACTCGATGAACGACCCGGTGACCGATCTCGAGATCAACTGCACCAGCCAGCTGCGCCTGCTCGAGGCGGTGCGGCGCGGCAACCCCGAGCTCAAGATCGTCTACGCCGGGACGCGCCAGGTCTACGGGCGGCCGCAGTACCTGCCGGTGGACGAGAAGCACCTGCTGCAGCCGGTGGACGTGAACGGGATCAACAAGATCTCGGGCGAGTTCTACCACCTGGTCTACCACCAGGTGTACGGGATCCGCGCGTCGTCGCTGCGGCTCACCAACACCTACGGCCCGCGTCAGCTGATCCGTCACAACCGCCAGGGCTTCATCGGCTGGTTCGTGCGCCAGGCGGCCTTCGGCGAGCCGATCCAGATCTTCGGCGACGGCCTCCAGAAGCGCGACTTCAACCACGTCGACGACGTCGTGGATGCGTTCCTGCGCGCCGGGGCAACCGGCGCCGCGGACGGCCAGGTGCTGAACCTCGGCGACGAGCATCCGCTCGCGCTCGTCGAGCTCGTGAAGCTGCTGCTCGACGTCGCGGGCGGGGGCTCCTACACGCTCGTCCCGTTTCCGCCCGAGCGCAAGCGGATCGACATCGGCGACTTCTACGCCGACATCACGCGCGCGCGCACGATCCTGGGCTTGGCGCCGAAGCTCGGCCTGCGCGAGGGCCTGGCGCAGACGGTCGAGTTCTACCGCCGCCACAAGCAGCACTACCTGTGAGCGC
>DATEUE010000001.1:0-11595 GCA_035283305.1 Vicinamibacteria bacterium | reverse complement strand
GAACGCGCGCGCAGGCGAGGTCAATCGGCAGGTTCAGCGCCTCGGGTAGACCGGGCTCACCAGGTTCGGCGTGGGCTCGTAGCGGCTCTCGCTCGCCCACAGCATGCCGCGCTGGGCGATCGTCAGCGCTTCGGGGATGTCGAAGACGTCCGCGGTGTGCCCGAGCGAGGTGTAGAAGATGCGTCCCTTGCCGTAGACCTTCTTCCACGCGACGGGCATCGTGTGGCCGTCGATCCAGGGATCGACCGCGCCCGAAAACGTCGTCGTGGCGAGCACCTTGTTGTTCGGGTTGACGTGCATCAGGTACTGCTCGCTCTTGACCTTGAAATCGGAGAGCCCCGCCGTGATCGGGTCCTCGTGATCGACGATCTGCACCTCGTAGTCGATGATGCCGCCCGGGTGCGCGACCCAGTCGCCGCCCACCATGTAGCGGTACTCGGTCTCCTGGCGATAGGCGTCGCCCATGCCGCCGTGCCAGCCCGCCATGCCCGTGCCGTTCTTCACGGCGGCGAGCAGGCCCTTGAGCGGCTCCTTCTCGATCGTGCCCATCGTCCAGATCTGCACCACGAGGTCGATCGTCCCCATGAGGGCGGCGTCGGCGTAGGGTGCCTGCGTGTCGGACACCACCACCTCGAAGCCCTTCGATTTCAGCCACGGCACGAAGATGTCGCGGCACTTCGCGGGCTCGTGGCCCGGCCAGCCGCCGTAGACGAAGAGGGCCTGCTTCGTCTCGGGGCGCTTCGGAAAGCCCGCCTGCGGCGGGGCCACGGCGTGAGCCAGTGTGGGGCGCGCGAGCGCCATGCCGGCGGCGAGCTTGACGAAGCCACGCCGGCCGAGGTGTTTCTGCGACATGAAGGCCTCCTCCCCCGGATCGAAGTCGGCCCGAGCATACCCGACTCGCGGCCGCCGCGGGCCCCGGTCAGTGCGGCTCGTCGGGAGGGGGCTCGGGTCCCGCGGGCCCGGCATCTCGATCGACCGCGTCGCGCAGCGCCTTGTTCCAGGCGGCCACCGCCGCGCACTCGCCGCTGAACTCGCCCAGGTACTCGAAGTGGAACTGGGGGTTCGTTCGATAGTCCTCGGGATCGAGCCGGTGGTCGCTCAGCAGCGGCCGCTCGCCGCGCTCGTCCCAGGTCCGGTAGAGGTGGTAGGTCGTGCTCTTGCCCTGGAGCTTCTTCCAGAGCTTGCGCGCGCCGCAGACCGGGTCCCCACCGACGCCGCCCGAGGCCGACTGCGGCGCGCCGGACATCTGGCCCTGGATCTCGGCGGCCGTGGGGACTCCCGGTGCGGGCGACCCGGTCCCCCGGTATCGGCGAAGCGCCTCGGCCACGGAAAAGCGCGGCCCTTCCTGCTCGATTCCGCTGGGGAAGCACGGGAGCCCGTCGCGCCTGGCGAGGTCGCACGGCTGCAGGTGCGAGAGCACGATCCGCTCGATCACGCGGTCGAGCGAGTCCCGGATCGGGGTCCCGCGCCGGCGTGGCCGCGCCGCGTCCTGCGCCATGGCCAACGCGGGCAAGGCGAGCACCAGGATCGCCGCCAGCACTCGCACACTCAGGCTCACGGCTGCGGCCTCACACGCCCCCGCACCGATTCTAGCCGGGCCGCGGTTGTTCGCCAGCCTCGGGTAGAATGGCCGGCCTTCCGGGGGAAGCGTCCATGAACCTGATCCTCGCACTCGTGCTCGCCGCAGCGAATCCGTCACCCGCCACTCCGAAAACCGCGGGGACGCCCACGAAGGCCGACGTCCGCAGAAAGCAGGCCGCGGTCGCCTCGATCGAGGCGCAGCGCGCCGAGCTCGTGGCCCTGGCCGACCAGGTCTGGAGTTTCGCCGAGACCGCCCTGCGCGAGACGCGCTCGGCGGCGCTGCTCGCGGACTTCGCGGAGCGGCAGGGCTTCCGCGTCGAGCGCGGCCTCGCGGGCATGCCCACGGCATTCGTCGCGAGCTACGGCGAGGGTCGGCCCGTGATTGCGGTGCTCGGCGAGTACGACGCGCTGCCGGGCCTGTCGCAGAAGGCCGTCTCCGAGCGCGCCCCGCTCGAGGCAGGCGCCGCGGGCCACGGCTGCGGCCACAACCTGTTCGGTCCCGCGAGCCTCGGCGCGGCGATCGCGGTCAAGGAGCTGATCGCCAGCGGGCGACTTTCGGGCAGCGTGCGCTACTACGGCACGCCCGCCGAGGAAGCGGTCGGCGGCAAGGCGTACATGGCGCGCGACGGGGTGTTCAAGGACGTCGACGTGACGCTCGCCTGGCACCCGTCGGACCGCACGCGCGCGGACATGCAGGGCGGCCAGGCCGTGGTGGACCTGATGGTCGAGTTCAAGGGCAAAGCCGCCCACGCCGCGGCCGACCCCTGGAACGGCCGCAGCGCGGTCGACGCGGTCGAGCTGTTCACGCACGCCGTGAACCTGATGCGCGAGCACGTGCGGCCCACGACGCGCATGCACTACGCGATCACGGCGGGCGGCGACGTGCCGAACGTGGTTCCCGAGACCGGCCGCGTCTGGATCTGGGCCCGCGACTTCGACCGCAGCGTGCTCGACTCTGTCCTCGAGCGGCTGCGCCGCGCGGTCGACGGGGCTGCGCTCGCTGCGGGCGTCGAGGGCAAGGCCACGGTGCAGGCCGGCGACATGGAGATCCTGATCAACGAGACCGGCACGAAGCTGCTCGACGCCAACCTGCGCTGGCTGGGCCCGATCGCGTACACGCCGGAGGAAGAGGCCTTCGCGCGCGCGCTGCAGGCGGCCTCGGGCGTGGAGCCGCGCGGGATGGACGCCTCGATCGGCCCGCTCGAGGGACAGGAGCGCGAAGGCGGCTCGACCGACGTGGGCGACGTCAGCTGGGTGACGCCCACGCTGCACGTTTCGGTAGCGACCGCGCCGCGCGGAGTGCCGTGGCACGCCTGGCCGGTCGTGGCCGCGGGCGGGATGTCGATCGGGCACAAGGGCATGCTGCAAGCGGCCAAGACGCTTGCCGCCACGATGGTGGATCTCTTCGAGGACGCGGCCGCCCGTTCCGCGATCCGCGCGGAGTTCGAGAAGAAGACCCGCGGCTTCGTCTACCGGCCCTACATCCCCGACGGCCCGCCCCCGCTGCCGAAGCCGGAGTGACGAGCGAAGGCGGAGCCTCCGGCCGGCCTGCGACCCGCGAGCGCGGCGAGCGCGGCGATCGCGAGGAACTGCGCGGCGACCACCACCAGCGCCGGCCGCAGCCCGTGGGTCTCGCCGACCAGGCCGGTGAGCCAGGGCAGCAGCATCCCGCCGGTGAGCGCGGCCGTCAGCAGCAGGCCGAACACGGTTCCGGTGAAGGCCGGATAGCGCGCGCCGACGATCCCGAGCGCCGTCGGGAAGATGCCGGCGAGGGCGGCGCCGATCCACGCGACGGCCAGGACCGAGAGCGCCGGGTGCCGGCTCGTGGCGAGCAGCGCCGTGCCGGCCGCCGAGGCCACCGCGCACAGGACGAGCAGGCGGGAGCCGTTCATCCGCAGCGCCACTCGGCTCAGCACGAGCCGCGCCAGCATCAGCGCGACCCAGTAACCGGAGAGTGCCCACGAAGCTGCCCGGACGGAGAAGCCGTTCTCGCGCACGAGGAACGAGGACACGTAGCCTCCGGCCACGAACTCGTTGCCGGACTGGAAGAACAAGAGCGCCGCGAACAGCAGCACGAACGGCTCGCGCAGGAAGCGCACGATCTCGCCGAGGGCCAGGTGCCGCTCGTGCTTCGGCCGTGGCAGCGAGACGAGCGCGTTGCGACCCGCGACGGCCACGCACAGCAAGACGGCGACCATCAGGATCGTGGTCAGGTCGGCCGCCGCGAGCAAGAGCCCGATCGCGAGCGGGATGAAGAGCGCGCCGATGCCGTAGAAGACGCCCAGCAGGTTGAGCGCGGCGCTCCTCTTTTCCGGCGCTTCGTGCAGGTCGGCCACGAGCGTGTTGCCCGCGCTGTTGAGGGCACCCCCGCCGAGGCCGAGCAGTGCCACGCCCCAGGCGAGCGGCTCGTAGTGCTGCGCAAGCGCCACGGCCAGCAGGCCCCCGCCCGCGAGCACGGGACCGATCACGAGCGGCGGCTTCATCCCGAAGCGGTCCATCACCGGCCCGAGGCCCAGGCTGCTCAACAGGATGCACGCGTTCATCACCAGGAACAGCGTGCCGGCCTGCGCGAGGTCGATGCCGATCCGGGAGGAGAGCTCCGGCAGGATCGCCCCGAGCAGGGCCATCACGATGCCGAAGAGGAAGTGTCCGGCGTATGCGGCCCCCGCCGGGCGCTCGCGCCAGCCCCTGGCGTCGGTGCTCACGGCGCGCCCCGCTCGGCGAGCCTTCGCGCGTAGGCCTCGAACACCGCCTGGTTGTGGCCGGGGCGGACGCCCGCGACGTTCGGAGAGACGAAGGTCGTGAGCGGGTAGCCGCGCGCGCACAGGCGCGCGCCGGTCTCGGCGACGAGCGCCATCGCCACGAAGACGACGGCCATCGTCGAGCCCGCGGCGACCTTCTCGACGCGGCCCACGTCCACCTGCGCGTCCTCCGGGGCGATGCAGTTGTCGATCGCGATGTCGGCGACGTCCGACAGCTTCTTTCCCGACGAGTGAATCGCCCGGCTCTGCGCCGCGTTCGCGAGCGAGGACACGCTGATCACCGTGAGCCCGCGCTCGCGCGCGTAGAGCGCCGCGTCGATCGGGGCCGCGTTCAGGCCGCCGTGCGAGAAGACGACGAACGCGTCGCCCCGGCGCAGCGGATGGCTCTGCAGGAACACCGGCGCGTAGCCCTCCTGGCGCTCGATCCACAGAAGCTCGCGCGCGCCGCCGGCACCCGTCACGTTCGACCACATCAGGCGCGGGTCGTAGAGCGGCACGAAGCCGACGAAGCTGCCGTAGCGGGGGAAGACGTCCATCACCGGGATCACCGAGTGGCCGCTGCCGTAGAGGAAGGCGAAGCCCCCCGCCTGGATCGAGGCGGCGATCGCCTCGCTGGCCTGCTCGATCTTCGCCAGCTGCGTGACGTGGACGCGCTCGAGCGCCGCCGTGATCTGCTGGTAGTACGCCGTCGCGGACATGAGGTCTCCAATCAGGCTGTGAGGGATTCGGGAAACGCGAGGCGGGCGGCTCCCAGCACGCCGGCGTCCTCGCCGAGCGCCGTCGGCTCGATGCGGCAGCGTCGGGCCGCGAAGGGCTGCGCCCAGCGCCTCACGGCCGCGCGGATTGGTACGAGGAAGAGGTCGTGCGCCTGCATCACGCCGCCCCCGAGCACCACGACCTCGGGATCGAGCACGGACATGAGCCCGGCGATGCCCATCGCCAGGGCCTCGACCGTCTCGGCGACGGCGTGGAGCGCCGTGGGATCGCCGGAGCGGGCCGCCTCGACCACTTCCGCGGCCGAGCTCGCGCGTCCGCGCCGCGCGAGCGCGGGGCCCGCCGCCTGGGCCTCGAAGCAGCCGACCTCGCCGTAGAGCGGCTGCCAGCGCGGATCGATCGCCAGCCAGCCCACGGCCCCGGCGACGCCCCCGGCACCGCGCACGAGGCGGCCGTTGGCCAGGATCCCCGCGCCGATGCCGGTGCCCACGGCCAGGAACACGACGTCGCTGGCGCCGCGCGCCGCGCCCAGCCAGTGCTCGCCGAGCACGTAGCCGGAGCGGTCGCTGTCGATCGTGAGTGGCGCCTCGAGGTGCGGGCCGAGGGCGTCGCGCAGCGCGACCTCGGCCGTGCCCCACAGGTTCGGCGCCCAGGCCCGTCCCGTGCGCGGGTCGTAGAGCCCCGGTACGATCACGCCCACGCCGCCGAGGTCGGACCAGCCGAGACCGGCGGACCGCAGCGTCTCGCTGGCCCAGCTCCCGAGCGCCTCGAACGCGAGCGCCCGCCCGCCCTCGTGAGACGGGCGTTTCGAACGCGCGAGCACGCTGCCCGCTGCGTCCACCACGGCGAGCGCGGTCTTGGTTCCGCCGAGGTCGATACCGAGTGTCCGCATGGCTGCCGGAGCGCGCTAGACTGTACTCCGGATCGGGAGCATGAGCCGGTATCTGAGCCAGGAGATGCTGTCGCGCGGGCAGGCGCGCGTGATCGTCGTCCTGCGCGCGGCTACCGGAACCGGCGCCGCGGCCTCGAAGCGCGAGGGCCGGCGTCTCGGGCAGCGGTTTCGAAAGAGCGGCTCGTCGCTCGCGCTCGCCACGAGCCTGGGCGAGCAGGGTGAGGCCTACCGCATCTTCCCGCAGCTCGGCATCATGCTCGGCACCGTCGACCACGACGGGCTCGTCGCGCTGCGCAAGGACCCCGAGGTCGTCTCGGTCGTCGGTGCCCCGGCCCTGAGCCCGATCCGCCCGCGCGACGTGCGGGCCGCGAAGCTCTCGTCGGCTCACACGTGGGGTCTCGAGCGGCTCGGCGCTCCCGACCTGTGGCAGCGCGGCCTCACCGGCAAGGGTGTGCTCGTCGGGCAGCTCGACACGGGCATCGACGGCGAGCACCCGACGCTCGCCGGCGCGGTCGCGCACTTTGCCGAGTTCGACCTGATGGGACGCGAGGTCACGCCGCCTCCGAAGCCGAAGGACAGCGACGAGCACGGCACCCACACCGCGGCCACGATCGCGGGCCGAGCGGTCGGCGGCCGCCACGTCGGCATGGCCCCGGGAGCAAAGCTCGCGAGCGCCGCGGTGATCGAGGGCGGCGACGCGCTCGCGCGCGTCCTGGGCGGCATGGACTGGGCGCTCGGCAAGGGCGTCCGCGTGCTGAGCCTGTCGCTCGGCTTCCGCGGCTACTGGCCGGACTTCCTGGCCATCACGCGCATCCTGCGCCGCAAGGGCGTGCTGCCGGTGTTCGCCGTCGGCAACGAGTACGCGGGCTCGAGCCGGTCGCCCGGGAACTATTCGGAGGCGCTGTCGGTGGGGGCCTGCGACGAGAAGGGCCGGGTCGCCGACTTCTCGTCGAGCCAGCGCTTCGACCGGAAGCGCGACCCGATCGTCCCCGACCTGGTGGCTCCCGGCGTCGACATCGTGTCCGCCAAGCCCGGCGGCGGCTACCAGTCGATGGACGGGACCTCGATGGCCACCCCGCACGTCGCCGGTCTCGCGGCGCTGCTGCTGGAGGCCAAGCCGAAGGTCACGCTGGCCCGGCTCGAGGCGGCGCTCTTCAAGTCCTGCACGCGTCCCCGGGGGATGGCGCCGGAGCGGGGCGGCAAGGGCATCCCGAACGGCGTGAAAGCGCTCGAGGCCCTGTGAGCGCGGCCACGCGTCGCTCGAAGGTGAAGATCGACCCGGAGCTGCGGCGGCAGCTCGATCGGGCGGCCGCCTCGAAGCCCGCGCCGGTCGAGGCCGTGCTGCGGCTGCGGCCACCCACGCGGCGCTCCTCGCGCCCGCCCGTGCCGGAGGCCGCGCAGGACGTGGCCCGCGAACTGCTGGCGCGCGTGGCGGAGGAGGTTGGCGCGGCCGCATCGGACTACGACTTCAACGTGTTCCCGAACCTCGGCTACCTGGTGCTCTCGGCCCCGGCCGGCTTCGTCGAGCGGGTGCTGCACCAGCCCGAAGTGGCCTCGGCCAGCGCGAACCGCCGGGGCTGAGAGGCGTTCGGTGCTCTCTTGGAGGCGGCCATGAAGAAGCATGCTGCTGCGACAAGGGCGAAGACCGCGGGCTCCCGTGCTCTGGCTCGGCGCTCCTTCGACACGGGAGCGGCGCTCGCGGGCGAGGTGCTGCGCCGGCGTGCGGTGGCGCGCGCCGCGGCCGCCGCGAAGCCGCGGCTCGGGCTGCTGATCGCCGAGGGCGACTCGTGGTTCGACTATCCGTTCTTCGACGTGCTCGGCTGCCTCGAGGCGCGCGGCTTCGAGATCGAGTCGGTCGCGCACAAGGGCGACACGCTCGAGGACATGGCGCACGAGGCGGCCCAGGTCGACAAGCTCACGCGCGCGTTCGAGAAGGTGCGCGCGCGTGGCGGCAGGCCGCGCGCGATCCTGCTCTCGGGCGGCGGCAATGACATCGCCGGCGACGAGTTCCCGCTGCTGCTCAACCACAGCGGCTCCGGGTTGCCGCGGCTCAACGCCACGGTGGCGCAGGGGATCATCGACGTGCGCTTGCGCGCGGCGATGGCGAGCCTGATCGGCGTCGTCACCCGGCTCTCCGAGGCGCACTTCAAGGAGCGAGTGAGGGTCGTGGTCCACGGCTACGACCACGCGATCCCCGACGGCCGCGGCTACCTCGGCGGGGGCTGGATCCTGCCGGGTCCGTGGCTCGAGCCGGGGTTCCGCCGCAAGGGCTACGTCCCGGCCGACAAGCGTCAGCGTACCGCCGCCCTTGGCACGAACGCCGCGGTGGTGCGGGAGCTCATCGACCTGCACAACGCGATGCTGGCCCGCCTGGTGCGCGAACTCGCGGCGGAGGGACAGGGACACGTGCGCTACGTGGACCTGCGCGGGACGCTGTCCTCGGCCGTGCCCGTAGGCTACCGGGCCGACTGGAACGACGAGCTGCACCCGACGCGCTCCGGCTTCGACAGGGTCGCCGAGCGAATCGCGAAGGCGATCTAGTGCTCCGGGCCGTCAAGCCGAAGCCGGCTTGCGGGACTTGAAGACGAGGCCGAGGCCCAGGGCCACGAGCAGCAGCGGCCAGAGCGTCCCGAAGCGCATCCAGTACGGCCAGTGCAGCCAGCCCAGGTTGTGGGCGAGCAGCAAAGCACCCGTGACGACCAGGACCGAGCCGATCGCGAGCTGCGCGGAGGCCGTGTCGGCCGTCGCCTTGTGGACCTCGGCCGCCAGCTGGCTGCCCGCCTCGCGCAGCGAATCGAACCCGGCGGCGGCGGGCGTGGAGCCCGCGGCGCCCTCCGGCGCGGTGGCGTCCGCGCGCGGCATCAGAGCCCAGCCTGCCAGGTAGATCAGCACTCCCAGGCCGTTGACGAAGGCCAGCAGCACGAAGCCCAGCCGCGCCAGCACCGGGTCGACGTCCAGGTAGCGGCCGAAACCGGCCGCCACTCCCGCCAGAACCGCCCCCCGCGTGTCGCGCGTCAGCTTCCTCGGCACCGCTCCTCCTTCCGGGCAGCAGACCCCTGCACCAGCCAGTACGCGAAAGACCGTCCGGGGGTTCGGGAAACCGCGCTCGCCCGGACAGGGAATCCCGGGTCGCTTGCGGGTGCCGCGCTGGTCCAGTAGCATCCGCGCCGACTCCGTCGCTTCACACGTCTTCGCCGTCCGCTGTCCTCGCTTTCCGTGCGGCCGCGAGCCGCTTTCTGGGGGTGCCGGCATGCCCGTCGCGACGACGGATTGGTTCAACACCAGCCAGTACCCGGTCCCGCTGCTGATCCTGTTCGGGGTCGGCTGCTTCGGCTGGGTCGTCGCCTACGTCGCGATCGTCAAGAGCGCGCTCCGCAACCAGTTCCTCGAGATTCCCGCGGGTGCCGTGGTCGCCAACATCGCGTGGGAGTTCGTCTGGGGCTTCCTCTACCCGAACGAGCTCGGCCGCTTCTTCTCCTGGGGCTACAGGGTCTGGTTCTTCTTCGACCTGGGAATCGTGTACATGCTCTTCCGCTTCGGCGACCGGCAGATGGGGCTGCCCGAGCTCAAGGCCATCTTCCGCCCCGCCTGCGTCTTCGGCATCGTGGCGTGGGCGGTGGGGATCTACTTCTTCGTGGGCGAGGGCTACGACACCGGCTACGGCGCCATCTCGGGCTACATCCTGAACACGATGATGTCGGCGCTCTACCTGGTGATCATCCTGCGCCACGGCCATCTCTACGACTTCTCGCTGGTCGTGGCCTGGAGCAAGATGCTCGGCACCGCTCTGCTCACGGTCTTCAACTTCATCGTCCAGCCGCACAACCCCTACCTGCTGCTGCTCTGCCTGCTGACGCTGGCGCTCGACCTCGTCTACATCGGCCTCTTCTATTGGATCCGCTCCGGAAGCGCGGCCGCCCTCGTCTCCGCGACCCGCGAGGAGGCCCGATGAGCCCCGAGCCGCTCGTCAACACCGCGAAGTACTCGACCCCGGAGCTGCTGTTCTTCGCGGCCGGCGGGATCGCCTGGGCGCTCGCGTACATGGGCGTGCTGCGCGAGATCGTGCGCAACAAGTTCGTCGAGATCCCGGCCACGGCGGTGGCCGTCAACATCGCCTGGGAGTTCACGTGGGGGATCGTCTACCGCACCGACCTCGGGACGATCTTCGTCTGGGGCTACAGGCTCTGGTTCCTGCTCGACGTCTTCATCGTCTGGGGCCTGCTGCGCTACGGCGTGCGCCACCTTCAGACGCCGAAGCTGCGCGAGTACTTCCGCCTGTCCGTGGGCTTCGCGATCCTGGCCTTCGCGGGGACGATCTACCTGCTGGTGCGCCAGGGCTACGACACGTCGACCGGGCTCGTCTCGGGCTACATGGCCACGCTGCTGATGTCGGCGCTCTACATCCCCCAGTTCTTCCGCGAGCGGGACCGGACACCCTACTCGCCGTTCGTCGCCTGGTGCAAGCTGCTCGGCAACGGCCTCGTGATCGGCTTCTGCGTGCTCGTCTATCCCGAGAACCGCTTCCTGCAGACGCTGTGCGCGGTGACGCTGGTGCTGGACGTCTACTACGTGTGGCTGTTCCACACGTGCCGCGTCCCGAGGGCGGCCTGAGCCATGGCGACGCGCTGGTCGGAGGACGTGTTCCTCGACGAGATCCGCCGCCACGTCGACGACGAGGCCGACGCGTGCGTCAAGCGCCTCTTCTCGGAGGGCGGCGCCTCGGGCTCGGCGGCGCTCTTCCGTCACGTCACCTCCAACGACGATCGCCTGCCCGAGGGATCGCCCCAGGCGCTCGTCGAGTTCTTCGGGACGACCCGGGCGCTGCCGCCCGGCACGGACCTCCCGCGCATCTCGCGCGGCGAGTTCATCTGGATGAAGCACGCCTTCCCGGCGGCGCTCGTGCTGCTCGCCAAGTCGCTGCCGGAGGGCTACGCGGCGCCGTCGTTCGGCCAGATCCTGAGCCTGTCGGGCGACCTCGAGCGACACCCCTATCGGCGCCTGCTGGGCGTGCTGCAGATGGTGGTGAACGTGTCGTCGCCGGGGGGCTTCGCCGAGAACGGCAAGGCGATCACCACCGCCCAGAAGATGCGGCTGATGCACGCCGCGATCCGCGCGCTCGTGCTCCGGCGGATGAAGCCGCCCTTCGACGTCGCGAAGTACGGTCCGCCCATCAATCTCGAGGACATGCTCGCGACCGTGATGGGCTTCTCCTACCTGGTGATCGACGGTATGCGCACCCTCGGCGTGGGGCTGCGGCCCGACGAGGAGGAGGACCTCTACTACCTGTGGCGGATCTACGCCCAGCTCGTCGGCATCCACCCCGCGGGGCGGCCCGAGAGCGGCGAGTGGGTGCCGGGAAACGTCGCCGAGGCGGCCGAGTTCTACGCGGCCTTCAAGCGACGCCACTACGTGGGCCCGGGAGCGAACCCCAAGGGCGTCGAGCTCGCGTGGGCCAACCTGCGGATGCTGCAGGACATGATCCCGCGCGCCTGGCGCCTCGTGGGCTTCGGCGTCGTGCCGCGGATCTACATGCAGGACCTGATCGGGGCCGAGGGCTGCGCGCGCGTCAAGATCCCGCCCGTGCTCGGGCACCGCCTGCTGAAGGCGGTCCTGCTCGGCCTCGTCCGCCTCTCGCACCGGGCGATC